>NZ_JAKUDY010000008.1:0-206955 GCF_022662635.1 Bacillus cereus group sp. BfR-BA-01522 | reverse complement strand
CCATAGCGTAAGCTAGTAAGATCCCTGAAAGATGATCAGGTTGATAGGTTCGAGGTGGAAGCGTGGTGACACGTGGAGCTGACGAATACTAATAGATCGAGGACTTAACCATATATCTAAAGCGGAAGCGACTTGTTCAGAGTCGCTGGAGCTGGATTCAATATGAAGCAAATGTTATCTAGTTTTGAAGGAATATCCCTTCAATAGTTTGGTGATGATGGCAGAGAGGTCACACCCGTTCCCATACCGAACACGGAAGTTAAGCTCTCTAGCGCCGATGGTAGTTGGGGCCTTGCCCCTGTGAGAGTAGGACGTCGCCAAGCAAAAAAACCTAAGTCAATCTGACTTAGGTTTTTTGTTATTTCTCTATCATTTGAATATTCGTGTTTGATTGTAACTTATCAAGCTCACTTTGCAATTCTTTTGTTCTACTATGTTTTTAATATGAATAGAAATAGCTACATAGGTGAGGTGGATTTAGATATCTTAGGTTAGAAAGAACTATAGGAATCCCTCCCCCCTAAGTTTAGCTTTTAGCAATTTAAGAGGATAAAAAGAAACATGAGAGAATGACTTAAAATTCTTTTATATTAATAATAATTCGCATAAATATGTCAACAAATAACTAAAACACGAACATTTTTTTTAGTGTTTAAAAAAACATTCGATTATTTGTTGACATCGCTTACTGAATATTGTTAATATAACCATAGAAACAATATTATATCGCACCTCATATAATCGCGGGGTTATGGCCTGCAAGTCTCTACCTAACGACCGTTATTCGTTAGACTATGAGGGAAAGTCACTCGGTATTTTCTATTCACAAGGGATACGTATGCCTGGATAGAGCGCTTTCTCTTATAGTAAGAGAAATGTTCTATTTCAGGCTTTTTTTATTTGAATCGGGGGGATTCTACTATGAAATCACTAGTTGGAGTCATAATGGGAAGCACGTCAGACTGGGAAACAATGAAATATGCTTGTGACATCTTAAATGAATTAAAAATTCCGTATGAGAAGAAAGTTGTATCTGCTCATCGGACTCCGGATTATATGTTTGAATATGCAGAAACCGCTCGTGAGCGTGGATTAAAAGTGATTATCGCTGGAGCTGGAGGTGCTGCTCATTTACCAGGAATGGTTGCAGCAAAGACAAATCTTCCTGTAATTGGTGTGCCTGTGCAATCAAAAGCATTGAATGGCTTGGATTCATTATTATCTATTGTTCAAATGCCAGGGGGAGTTCCCGTTGCGACAGTTGCCATTGGAAAGGCTGGTTCCACAAATGCAGGGTTGCTCGCGGCACAAATACTTGGCTCATTTTATGATGACATACATGATGCATTAGAACTGAGACGAGAAGCAATTGAGAAAAATGTGCGCGAAGGTAGTGAGCTAATATGACGAAAATCATTTTACCTGGACAAACAATTGGAATCATTGGCGGCGGTCAGCTTGGAAGAATGCTGGCTTTAGCAGCGAAGGAAATGGGCTATAAAATCGCTGTTTTAGATCCAATAAGACATTCTCCATGTGCACAAGTTGCTGATATTGAAATTGTAGCCGCTTATGACGATTTAAAAGCGATACAGCATTTGGCGGAAATAAGCGATGTTGTTACATATGAATTTGAGAACATTAATTATAGATGTTTACAGTGGCTTGAGAAGTATGCATATTTGCCACAAGGGAGCCAATTACTATTCAAAACCCAAAATCGTTTTACAGAAAAGAATACGATTGTAGAAGCTGGTTTGCCGGTAGCACCATATCGTCTCATTCAAAAGCAAAATGAGCTACTTACGGCAATAAGGGAACTGTCTTTCCCTTGTGTATTAAAAACAACAACGGGAGGATACGACGGCAAAGGTCAGGTTGTTTTAAGAAGCGAAGCTGATATTACAAGAGCAAGTGAACTGATTAGTAAATCTGAATGTATTTTAGAAAAATGGGTGCCATTTGAAAAAGAAATATCTGTTATTGTAACGCGCAGTGTAAGCGGGGAAACAAAGGTATTTCCAGTAGCTGAAAATATTCACGTGAATAACATCTTACATGAATCAATCGTACCAGCTCGCATTACAGCAAACCTTTCCCAAAAGGGAATTCAATATGCACAGATACTCGCGGATGAACTTCAGTTAGTGGGAACACTAGCAGTAGAAATGTTTGCTACAGTTGATGGTGAAATTTATATTAATGAATTGGCTCCACGTCCTCACAATTCCGGTCATTATACAATTGATGCATGTGAAACGAGTCAGTTTAGACAGCATATTCGAGCAATCTGTAATTTACCTCTTGGGGAAACAAATTTGTTAAAACCAGTTGTCATGGTAAACATTTTAGGCGAACATATAGAAGGGGTCCTAAGACAAGTGAATAGATTAACCGGGTGTTATTTACACTTATATGGAAAAGAAGAAGCAAAATTACAGCGTAAAATGGGACATGTTAATATTTTGAATGAAAATATCGAAGTGGCTCTAGAAAAAGCGCGTAGTTTGCATATTTGGGACCATCAAGAACAACTGTTGGAGGGAAAAAGATGATTAGTCGTTATACACGCCCTGAGATGGGTGCGATTTGGACGGAAGAAAATAAATTTAAAGCATGGTTGGAAGTGGAGATTTTAGCTTGTGAAGCATGGGCGGAACTTGGTGAAATTCCAAAAGAAGATGTGAAAAAAATTCGCGAAAATGCATCATTTAATATGGATCGTATTTATGAAATTGAAAAAGAAACACGTCATGATGTAGTAGCATTTACTCGTGCAGTATCAGAAACACCTGCATTAGGGGAAGAACGCAAATGGATTCACTACGGTTTAACATCAACAGACGTAGTAGATACAGCATTGTCTTATATTTTAAAACAAGCAAATGAAATCTTATTAAAGGACTTAGAAAACTTTATTGAGATTTTAGCAAATAAAGCGAAAGAACATAAATACACAGTTATGATGGGGCGAACACATGGTGTTCATGCAGAACCAACAACGTTTGGTTTAAAACTTGGTCTTTGGTATGAAGAAATGAAACGTAACTTGGAACGTTTCAAACAAGCAGCTAATACAGTTCGCGTCGGTAAATTATCAGGTGCAGTTGGTACGTATGCAAACATTAATCCATTTGTAGAAAAATATGTTTGTGAAAACTTAGGATTAGAAGCAGCACCAATTTCTACACAAACATTGCAACGTGATCGCCATGCGCATTACATGTCAACACTTGCATTGATTGCCACATCTATTGAAAAGATGGCAGTTGAAATTCGCGGTTTACAAAAGAGTGAAACTCGTGAAGTAGAAGAGTTTTTCGCAAAAGGTCAAAAAGGTTCTTCTGCTATGCCGCATAAACGTAACCCGATTGGCTCTGAAAATATGACTGGTATGGCACGTGTTATTCGCGGTTATATGTTAACAGCTTATGAAAATGTTCCATTATGGCATGAGCGTGATATTTCGCACTCTTCTGCAGAACGTGTTATCTTACCCGATGCAACTATTGCATTAAACTATATGTTAAACCGCTTCGGTAATATCGTGAAAAACTTAACGGTATTCCCAGAGAACATGAAACGCAATATGCAAAGAACATACGGTTTAATTTATTCGCAACGTGTCATGCTTACTCTTATCGACAAAGGTATGGTACGTGAAGAAGCTTATGATATCGTACAGCCTAAAGCGATGGAAGCGTGGGAGACACAAGTACAATTTAAAGATCTTGTAGAGGCAGATGAGCGTATTACAAGCAAGTTAACACAAGAAGAAATCAACGAATGTTTCAACTATGAATATCACTTACAACATGTTGATACTATTTTTGAACGTCTTGGACTAAACTAAGCAGAAAATTTTATATGGCACAGAATAGCGTTATTCTGTGCCATTCTTTATAAAAATATTATTCACATTTTTCAAACTACAGGGGGCTTGCGAAATGCAAAAGCTAGAATTGCTGTATGAAGGTAAGGCAAAAAGAATATATCGTACAGAAGCAGCAGATATGGTTTGGATAGAGTACAAAGATAGTGCTACTGCTTTCAATGGAGAGAAAAAAGCGACCATTACAGGAAAAGGTCGTTTGAACAATGAAATTACAACTTTTTTGTTCAGAAAGTTGCAAGAAGTGGGAATTGAAACACATTTTGTAAAGAAGCTATCAGATACAGAACAACTTGTGAAAAAAGTAAGTATTATTCCATTAGAAGTTGTTACAAGAAACGTCATTGCAGGGAGCCTTTCCAAACGATTAGGAATGGAAGAGGGAATACCACTTGCCAAACCAATCGTAGAATTTTACTACAAAGATGATGATTTAGGAGATCCTCTTGTAACAGAAGATCATATTCGTGTGTTAAACGCTGCAACATTAGAGCAGATAAGTACATTACGAGAAAAGGCTCTACGAATCAATCAAGTTTTGATTGAGCATTTCGCAAGCTGTCGTGTAAGGTTAATAGATTTTAAATTAGAGTTTGGTATTACAGAGGAAGGCAAGATTGTATTAGCGGATGAAATCTCACCAGATACTTGTCGTTTATGGGATGAAGAGAGCAATGAGAAATTTGATAAAGATGTATTTCGCCGCGATTTAGGTAATTTAACCGAGGCATATGAAGAAATTTTAAAACGTTTAGGAGGGGCTTCACATGTATAAAGTTAAGGTATATGTAACATTAAGAGAGAGTGTATTAGATCCACAAGGAACAGCAGTAAAAGGTGCTCTTCACAGCCTTTCCTTTACAGAAGTACAAGATGTGCGCATTGGTAAATATATGGAGTTAACAATTGATAAATCGGTAACTGATCTTGATAGAAAAGTAAAAGAAATGTGTGAAAAACTATTAGCAAACGTTGTAATGGAAGATTTCCGTTATGAAATTGAGGAGGTTGTCGCACAGTGAAATTTGCCGTAATCGTTTTTCCAGGTTCGAACTGTGATGTTGATATGTTTCATGCAATTAAAGATGAGCTTGGTGAAGATGTAGATTATGTTTGGCATGATGCAGAGAACTTAGACGAATATGATGCGATTCTTTTACCAGGTGGATTCTCTTATGGTGATTACCTTCGCTGCGGTGCCATTTCTCGATTTGCGAATGCAATGAAAGCAGTGCAAAAAGCTGCTGAGCAAGGAAAGCCTATTTTAGGCGTGTGTAATGGATTCCAGATTCTTGTTGAATCAGGATTATTACCAGGGGTATTGATACGAAATCAAAACTTAAAATTCATGTGCCGAACTGTTCCGTTACGTGTTGAAAATAATGAAACGATGTTTACATCACAATATAACAAGGGGGAAATCATTCATATCCCAATTGCACATGGTGAAGGAAATTATTATTGTGATGAAGCAACTCTTAAAAAATTAGAGCAGAAGAATCAAATTGTATTCCGTTATGTAGACAATCCAAACGGAAGTGTTTCAGATATTGCAGGTATTGTAAATGAAAAAGGTAATGTGCTTGGCATGATGCCACACCCAGAGCGTGCTGTGAATGAAATTCTTGGCGGTGCAGAAGGGTTAAAAGTCTTTCAATCTATTTTGAAATATTGGAGGGAAACATATGTCGTTAATGCTTGAACCAAATCCAACACAAATTAAAGAAGAACGTATATATGCGGAAATGGGGTTAACAGACGAAGAGTTTGCCATGATTGAAAAGATTTTAGGACGTCTGCCGAACTATACGGAAACAGGGCTTTTCTCTGTTATGTGGTCAGAGCATTGTAGTTATAAAAACTCAAAACCAGTTCTTCGCAAGTTCCCAACAACAGGAGAACGTGTATTACAAGGACCTGGAGAAGGCGCAGGTATTGTAGATATTGGTGATAATCAAGCAGTTGTATTTAAAATGGAAAGTCACAATCATCCTTCGGCAATTGAGCCGTATCAAGGTGCAGCAACAGGGGTTGGCGGTATTATTCGTGATATATTCTCTATGGGAGCACGTCCGGTTGCATTATTGAACTCACTGCGCTTCGGTGAACTCCAATCACCACGCGTGAAGTATTTATTTGAAGAAGTAGTTGCAGGGATTGCAGGATACGGTAACTGTATTGGTATTCCAACTGTTGGCGGAGAAGTACAATTTGATCCATGTTATGAAGGAAACCCACTTGTCAATGCAATGTGCGTTGGGTTAATTCATCATGAAGATATAAAAAAAGGGCAAGCGCACGGTGCTGGTAACACGGTTATGTATGTCGGTGCTTCAACAGGACGAGACGGTATTCATGGTGCAACTTTCGCATCAGAAGAACTATCTGAGAGTTCAGAAGCAAAACGCCCAGCAGTACAAGTAGGCGATCCGTTTATGGAGAAACTTCTTATTGAAGCATGCTTAGAGTTAATCCAATCTGATGCGCTTGTTGGAATTCAAGATATGGGCGCTGCGGGCTTAACATCATCTTCTGCGGAAATGGCAAGTAAAGCGGGAATGGGTATTGAAATGTATTTAGACGATGTGCCACAGCGTGAAACAGGTATGACACCATATGAAATGATGTTATCTGAATCACAGGAACGTATGTTGATTGTGGTGAAAAAAGGTAGAGAGCAAGAAGTTGTAGAGTTATTTGAAAAGTATGGCTTAGCGGCAGTTGCGATGGGAAAAGTAACGGAAGATAAAATGCTTCGTTTATTCCATAAAGGTGAAATGGTAGCAGAAGTACCTGCGGATGCATTAGCAGAAGAAGCGCCAATTTATCATAAACCTTCAAAAGAGGCAGCATATTTTAGGGAATTTCAAGAAATGAAAATGAAGACGCCAAAAGTAGATAACTATAAAGAAACATTACTAGCTTTATTACAACAACCAACGATTGCAAGTAAAGAATGGGTATATGATCAGTATGATTATCAAGTACGCACAAGTACTGTTGTTACACCAGGATCAGATGCAGCGGTGGTGCGAGTACGTGGTACAGAGAAGGCATTAGCAATCACAACGGACTGTAACTCTCGTTATATTTACTTAGATCCTGAAACGGGCGGTAAAATTGCAGTAGCAGAAGCTGCGCGTAATATTGTATGTTCTGGCGGAGAACCACTTGCAATCACAGATTGCTTAAATTTTGGTAATCCAGAGAAACCAGAAATTTTCTGGCAAATTGAGAAATCAGTAGATGGTATGAGCGAAGCTTGTCGTACATTACAAACTCCAGTTATTGGTGGAAATGTATCAATGTACAACGAGCGCAGCGGTGAAGCTGTATATCCAACACCAACTGTTGGAATGGTTGGGCTTGTTCACGATTTAAAACATGTAACAACACAAGAATTTAAGCAAGCTGGGGATCTTATTTATGTTATGGGTGAAACGAAAGCTGAATTTGGTGGAAGTGAATTACAGAAGATGATGTACGGTAAAATCTTCGGTCAATCACCAAGTATTGATTTAGAAGTAGAAGCAAAACGTCAAAAACAATTACTAGAAGCAATTCAGGCGGGACTTGTTCAATCGGCACATGACGTTGCAGAAGGCGGATTAGCAGTTGCGATTGCTGAAAGTGCAATCGGTGCGAAAGGATTAGGTGCTACTGTGAAATTAGCTGGGGAGGCAACAGCGGCATTATTCGCAGAATCACAATCTCGTTTTGTTGTAACAGTAAAACGTGAACAACAAGAAGCGTTTGAAAAAGTAGTAGAAGCAATTCAAGTTGGTGAAGTCACAAATACAAATGAAGTAACAATTCATAATGAAGAAAATGAAGTACTACTTACAGCAAATGTTGATGAAATGAGAAAGGCTTGGAAAGGGGCAATCCCATGCTTGCTGAAATAAAGGGGTTAAATGAAGAATGTGGCATCTTCGGAATTTGGGGGCATGAAAATGCAGCACAAGTTACGTACTACGGATTGCATAGTTTACAGCACCGTGGGCAAGAAGGTGCAGGTATTGTGGTGAATAATGGGGAGAAAATTATTGGTCATAAGGGGTTAGGTTTAGTATCAGAAGTGTTTTCAAGAGGCGAGTTAGAAGGTTTAAATGGAAAATCAGCCATTGGCCATGTGCGTTATGCAACAGCGGGCGGAAGTGAAGTAGCAAACGTTCAGCCATTACTATTTCGTTTCTCTGATCATAGTATGGCATTAGCTCACAATGGGAATTTAATTAATGCCAAAATGCTTCGCCGTGAATTAGAGGCAGAAGGAAGTATCTTTCAAACAAGTTCAGATACAGAAGTATTGCTGCATTTAATTAAGCGAAATACGAAAGGGTCATTAATCGAGAGTGTAAAGGATGCGTTAAATAAAGTAAAAGGTGCATTTGCATATTTGTTACTAACAAGTCATGAAATGATTGTTGCACTAGACCCAAATGGGTTTCGCCCGCTTTCGATTGGGAAAATGGGGGATGCCTATGTTGTAGCATCTGAAACATGTGCTTTCGATGTAGTTGGTGCGACATATATTCGTGATGTTGAACCTGGAGAACTTCTTATCATAAATGATGAAGGGATTCAAGTAGATCGTTTTACAAATGAAGTAGAGCACGCAATTTGTAGTATGGAATATATTTATTTTGCACGACCAGACTCTAATATTGCCGGCGTCAATGTTCATGCGGCGCGTAAAAATATGGGGAAACGTTTAGCAATGGAAGCACCTATTGCGGCAGATGTTGTAACAGGGGTACCTGATTCTAGCATCTCAGCAGCCATTGGTTATGCAGAAGCAACGGGAATTCCATATGAATTAGGATTAATTAAAAATCGTTATGTCGGACGTACCTTTATTCAACCATCCCAAGAGCTGCGTGAGCAAGGGGTGAAAATGAAGCTTTCTGCAGTACGCGGTGTAGTTGAAGGAAAACGTGTTGTCATGATTGATGACTCAATTGTAAGAGGGACAACCAGTAAGCGGATTGTTCGCATGCTTCGTGAAGCAGGAGCGACAGAAGTGCATGTAAGAATTGCTTCGCCTCCTCTTAAGTATCCATGTTTCTATGGCATTGACATTCAAACGAGAAAAGAATTAATCGCTGCAAATCACTCTGTAGAGGAAATCTGTCAAATCATCGGTGCAGATTCTCTAACATTTTTAAGTGAAGATGGATTAGTAGATGCAATTGGACGTCCATATGAAGGGAAATACGGCGGGTTATGCATGGCTTATTTTAATGGAGATTATCCGACCGCTCTTTACGATTATGAACAAGAACTTTTAGAAAGTATGAAATAAAAAAGAAAAGAAGCTTCTACTTCTTTCTATGTAGAAGCTAGCTTCTTTCTGAAAACGGTCGCCCTAGATGGGGAGAAATTAAAAGACGAGGTGTGAAAAACAATGGCGAATGCGTATAAGCAAGCAGGAGTAGATATTGAAGCTGGATATGAAGCGGTATCTCGCATGAAAAAACACGTACAAACAACAATGAGAAAAGAAGTGCTAGGCGGTCTAGGTGGTTTTGGGGGTATGTTTGATTTATCAAAATTGCCATTAGAAGAACCTGTATTAGTATCAGGAACAGATGGTGTAGGTACAAAGTTAATGCTTGCTTTCATGGCAGATAAACATGACACAATTGGCATCGATGCAGTAGCAATGTGTGTAAATGATATCGTTGTTCAAGGAGCAGAACCATTATTTTTCCTTGACTATATTGCTTGTGGTAAAGCTGATCCAAGTAAAATTGAGCACATCGTCAAAGGGATAGCGGAAGGTTGTCGGCAAGCTGGATGCTCACTAATTGGAGGGGAAACAGCAGAAATGCCAGGTATGTATTCCAAGGAAGAGTATGATTTAGCAGGATTTACTGTTGGGATTGTTGATAAAAAGAAAATTATAACAGGTCATTCGCTTGATGAGGGGCATGTGTTAATTGGTTTAGCTTCTAGTGGGATTCATAGTAACGGTTATTCTTTAGTTCGCAAAGTATTATTAGAAGACGGACAGATGTCTTTAGACCGTATATATGGACGGTTAGAACTACCTCTTGGTGAAGAGTTATTAAAGCCGACGAAAATTTATGTCAAACCTATTTTAGAACTATTGAAGAAATATGAAGTGTATGGCATGGCACATATTACAGGTGGTGGTTTTATTGAAAATATTCCACGTATGTTACCGAAAGGAATTGGAGCAGAAATTGACCTTGGCTCTTGGAACATTCAACCGATTTTTAGCCTAATTCAAGAGGTTGGAAAGATAGAAGAGAAGGAAATGTTCAATATTTTTAACATGGGTATTGGTATGGTAGTAGCGGTGAAAGAAGAAAATGCAAAAGCGGTTGTTCGTCTTCTTGAAGAACAAGGAGAAAAAGCGTATATCATTGGACGCACTGTAAAAGGATCAGGTGTTGCTTTTAATGGAGGAATAGATCATGAATAGATTGGCAATCTTTGCCTCTGGAAGCGGATCTAACTTTCAAGCATTCGTTAACGCAGTAGAAGAAAATAGATTACATGCTGAAATTAGTTTGCTAGTATGTGATCAACCCGAGGCGCGTGTAATCGGAAGAGCGCATTATCATCATGTTCCATGCTTTGCTTTTTCGGCGAAAGCATATGAATCAAAGGAAGCGTTTGAAAAAGAGATATTAAAAAAATTACGAGAATACGAGATTGATTTTGTTATTTTAGCGGGATATATGCGTCTTATCGGACCGACATTGCTAGAAGCATATGGGGGAAAAATCATTAATATTCATCCATCGTTATTACCGAGCTTTCCAGGAAAAGATGCTATTGGCCAAGCGTTAAAAGCAGGGGTGGGAGTAACTGGAGTAACGATTCACTATGTAGATGCTGGTATGGATACAGGACCGGTTATTGCACAAGAAGCAGTGCAGGTTTCTGAAAATGATACGAGAGATAGTTTGCAAAAGAAAATTCAACAAGTGGAACATCGTTTATATGTAAATACGGTAAATAAAATCATTCAATCTATGAAAGAACGAACTGTGAAATAGGGGTGTAAAAGAAATGAAAAAGCGTGCATTAGTAAGTGTTTCTAATAAAACAGGAGTAGTAGAATTCGTGAAAGGTTTGCTTGAACAAGGAATTGAAGTGATTTCAACAGGTGGCACGAAAAAATTATTAGAGGAAAATGGCTTACAAGTAATGGGGATTTCTGAAGTAACAGGTTTCCCAGAGATTATGGATGGTCGTGTCAAAACATTACATCCCAATATTCATGGTGGATTACTTGCAGTGCGTGATAATGAAGCGCATGTAGCAGAAATGAGCGAATTAGGCATTCAGCTGATTGATTTTGTCGTTGTAAATTTATACCCATTTAAAGAGACGATTGCTAAGCCTGATGTAACATTTGCTGATGCGATTGAAAATATTGATATCGGTGGTCCAACAATGATTCGTTCAGCTGCAAAAAATCATAAATTTGTATCAGTAATTGTAGATCCAGCAGACTATGACGTTGTATTAGCTGAATTAAAAGAAAAAGGTGAGGTTACAGACGAAACAAAGCGTAAATTAGCAGCGAAAGTATTCCGTCATACAGCGGCATATGATGCATTAATCTCAAACTATTTGACTGAACAAATGGGAGAAGAAAGCCCAGAAATATTAACAGTAACATTCGAGAAAAAGCAAGATTTACGTTACGGAGAAAATCCGCATCAAAAAGCAACATTCTATAAAGCACCATTTGCGGTGGCTTCTTCTGTTGCATATGCAGAGCAATTGCACGGAAAAGAACTATCTTATAACAACATCAATGACGCAGATGCAGCGCTTAGCATTGTGAAAGAATTTACAGAACCAGCGGTAGTCGCCGTAAAACATATGAATCCATGCGGAGTTGGTGTTGGTACGGATATCCATGAAGCGTATACACGTGCTTATGAGGCGGATCCAGTATCAATCTTCGGCGGCATTATTGCAGCGAACCGTGAAATTGATAAACGTGTGGCAGAGAAATTACATGAAATCTTCTTAGAAATTATTATTGCACCTTCATTTTCGAAAGAGGCTTTAGAAGTATTGCAAAGTAAGAAAAACTTACGTCTGTTAACGGTAAATATTGAGAAGACAACAAGTGCAAGTAAAAAACTAACTTCTGTTCAAGGTGGACTTCTTGTTCAAGAAGAAGATACGTTAGCGCTAAATGAAGAGACAATCATAATTCCTACAAAACGTGAACCAACAGAGCAAGAATGGAACGACTTAAAATTAGCTTGGAAAGTTGTAAAACATGTAAAATCAAATGCAATTGTACTCGCAAAAGATAATATGACAATCGGTGTTGGTGCTGGACAAATGAATCGTGTTGGTTCTGCAAAAATTGCAATCTCGCAAGCAGGTAGCAAAGCGCAAGGTAGCGCCTTAGCATCCGATGCGTTCTTCCCAATGCCAGACACAGTAGAAGAGGCCGCAAAAGCGGGGATTACAGCAATCATTCAACCAGGCGGGTCAATCCGTGACGAAGATTCGATTAAAAAAGCGGATGAATATGGGATTACGATGGTGTTCACGGGCGTACGTCATTTCAAACATTAATAGGCATATAAAAGTACATGAAATTTTATCGGCGCAAATTGAAATATATCGACCGTTTCTCATGATATATCGGCGTTTCGACATGAGATATCGACATATCTACAAAATACGACACGAAAAATAGGCTTGCTCCTATTTTCCATTTTAAAAGTGGAGGATGACATATGAATATATTAGTAATCGGCCGCGGCGGACGTGAACATGCTTTAGCTTGGAAGTTTGCACAGTCTGAGAAAATAGAGAAGGTGTATGTAGCACCAGGTAATGAAGGTATGCGAGATGTAGCAACACCAATTGATATCGAGGAACATGAGTTTGATGCACTTATTTTATTTGCGAAAGAAAACAATATCGGTTTCACATTTGTTGGTCCAGAAATTCCTCTTATGAATGGAATCGTTGATCGTTTTGAAGCAGAGGGGCTTCGCGTTTTTGGACCGAATAAAGCGGCTGCTGTAATTGAAGGAAGTAAAGCTTTTGCAAAAGAATTAATGAAAAAATATGATATTCCAACAGCAGCATATGAAACATTCACGGATTATGAGGAAGCAGTCGCATACATAAAAAAAGTCGGTGCACCAATTGTAATTAAAGCGGACGGTTTAGCAGCTGGTAAAGGCGTGACAGTCGCAATGACGCTTGAAGAGGCACTCGAAGCTGCGCGAGAAATGCTGCACGATGTAAAATTTGGTGAGTCGAGCAAAAAGATTGTTATTGAAGAATTTTTAGATGGACAAGAATTTTCTTTAATGGCATTTGTAAATGGAACAACAGTACACCCAATGGTAATTGCACAAGATCATAAACGTGCTTTTGATGGGGATAAAGGACCGAATACAGGCGGGATGGGAGCATATTCTCCAGTACCGCAAATTCCACAATCAGCGGTTAATGAAGCGGTGGAGAAAATTTTACATCCAACTGCAAAAGCAATGATTCAAGAAGGACGTTCATTTACAGGTATTTTATATGCGGGACTTATTTTAACTAATGAGGGACCGAAAGTAATCGAATTCAATGCACGTTTTGGTGATCCAGAAACAGAGGTTGTATTACCTCGCTTGGAAAATGATTTAGTTGATGTATGTCATGCTGTATTGGATAATCGTGAGTTAACACTAAAATGGTCTAAAGAAGCTGTGATTGGTATTGTACTTGCCTCAAAAGGATATCCGGAATCATATGAAAAAGGTGCTGTTATTTCTGGGCTAGAGATGTTAGAAGATGTAATTGTGTTCCATGCAGGGACAAAGATGCAGCATGGAGATTTTGTAACAAATGGTGGTCGTGTGCTATTTGTTGCATGCAAAGCGCACGACTTACAATCTGCCAAAGATCAAGTATATACAGAAGTTACAAAGATTAAGAGCGATGGTTTATTTTATCGAAATGATATAGGATATCGTGCAATTGGAAATGAAATGACGAGAAGCTAACAGATGTTAGCTTCTTTTTTTGAAAGGAAATAAGAAAGGGAATGTGGAATGGTTTCAACAGCTTATAAAGAGTCTTGTACCGATAGAGAGTTTTTGGCTGCTTGTTTACATCGTATTTCACCGATGAATAAGAGTAGAATTGCGATGAATAAAGTGAGAGCGGCGATGAGAAGTGGGAAGAAAAAGCTATCAGTTTGTTTTGCGATAACACCTGTTAATATAGGCCCGATAATTTGCCCAATTCCATAAACACCTGTTGTATAGCCGATAATTTTATTACTTTCATTCGGCTGGATTCGCTTTGCTTCTGTCGTTGTTAAGATGGTAATCCCAACAAAGGTGCCTCCCAGAAATAATGCGCTTAAAAATGATCCGAGAACATTTGGAAGGAGGAGCGGGGAAAGGATACTTATCATTTGTAAAATATAAGCAAAAGTAAGGGTACGCGTTGTTCCGTATTTTTGTGCAAGACTTGACCAAAGATAGCTAGATGGAATCACGGCAATTCCAACAATAATCCAGCTCCAAGATGCGTAAAAGAGAGAATGTGTCATTCTTTCGACAATCATAACAAGGAAAGTACCAGTAATGATATAGCCAAATCCTTCAAATCCATAAGCTAAAATAAGCCAAAATAAATAGTTTTTTCTATGATTTGTATGGATTGAAGGAACTTTTGATTTTTGTTCGGTATGTTTTGTATCTTCTTTTAACCATTTCCACACAAAAATAGCTAGACTAAAGCTAATAAGACCTAATCCAAGCCAAGCACCTTGCCAATTCCAAAATGAGTTGAACAGAGGAGCGAATACTCCAGCAAAAATAATTCCGATTCCAACGCCGCTATAAATCATCCCGCTTAGTACAACTTTATTCCGATGAAATAAATAATCTAAAACAATACTGGAGGCAAGAACAAATACGATAGCGCTCGTAAATCCTCCAATAAATCGAAGAGGAAACCAAAAGTAAATTTGAGAGGGAACGCCCATACAAAGGGTCGAAAGAACATTGAAAAATAAACAATGATGTAACACTTTTTCACGATTTTTTATCGTAATTAATCCAATGAAGAAGGCGCCAAGGAGATAACCGAGATAGTTACTGGATGCTAAATATCCAGCAAGGTCTTCTTCTACATGAGCTTGCTTTTCCATAAAAGAAATAATGGGTGTATAAGCGAATCGACTGATGCCCATTACAGCTACTAGGGCAAAGATACCGGATAAAATCATTTTCCATGTTTTTGTGTCTTTCATGTAATCTCCCTTCTTGAAATAGCTCTTAATACATATGATAGTGGAATATACATAGTGCGTAAAATACTGTTTTTCAATATGTAATATCAAAAATAATGATATGAATGAAAGGATGAGAAAAAATGAATTTACAAGATTTTGTAGCTTTTTATATGGTTGCGCAAGAGAAGAGCATTTCAAAAGCAGCAGTTCGTCTTAATTTTGTCCAATCGAATGTAACAGCTAAAATAAAAAGATTAGAAGTAGAATACGAAACACAGTTGTTTTATCGCCATCGAAATGGGGTGACATTAACACATGCAGGAGAAAAGTTACTAATATATGCTGAAAAAATGATTCAATTATTGAATGAGTCAAAAAGAGATATTAAATATACGATTTTACCAGGGGGGACATTAAAGATTGGAGCGATGGAAACGGCAGCAGCAGTTAGACTGCCAAACATTCTTTCTAATTATCATACAAAATATCCAGAAGTTGAGATTGCGCTTCAAACGAATAGCACGGAAGAATTAACGAAAAAGGTGCTTTTGCATGAGCTTGAAGGAGCATTTGTAGCAAATTGTATAGATGATCCAGCACTCGAAAAAATTGAAGTATTTCAAGAAGAAATGATGCTGCTGTCAAAGAAAAGTTTGTTACTGGACCATAAGTATATGGAAAATCAGTCGTTTATTGTTTTCCAATCGGGCTGTTTTTATAGAAAAGTATTGGAAGAATGGCTATTGTCAGAAGGAATTGTTCCGAGGAAAGTGATGGAGTTAAATTCTTTGGATGGTATTATCGGCTGTGTAAAAGCTGGGCTTGGGGTATCTATACTCCCGAGAGAAGTAGCAGAGCAGTTCGATTCTCATCAAGAGCTCGTTCGGAAACCGTTATTAAATGAAAATAGATTTATTCCAACGTATTTTATTTATCGGAAGGATAGTGTGAAAACCGCTACATTTAATGAATTTATCAGACTTCTCGTATAGTATAGGAGAGATAGGGGTTCTAAAATTACTCTTATACTTTTGGAAATTCGATAATTGAAGAGAAGAGACTATATTCATCTTTAATCATCGCATAGGCAAATTATTTTAAGAGAGCAGAATAGGAAGGTGATATGAAAACTTTTATGTTACTATATGCAAAATAAGGATTTTTTTGTATTTTTCTCATGGCATAGTCGATCATAGGATGATAGATTTCCAAAGAAAATCTGGAGAAGAGATTGTTTTGCATAATTAATTATGAGTGTTCGAAAGTCAATTTTTGTCTGTTTTATTATTGCGGATATGCAAAGAGTGGTACCTAAATATTATAAGAGAGAGTATTGGCAGATACTCTCTTCTTTAGACTTACTATGATTATATACTTTTTAAGAAATTTTAAAACCTATTTATAAAATAGCTTTCCTTTTATCTGTTAAAGGGAAGAACTTTATAGGGGAACTTTAAGCCTATTTCTCTTTTTTGAGCTTTCCTTTTTGTTTCGCCATTTCTCGAAGTAAATACTCGATGTGAGCATTAACACTACGAAACTCATCATTCGCCCATTTTTCAATGATTGCGTGTAATTCAGGATCAATGCGTAATGGAAAACTTTTCTTTTTCGCCATATTACCTACAACCTTTAATATAGACTTCCTGTGTTAATAACCGGTTGTGCTCCTTTATCTGAAACGATGGCAACTAATAAGTTATTCACCATATTTGCTTTACGTTCATCATCTAAATCAAGTATACCTTCTTCATCTAGCTTCTGAATAGAGTCTTTTGCCATTTGAACGGCACCCTCAACAATTTCTTTACGCGCAGCCAGTACCGCTTTTGCTTGCTGACGCTGTAGCATGGCATGCGCAATTTCTGTCGCGTAAGCTAAATGTGTTAAACGAGTTTCTAATACTTCTACACCAGCGATTTCTAAGCGTGCTTCTAGTTCACGCTTTAGTTCTTCTGAAATTTCTTCAGCATTTCCGCGTAGTGTGATGCATTTATCATCTTGAAAATTATCATACGGATATTTCGTTGCGACGTGGCGGATTGCTGTTTCACTTTGAATTTCTACGAATTCATCATAATGTTCTACACCGAAAATTGCTTTTGCTGAATCCACAACTTTATAAACAACAACAGCTGCAATTTCAACTGGATTCCCATCAATATCATTTACTTTTAATTTTTTACTATTAAAATTTTCTACGCGAAGAGAAACAGTTTGACGGAAGGATAAAGGAATTGTTAAAAATAAACCATTTTCACGAATCGTTCCTAAATAATTACCGAAAAATGTAATAACTTTTGCTTGGTTTGGTGGAACAATTCCAATGCCAGTAGCAAGAATGGCAGCTAAAATGATACAAAGTGCAGCTACGATAAATACTTCTTGTACGAGGCAAAATACACCGATACCAGCTAAGACTAAGAGCCCGATAATACCTAGAAACCCATTTACATAAAACACCTGTTTTTCTTTCATACAAATCGCCTCCTTTTGATATAAAAATGATATCACTTTTATATCATTTAAACAATGATTAAAACGAAAAATTCCGAAAAATAACAAATTGGGAATGTATGTTCTGATTTATGGTAAAATAAAAAGACTTAGCTGCCCACTGCAGCAGCTAAGTCTTTTTGAGAGCATCTATGACAAATGATTCAAAGCGGTTTGGTCAGAATTGCTTTTTCAATTGCTGACTCAATCTCTTTGTCAGAAGCATCATAACTTCCATTCGACGTTTGTTTGTCAGAACTAGAAGGGGAATTCGCTTCCTGATTAGTATGTCCCGTTTTCTTAAAATCCATGCTAGGAATTTTAACAGCATTCATATATTTTCCGAATTTCAATACCTCTACAATTGGACAAAAACGAACAAACCCTTCCGCAATTTTCATCGCACCCCACCATAATAAAACTTGAGACCAAGTACACCAAGGTTTACGTACGAGTTTAGCTGTACTACAACTTAACAGAACGAATCCGAGTGTAATTCGAATTAGGGCATTTATTGTTCCGATATTTGGCTTCATCAGAAAAACATTCCTTTCTTAATGAGCTTAGAAATAGAAAAAGTACTATTTCATCTTTTATTGTTCCACCTAAGTTTTGCGATATGTAATCCAACATTTGACGGTGGAAAAGATGTTGATTAGGGCGTGTGTGTAAGATGTTTTTTTTGTTATAATGTAAGAATGCGTAAAGGAAATGAAAAAAGACCAGTCCCAGTTTTTTCGCTATGTAGCTAGCGTTCTTCGGACTCCTTTTTTGAATAAATAGGTGATTAGAAAAAAGAAAGGGTGTTTTCATGTACGATATTTCAAAGTGGAAACATGTATTTAAACTTGATCCGAATAAGGAAATAAGTGATGAACATTTAGAGATGATTTGTGAGTCTGGCACAGATGCTGTTATTGTAGGCGGAAGTGATGGAGTTACAATTGATAATGTATTGCACATGCTTGTAAGCATTCGTAGATATGCAGTTCCTTGTGTATTAGAAGTTTCTAATGTGGAAGCAATTACACCGGGATTTGATTTTTATTATATACCAAGCGTGTTGAATAGCCGAAAAGTTGAATGGTTAACGGGCGTTCATCATGAGGCGCTAAAAGAATTTGGAGATATTATGAACTGGGATGAAATTTTCATGGAAGGATATTGTGTTTTAAATCCGGAAGCGAAAGTAGCTCAGCTGACAGAAGCAAAATGTGACTTAACGGAAGATGATGTGATTGCATATGCTCGCATGGCAGACAAGCTGTTACACTTACCGATTTTCTATTTAGAATATAGCGGCACATACGGAGATGTGGAACTTGTTAAGAAAGTAAAGGCAGAATTACAGCAAGCGAAGTTGTATTATGGCGGCGGAATTTCAAATGTGAAAGAGGCAAAAGAGGTAGCGCAATATGCCGATACAGTTGTTGTTGGGAACGTCATTTATGAGAATATAAAAGCAGCGTTACAAACAGTAAAAGCTGTAAAAGGAGAGTAGGTGCAAGTAAATATGAGTATGACAGATCGATTATTGAACGGTTTAAACCCAGAACAGCAAAAAGCGGTACAAACAACAGAAGGCCCCCTTTTATTAATGGCGGGTGCAGGTAGTGGTAAAACACGCGTGTTAACGCACCGTATTGCATACTTACTTGGTGAGAAGGGGGTTGCACCGTGGAACATACTAGCAATTACCTTCACAAATAAGGCAGCTCGTGAAATGCGTGAACGTATCGATACACTTGTTGGACCTGAAGCAGAAGATATTTGGATTTCTACATTCCACTCTATGTGTGTACGCATTTTACGACGTGACATTGATCGTATTGGAATTAATCGAAACTTCACTATTTTAGATGCAAGCGATCAACTTACTGTTGTAAAAAAGATTATGAAAGAACGTAATATTGATCCGAAGAAATTCGATCCACGTTCTATTTTAGCTCGTATTAGTAATGCGAAAAATGAATTGTTATCTGCAGAGAAGTATGCAAAACAAATTTCAATTGCGGATCCATTTGAAAAATTATCAAGCGATGTGTATACAGAATATCAGAAGCGTCTTTTGAAAAATAATTCATTGGATTTTGATGATTTAATTATGACAACGATTCACCTGTTTGAGCGCGTACCTGAGGTATTGGAATTTTATCAACGTAAGTTTCAATATATTCATGTGGACGAGTATCAAGATACGAACAGAGCGCAATATATGCTTGTAAATAAATTGGCAGCGCGCTTTAAAAATCTTTGTGTTGTTGGTGATTCTGATCAGTCAATTTATCGTTGGCGTGGTGCGGATATTTCCAACATTCTTTCATTTGAAAAGGACTATGAGAACGCAAAGGTTATTTTGTTAGAACAAAACTACCGTTCCACAAAAAATATTTTAAATGCAGCGAATGCCGTTATTGAGAACAATATAAATCGTAAGCCAAAGAAATTATGGACAGAAAATCAAATTGGAAGCAAAATTTCATATTATCGAGCTGCAACGGAAAAAGATGAAGCATACTTTGTTGCGAAGAAAATTCGCGATGAAGTTCAAATGGGAAACAGAAAGTATACAGATTTTGCTGTATTATATCGTACGAATGCCCAATCTCGTATGGTCGAGGAGATTTTCTTGAAATCAAATATCCCATACAAAATTGTTGGCGGAATTAAGTTCTATGACCGTAAAGAAATTAAAGATATTTTGGCATATTTACGTCTTATTGCGAATCCGGATGATGAAATTAGCTTTGCGCGCATTATTAATGTGCCAAAACGCGGAATTGGTGCCACTTCCATTGATAAGATTATTAATTACGGTGTGCAAAATGGAATTTCATTAACAACTGTATTAGATGAAATTGAACATGTTGGTGTGAGTGCGAAAGTTACAAAGGCTGTGAAAGAGTTTGCGGGTTTATTACACAATTGGGTAAACATGCAAGAATATTTATCAGTTACAGAATTAGTAGAAGAAGTAATTGAAAAAACGGGTTATCGCGACATGCTTAAGAATGAGCGAACTTTAGAATCTGAAGGCCGCTTAGAAAACTTAGACGAGTTTTTATCTGTTACACAAACATTTGAATCACAAAGTGAAGATAAGAGTTTAGTTGCGTTCTTAACAGACTTAGCACTTGTTGCAGATATCGATCGAGTGGATGAAGACCCAACTGCTGGTGAAGAAGTGATTTTAATGACAATGCATTCAGCGAAAGGGTTAGAGTTTCCAGTTGTCTTCATTATTGGCTTAGAGGAAGGGGTCTTTCCGCATACTCGTTCGCTTATGGAAGAGGATGAAATGCAAGAAGAACGCCGTCTTGCGTATGTAGGGATTACACGTGCGGAAGAAGAGCTATATTTATCGAATGCGCAAATGCGCACATTATTTGGTAGAACAAATATGAATGCAGCATCTCGATTTATTTCAGAAATTCCGACAGAACTAATTGAACCATTAAATGAAACAAAACCAAAAAGAGAAACATTTGGTGCAAAAGCAAAAGTGGCAGCGACAACGACACGTTCTCGTTCGCAGATTGTAAGGCCAACTGTGAAAACAACAGGAGGAGAGCAAATTGGTTGGGCAGTAGGCGATAAAGCGCTCCATCAAAAGTGGGGAGTCGGTACGGTTGTCAGTGTAAAAGGAGAAGGTGATGCAAAAGAATTAGATATTGCATTCCCAAGTCCGATTGGAATTAAACGATTATTAGCGAAATTTGCACCTGTGACGAAACAATAAGAAAGGAATGAGGATATGTCAAAAGAGGCGGTACAACAGCGTATAGAAGAACTTCGTGATCTTTTAAATACATTTAATTATCAATATCACGTATTAGACAATCCTTCTGTTTCTGATGCGGAATATGACCGCAATATGCAGGAGCTTATAAAATTAGAAACAGAAAACCCAGAATTTATAACGGAAGACTCTCCCTCTGTTCGTGTTGGGGGAGCTGTCCTTGATATATTTGAAAAGGTAACGCATAAATCACCGATGTTAAGTTTAGGAAATGCATTTAATGAAGGGGATTTACGTGATTTTGATCGCAGAGTTCGTCAAGGAATTGATGGTGTAAATGTAAGATATATTTGTGAATTGAAAATTGACGGCCTTGCAGTTTCTCTTCACTATGAAAAAGGCCGCTTTATTCAAGGTTCAACACGAGGCGATGGTATTACAGGCGAAGATATTACACAAAATTTAAAAACGATTAAGGCGATTCCTTTACGTTTGCAAGAAGAAGTAACGTTAGAAGTGCGAGGCGAGGCTTATATGCCGAAGCGTTCATTTGTAAAATTAAATGAAGAGAAAGAGCAAAATGGCGAAGCTGTATTTGCGAATCCTCGTAACGCAGCAGCAGGGTCTTTACGTCAACTGGATCCAAAAATCGCAGCAAAACGTAACTTATCTATGTTTGTATATGGACTAGCTGATATAGAAGGAAAAACAATTACATCTCATAGTGAAGCACTAGATTTCTTAGGAGAGCTAGGGTTTAAAACAAATCCGAATCGTCGCATCTGTGAGACAATTGAAGAAGTAATTGCTTATGTAGAAGAATGGCAAGAAAAACGTCCAAATCTTGATTATGAAATTGACGGTATCGTAATTAAAGTAGATGATGTAACATTGCAAGAACGTTTAGGAACGACTGCGAAGAGTCCAAGGTGGGCAATCGCTTATAAATTCCCAGCTGAAGAAGTTGTAACACGATTAACTGGTATCGAACTAAGTGTAGGACGTACAGGGGTTGTAACACCAACTGCAGAACTTGAACCAGTGCGAGTAGCTGGGACGATTGTTCGCCGTGCTTCTTTACATAATGAAGATTTAATTCGGGAAAAAGACATTCGCATTGGCGATTATGTCGTTGTGAAGAAGGCGGGCGATATTATTCCTGAGGTTGTGAATGTTGTTTTCGATAAACGAACTGGTAAAGAAGAAGCATACCATATGCCAACGCACTGTCCTACTTGTGATAGTGGGCTTGTCCGCTTAGAAGAAGAGGTGGCTCTTCGCTGCATTAATCCAGCTTGTCCAGCTCAAATTCGTGAAGGATTAATCCACTTTGTATCACGTAATGCGATGAATATTGATGGGCTAGGAGAACGCGTTATCACACAGCTATTTGAAGCAAATTATATTCGAACATTTGCGGACCTATATGGTTTAACGAAAGATCAGTTACTCCAGCTTGATCGCTTTGGTGAAAAATCAGCTTCTAATTTAGTACAAGCAATTGAAGCTTCGAAAGAAAACTCATTAGAACGATTGTTATTTGGATTAGGTATTCGCCATGTTGGAGCAAAAGCAGCACGAACATTAGCTGAACATTTTGAAACGATGGATAATCTTGTGAAAGCTGGGGAAGAAGAATTAAAGGCGATTAATGAGATCGGTGAAAAAATGGCGCAATCTATTGTTACGTACTTTGATAATGAAGATGTACTACACTTAATTCAACAGTTTAAAGACTATGGCGTTAATATGACATATAAAGGTATAAAGCGTGCTGATTTGCAAAATATCGCATCTTACTTTGCTGGAAAAACAGTTGTATTAACAGGTAAACTAGAAGTTATGGGACGAAGTGAAGCAAAGAAAAAAATTGAAGCATTAGGCGGAAAAGTAACGGGTAGTGTAAGTAAAAGTACTGACCTTGTCATAGCAGGTGAAGCGGCTGGATCGAAATTAGCACAGGCAGAGAAACATAATATTGAAATTTGGAATGAAGAGAGGTTCTTACAAGAGCTGAATAAGTAAGAGGTGCACTTACCATGAAAAAAATAGCATTAGCGGTATTGAGTCTTGGGCTACTTGTAAGTGGTTGTAGCACGGGACTAAAAAAAGAAGAGAAGATCGTGGAAAAATCAGGTGGGGCGAAAGAACAAGCCATTGTTCCGAAGTATTCTATTTCCGATGATTACTATAAAACGACCGTTCCGTTTGACCCAGGTGAGGCACGTGGCTTAGTTGTACAAGGGTTAAATAGTCGTTTGGATATAGATGAGTTCGAAACAGGTTTAATGCGTATTGCAAAAGAATCATTTAGTACAAAGGATTATTTATTTGGAGGCGGCAAAATTTTAACGGGCCAGAAGATTCAAATGCTTGTCAAAAGAAAACGGACAGATGCTGAACAAAAGGAACTGGAAGAAAAACTAAAAAAAGATGCCGTTAAATTTCCTAATATTGGTTTGAATCCGCCGTTACCAGAGGGGGCAGAGTCATTAGAGGTAAAACATAAAAAAGCCCCAATATACCTTTCTAACATTTTAGAACATGATTATTATGTGCAAAAGAATAACAAAGCTGAACTTGGTGGGGTTGTAGTTGGCTTAGCGATGAATTCAATTCAATATTATAATGAAGAGCACGGTTACCCACGTGAAAGTGAAATTTCAAAAAAAGTGATGTTAGAACAAGGAAAGAAAATGGCACAGGAAATTTTAAAAGAGATGCAAAAAGAGGATCCAAAGGTAAAAGAGGTTCCAGTTATCTTTGCTATTTATCGTCAAGGTCCAAAGTCGACACTTGTACCGGGAAACTTTTTGTCCTATGCTAAACTTGATAAAGGCAGCGATTCGATTGAAGAATGGAATCCAATTAATGAAAAGTATTACTTATTCCCTTCTGAAGCAGCGAAATCTGATAAACGTGAAGATCATGCCATGATGGATAACTTTAAGACGAATCTGAGCAAGTACTTTGAAGGAGATTACAGGGCTGTTGTGGGTACAGGATTTTATAAGGATGATGAATTAAAAGAGATGAAAGTGGATATTCCGGTTCAATTTAATGGAAAATCAGAAATTATCGGCTTTACTCAATATGTAGCTGGAAGTGTCATGCAGTACTTCCCAAACTATATGAAAGTACAAGTAACGATTAGGTCAGTTGAACATCCAGAAGCTGTGATTGTACGTGAAGCGAAGCAGGACGAACCGTTTGTGAAAATTTTAAATTAAAGAAAAAAGCTGTTCCATTCATGGAATAGCTTTTTTTCTTTAATAATTTTGTTATAATTTCTAATGTTACAAATAAAAGGATGAGGGGAAAAGAAATGGATGAATTAAGTCTTCAGGTTATCGTTTTACTAGTGGCTTTCGGCTTTTTAGCTTCTTTTATTGATTCTGTTGTTGGAGGAGGGGGATTAATTTCATTACCTGCACTTATGTTCGTAGGATTATCACCTGCTTCAGCGATTGCAACAAATAAATTAGCTTCAACAATGGGGGCATTCACAAGCACAATTTATTTTATTCGTTCAAAAAAAGTTGATTTTTGCATTGTAGGAAAGTTAATCCCATTAACTATTATGGGAGCAATTGCGGGAGCGTTAGTTGTAAAATGTATTCCCCCGGATATTTTACGGCCACTTGTATTAGTTATGTTGGTATTTATCGCCATTTATATTATTGTAAAAAAGGATTGGGGAAGCGTCTCTACTTATAAAAAGATGACAAAGGGAAAAGCTTTAATGTTTTACTTTGCAATTTTAATGATAGGATTTTATGATGGTTTTTTTGGTCCAGGTACCGGATCCTTTTTAATTTTTGCATTTTTATTAATTGGTTTAGATTTTATTCGAGCAGCTGCATCTGGAAAAGTTTTGAATTTTGTTAGTAATATTGTGTCTTTCTTTACATTTTTATTTTTAGATATTATTCATTTTGAATACGGTATTATTATGGGATTATCAATGATTATCGGAGCATATTTTGGGTCGAGATTTGCAGTGCAAAAAGGTGTTGGGTATGTCCGAACTTTATTCCTATTGGTGACGATTTTGTTAATTGGAAAAAATGTTTTAGAATATACGCATGTTTTTTAGGTTCATACTTTTGTATGAATCTTTTTATTATATTTTAAAAATTTATTAATTTTTAAAATATAAGTCTAGGAATATTTGAATAAATCTAAATTATCGTGTAGAATAATGTTGTAAAATGTAAACGTTTTTCTAAGGGGAGGCTAAAAAGAATGGTAGTAGCGTACAAACATGAGCCCTTTACAGATTTTTCAGTAGAGGCTAACAAATTAGCGTTTGAAGAAGGGTTAAAGAAAGTAGAATCTTATCTTGGACAAGACTATCCATTAATTATCGGGGGAGAAAAAATTACTACAGAAGATAAAATTGTTTCTGTAAACCCTGCGAATAAAGAAGAAGTTATTGGTAGCGTTTCAAAGGCTAGTCGCGAATTAGCTGAAAAAGCAATGCAAGTGGCTGATGAGACATTCCAAACTTGGAGAAAGTCGAAACCCGAAATGCGTGCAGACATTTTATTCCGCGCTGCAGCAATCGTTCGCCGTAGAAAACATGAGTTCTCTGCTATTCTTGTAAAAGAAGCAGGTAAACCATGGAATGAGGCAGATGCTGATACAGCAGAAGCAATTGATTTTATGGAATATTATGGACGTCAAATGTTGAAATTAAAAGACGGTATTCCAGTAGAAAGCCGTCCTATTGAATATAACCGTTTCTCTTATATTCCATTAGGAGTAGGTGTAATTATTTCACCTTGGAACTTCCCATTTGCAATTATGGCAGGAATGACAACAGCTGCGTTAGTTTCTGGTAATACAGTATTATTAAAACCAGCTAGTACAACACCTGTAGTAGCAGCGAAATTTATGGAAGTTTTAGAAGAAGCAGGCTTACCAGCAGGCGTAGTAAACTTTATCCCTGGTAGTGGTTCTGAAGTTGGTGACTATTTAGTAGACCATCCTCGTACGCGTTTCATTAGTTTCACTGGATCACGTGATGTAGGTATTCGTATTTACGAACGCGCTGCAAAAGTACACCCAGGTCAAATTTGGTTAAAACGCGTTATTGCTGAAATGGGTGGTAAAGATACAATCGTTGTTGATAAAGAAGCAGATCTTGAATTAGCAGCGAAATCTATCGTTGCATCCGCATTCGGATTCTCAGGACAAAAATGTTCTGCTTGCTCTCGTGCAGTCATCCATGAAGAGGTATACGATCAAGTATTAAATCGTGCAGTTGAATTAACAAAAGAATTAACTGTAGGTAACCCAGCTGAAAAAGGAACAAATATGGGACCAGTAAATGATCAAGCTGCATTTGATAAAGTGATGAGCTATGTTGCAATTGGTAAAGAAGAAGGGAAAATAGTAGCAGGTGGCGAAGGAGACGATTCTAAAGGATGGTTTATCCAGCCAACAATCGTTGCTGACGTTGCAGAAGATGCTCGCTTAATGAAAGAAGAAATCTTCGGACCAGTAGTAGCATTCTGTAAAGCAAAAGACTTTGATCATGCGCTTGCAATTGCAAATAATACAGAATACGGTTTAACAGGAGCAGTAATCTCTAACAACCGTGCACATATTGAAAAAGCACGTGAAGACTTCCATGTAGGTAACTTATACTTTAACCGTGGATGTACTGGAGCAATCGTAGGTTATCAACCATTCGGTGGTTTTAACATGTCTGGTACAGATTCTAAAGCTGGTGGTCCTGATTACTTAGCGCTTCATATGCAAGCAAAAACAACTTCTGAAATGTTATAAGAAGTAACAAAGAGAGCCTTTCCAAAATGTATAACTTTTGGACGGGTTCTTTTTACGTTTGTAATAGCAACATTTTTTGATTAAGCTGATCTATTGTCATTTTGTGTTGATATTAAAAGTTCATGGTTTTGTGCTCTTTTACGTAGGTTATGTTATGAAACGAATAGAATGCTACAAAATTTATTCAATTCGTCGTATTTTTCTGTATTATTTTTATGGAATTCCTGTATAATACAACTTGAAAGAAAATCTATGGTTAGGCAAGAGAACACTACTTTCAGTTTTATTGACTGAAAGTAGTGTTTTTATATTCACAAATATAGTAAAAAGGGTAATAGATAGAATTTTTTAGACGGGTAAAAATTCTTCTGTACTTATTACATCAGCATATCCTTCATTTAGACTTGCCAAAATGGTGTTATGAATATAGACAGCGGGAATAGTGGCATTTTTAAAGAGAAGGTCTTTCGTTGCGCAAGCATCATGTATCACGGTGCAATGAAACCCAAAATCAAAAGCAGCTCTCACGGTAGCATCAATACACATATGTGTCATCATTCCGCATATAATAATACGCTCGATTTTTAATTTCTGTAGTTTCTGTAATAGATTTGTTTCTCGAAAGCTATTCGGATAGTGTTTTAAAATCACCGTTTCATTTTGTAAGGGACGAACGCTTTCGTGAATATGGACACCTTCTGTATTGGGGAGGAAGAAAGTTGCATGATCCCCAAAAGATACATGTTGAATATGAAAAATTGGTTGGTTTGTTTGTCGAAAATATTGTAATAATTGACGAGCGTACTCACTAGCTTCTACGGCATTACGTAATTCCATCTTTCCATTCGGAAAATAGTCATTTTGAATATCAACGAGTAACAGTGCTGTTTTCATATTATTTATCGTCCTCCACTATATTTCGTATTCATGTCATTTTATTCAATGAGGCAGGGATATTTTCCTTTGCAAAAGAGAATAAGAGAAGAATTTTACATTTGATTTGAAAATTCCAATAGAAAAATAATCGCTATACTTTAGGAATTTTATGTTGACTCTAACTTTTCTGAGTTTTATAATAAAAAATAATTAAATAACAATTAAATCGAGACATTCTTATCCAGAGAGGTGGAGGGACTGGCCCTATGATACCTCAGCAACGGGTTTTTTAATACCGTGCTAATTCCAGCAAGTCTAAAAAGGACTTGAAAGATGAGAAGATGTGAACGAGTATATTTAAAAGTGCTCTCCTTCTTATCTTTTATGACTGATAAGAAGGAGGGCGCTTTTTATTTTACCTCGGGAGGTCTACTTCAAGTTGCTATAGCATATGGGAGGGGAAAAAATGATTTCTTTTACAAATGTAAGTAAGGTATATGAATCTGGTGGAGAGCCTATTCATGCAGTAGAAGATGTAACACTTTCGATTAAAAAGGGAGAAGTATTCGGTATTATTGGGTTTAGTGGCGCTGGAAAAAGCACATTATTACGCTTAGTTAATATGTTAGAAAGACCGACTTCAGGGAAAGTTTCAATAGATGATAAAGACATTACATCTCTAACAACAAAGGAGTTACGACAGTTAAGACAAAGAATCGGAATGATTTTCCAAAGTTTTAATTTATTCAATTCAAGAACAGTGTTTGGGAATATTGCATATCCATTAAAGTTAGCGAAAGTACCGAAGAATGAGATAAAAGAAAGAGTAAATGAGCTGTTGGAATTTGTAGGATTAGAAGATAAAGCAAATTATTATCCAGAGCAATTGTCAGGGGGACAAAAACAACGTGTTGGAATTGCGAGAGCACTTGCTACATCACCAGATATTCTTATTTGTGATGAAGCAACATCGGCATTAGATCCTGAAACAACCACAGAAATTTTGAATCTATTAAAGAAAATAAACAAAGAATATAAATTAACAATTCTCCTCATTACACATGAAATGCAAGTTGTGAAAGAAATTTGTCACCGCGTGGCAGTTATGGAGAAAGGGAGAGTCATTGAAGAAGGGACATTATTTGATATCTTTACAAAACCAAAAACAAAAACGACTCAAAATTTTGTTCGTTCTGTTGTGAATGACCATTTACCAGAAAGTGTACTAGCAAAAATTCAAACTGGTGGACAAATTTATCGATTAACATTTACGGGTGAAGAGACAGGACAGCCGGTATTATCGTATATTGCCAAAAATTATAATGTGGATGTAAATGTGCTCTACGGAAACATTATTGAATTACAAAATGTGTTATTTGGAAATCTTCTTGTAGAACTGCAAGGTGAACAAAAAGAAATTCAAAAAGCCTTACAATATCTCAGACTGCAAGTACAACTGAAGGAGGTTAAAGCACATGCGAGTTGATTGGAGTATATTTTGGCCACGGATTCTCGATGCGACAGGGGATACCCTTTTAATGGTAATTGTAACTCTTATATTCGCCGCAATACTAGGTATACCTCTAGGTTTACTTTTATATGTGACAAGGAAAGGTAACTTTTTAGAAAATAAATTGGTCTTTTCTATTCTTAATATTGTTATTAATACGATTCGTCCAATTCCGTTTATTATCTTTTTAGTAGCTTTAAGTCCCATTACAAGAACTGTTATTGGAACAACAATCGGAACAGCTGCAGCGATTTTTCCAATGACACTTGTTGCTTCGATTGGAATTGCCAGAATGGTAGAAACAAATCTTGTTTCAGTACCGAAAGGAGTAATCGAGGCAGCGCAAGCAATGGGGGCATCACCATTAAGAATTGTGTTTGAAATTCTTGTTCCGGAGGCATTGGCACCATTAATTTTAGGGGTTACGTTTATGACTGTTGGCTTAATTGAGTTTTCAGCAGTGGCTGGGCTTGTTGGTGGCGGTGGTCTTGGTGATTTAGCAATGACATATGGTTATCAACGCTTTGATACATCGGTTATGTTCGTGACAGTTGTATTGCTTATTATTCTTGTACAATTAGCTCAACATCTAGGGAATTATTTCTCGAAAATATTTTTAAGAAGGTCATAAAGAAGAGAAGAGGGATAGAAGATGAAAAAGATATTAGCATTTGCATTATCAGCAATTGTAGGAATTACCGCTTTGAGTGGTTGCTCAAATGGGGATGCTGAAGCGAAAGAAAAGGAGAAGGTCGTTCGCATCGGTGTAACAGGAACGGATGGAGAAGCTTGGAGCATTCTTCAGAAGAAAGCTGAGAAAGAAGGTATGAAAATCAAACTTGTGGAGTTCTCTGATTATACAACGCCAAATAAAGCATTAGCTGATGGGGATATTGAATTGAATGCATTTCAACATATTGCCTTTTTAGAGCAGTTTAAAAAGGAACATAAATTAGATATTACAGCTGTAGGTACAACGCAAATTGCACCAATGGGATTATTCTCTGAAAAGTATAAAAAACCAAATGACATTCCAAATGGTTCAGAAATTGCTATTCCGAATGATCCAACGAATCAAGCACGTGCCTTAAAACTTCTTGATGCAGCGGGCCTATTAAAATTGAAAAAAGATTTCGGTTTATTCGGCGATCCAAGTGGTATTGCTGAAAATCCAAAAAAATTAAAAATTACACCAGTTATTGCACAGCAAACCCCTCGTGTATTAAAGGATGTAGCAGCTTCCGTTATTAACAATGGTGTAGCTGGTCAAGCTGGTTTAAATCCTGCGAAAGATCCTATTTTCTTAGAAGATCCAAAAAACGACAGTGCGAAAGCGTATATTAACATCTTCGCAGCTCGTACGAAAGATAAAGATGATCCAACAATCAAAAAAGTGATTAAATTATACCATTCAAAAGAAGTAACAGATGCAATTAAGAAAGAAACGAAGGATGGTTCGATCTCAGTAGATCTTTCACTTGATGAAATAGAAAAAATTGTTAAATGATAGTGCGTTTAACGGATTAACAGAAGGAACCCCTCCGCTGTTAGTCTGTTCAACATATAATCTTACTTAACAGATGAAACCCTAATTTTTTGTATCTTCCAATTCTGTATACCATAAAAAATAACGTCTGTGAAGGAGAGTGGAGAGATCAGGAGTTTTCCTGGTCTCTCTTATTTTGGTTAGTCAAAGAAACTAGCTAAATATAAGGTGATCCAAATCATAGAAGGATAGGAGAGTAAGCTGAAAATTAGTATAAGGACTAGTTTCTTTTTTGGAACTTGTATTAAAGAAAATAAGTAGAGGGAAAATAGTACAATGATAAATGCTGATATCACTCCAGGGTTGTATGCGCGATACATGAAAAATAAAATCATATGTTGAACAGCGTTAAAGAAAATAGCACCTTGTATGAAAATAATCCAGTAAATAGAAGAGATAATATGAAGTTGATAGAGAATGATAAAGAGCAGAACAATGGTTGTTAATATACAAATTGCTATTAGAAATTGATGCGTATTTATGAAGTTGATAGAGAATTGATTAGCGAGATATTGAGGCATACTAATAGATTCTTCAAGATTATGAATGAAAAATAATAAGGGAATAATCCAAATTATCATATTGGTAGATACATGTTTCGCTTTAGGTGTTTTAATCAAATCGATCATCTCCGAGTAAAGGAATAGAAAGCCCTTAAGGAGAGGGCTTCCCATATTGTTATTCGATAGTAATACTTTAATAGGTAAAGCTATACTGAGCCTCGTTAATCATCATTTTTCAGGATTTACAACAATGTGAATTTATCCCGCTATTTTAGGGCAGTAAGACTCCCATCTCAAGATTCAGAGAGAAGCAAGGAAGATAGGTGGGAGTAGGGCTGCCCGTAACAGCCCGATTGGTGAGGGCTCAGAATCAGTGGGAGATGAAGAAAAACCCCACTGATTAAAGTTTCACTTTATTATATCACGATTGGAAAAAGTTCTCGTATTTCTTCTAGTTGCTTGAGTGTGTTTGTTAATTCATCCATGATATCATCTGTAGGAAGAGGGATACCGAGTAAAGGTTGTGCCACAGGACGGGCAACTTTTAATACTTTTCTGTTAATAGAAAAGAGTTTTTCCATCCACCATCCGAGCATGTCAAGAAAACTTAACATAGCAAGTGTTTCACTCGTTGGTGCACAGTCAATAACGATAACACCATATATTTTTTTGATTAATTCGAAAATAAGTTGTGAAGTGAGAAAATTTTATGATAGATTAATAAAGAGAAAAAATTACATAAAAATCCATGATGATAAATATATTTATCTATAATGGATATGCAGCTATAAGGGGGAGAACAATGAGAAGGAGAAATACGCAAGCGTTCACGTTTTTAGCATGGACTTCGTTTGTTTGTGCGCTTTCAGGTATGTTGATTGGTATTTATACACTAGATGAAACGCTTAGTGTAAAAGGATACTATTTAATAGGTACATTGTTTTTAACAATGTCATGTTTTGTACTTCAAAAAACAATTCGTGATAATGAAGAAGATAACGAAAGATTTCCGAAAAATAAACCATTAGATAAAGAGTGATTTACGAGAAGGGCAAAAGCCTTTCTTTTTTTATGTAAAAGTGCTATAAGTGCCATGTGTTGACTTGCTTGAAGTACTGAAAATTTGGTATCATCAATAGTATTGTAGATTGCACGATATATTATGGAGGTGGCCTAGCCGTGTCAAGAATTTCCGTTGAGAATGTAAAGCATGTAGCGCATTTAGCGCGTCTTGCCATTACAGATCAAGAAGCAGAAAAGTTTCAAAAACAACTCGATGCAATTGTTACTTTTGCAGAACAGTTAAATGAATTGGATACAACAAATGTCAAACCAACAACTCACGTATTAACGATGAGAAATGTTATGCGTGAAGATGTACCAGAACAAGGTTTACCAGTAGAAGAAGTATTAAAAAATGCACCGGATCACAAAGAGAATCAAATCCGTGTTCCAGCAGTATTAGAATAGGGGGGGAATTTCGATGTCATTATTTGATCATTCTGTATCAGAGTTACATAAGAAATTAAACAACAAAGAAATTTCCGTTACGGATTTAGTAGAAGAGTCTTACAAACGTATTGCGGATGTTGAAGATAACGTAAAAGCGTTTCTTACATTAAATGAAGAAAACGCACGTGCGAAAGCGAAAGAATTAGATGCAAAAATTGGTGCTGAAGATAATGGTCTATTATTCGGTATGCCAATCGGTGTTAAAGATAACATTGTAACAAAAGGTCTTCGTACAACTTGTGCAAGCAAAATGTTAGCAAACTTTGATCCAATTTATGATGCGACAGTTGTGCAGAAGTTAAACGAAGCTGACACAATTACAATCGGTAAATTAAATATGGACGAGTTTGCAATGGGTTCTTCCAATGAAAACTCTGGTTTTTATGCTACGAAAAATCCATGGAATTTAGAATATGTTCCAGGTGGCTCTAGCGGTGGTTCTGCAGCAGCAGTTGCAGCAGGAGAAGTATTATTCTCTCTAGGTTCTGATACCGGCGGTTCCATCCGTCAGCCAGCTGCATATTGCGGTGTTGTAGGTTTAAAACCAACTTATGGACGTGTATCTCGTTATGGTTTAGTCGCATTTGCATCTTCACTTGATCAAATCGGACCAATTACACGTACTGTAGAAGACAATGCGTACTTATTACAAGCTATTTCAGGTGTTGACCGTATGGATGCAACTTCTGCAAATATTGAAGTAGGTAACTATTTAGCTGGTTTAACAGGCGATGTAAAAGGTTTACGTATTGCTGTACCAAAAGAATATTTAGGAGAAGGTGTTGGTGAAGAAGCTCGTGAGTCCGTACTAGCTGCTTTAAAAGTGTTAGAAGGTATGGGCGCAACTTGGGAAGAAGTATCCCTTCCGCACTCTAAATACGCGCTAGCAACGTACTACTTAATTTCTTCTTCTGAAGCGTCTTCTAATCTGTCACGCTTTGATGGCGTACGCTACGGTGTTCGTTCTGATAATGTGAATAACTTAATGGATCTTTACAAAAATACGCGTAGTGAAGGGTTCGGAGACGAAGTAAAACGTCGTATTATGCTCGGTACATTTGCACTTAGCTCTGGTTACTATGATGCATATTACAAAAAAGCACAACAAGTACGTACATTAATTAAAAATGACTTTGAAAATGTATTTGCAAATTACGATGTGATTATTGGACCAACAACGCCAACTCCAGCGTTTAAAGTAGGCGAAAAAATTGATGATCCAATGACAATGTATGCAAATGACATTTTAACAATCCCAGTAAACTTAGCAGGTGTTCCAGCGATTTCTGTTCCATGTGGATTCGGCGCTAATAATATGCCGCTTGGTTTGCAAATCATTGGTAAACATTTCGATGAAGCGACAATTTACCGCGTTGCACATGCATTTGAGCAAGCAACAGACTATCATACAAAAAAAGCAAGTCTGTAAGGAGGCGAGCATAGATGAATTTTGAAACAATTATTGGTTTAGAGGTTCACGTTGAGTTAAAAACAAATTCGAAAATTTTCTCTGCGAGTCCAACAGAATTCGGAGCGGATCCAAATACACAAACAAGTGTAATTGATTTAGGATACCCAGGGGTACTTCCAACTTTAAACAAAGAGGCAGTAAACTTTGCAATGAAAGCTGCAATGGCTTTAAACTGTGAAATCGCAACAGAAACGAAGTTTGACCGCAAGAACTATTTCTATCCAGATAATCCGAAAGCATACCAAATCTCTCAATTTGATAAACCAATTGGGCAAAATGGTTGGATTGAAATCGAAGTAGGTGGTCAAAAGAAACGAATCGGTATTACTCGTCTTCATTTAGAAGAAGATGCAGGTAAATCAACACATACAGGTGAAGGTTACTCATTAGTAGACTACAATCGTCAAGGCCTTCCGTTAATTGAGATCGTATCTGAGCCAGATATGCGTACGCCAGAAGAAGCATATGCATACTTAGAAAAATTAAAATCAATCATTCAATACACTGGTGTATCTGATTGTAAGATGGAAGAAGGTTCTCTTCGCTGTGATGCAAACATTTCTCTTCGTCCAGTAGGGCAAGAGAAGTTTGGTACAAAAGCAGAACTAAAAAACTTAAACTCTTTCACTTATGTTCAAAAAGGTCTTGAGTTTGAACAAGCTCGTCAAGAAAAAGAATTACTATCCGGTGGTATTATTCAACAAGAAACACGTCGTTATGATGAAGCTACAAAGAAAACAATCTTAATGCGTGTAAAAGAAGGATCTGACGATTATCGTTACTTCCCAGAACCGGATTTAGTTGAACTTTATATTGATGAGGAATGGAAAGAACAAGTTCGTGCTTCCATTCCTGAACTTCCAGATGCTCGTAAAGCACGTTATGTTGCAGAACTTGGTCTGCCAGCTTACGATGCACACGTATTAACATTAACAAAAGAAATGTCTGATTTCTTTGAGGAAACAGTTGCAGGCGGTGCAGATGCGAAGTTAGCATCAAACTGGCTAATGGGTGAAGTGCTTGCATATTTAAACAAACAACAAAAAGAATTAAAAGATGTAGCTTTAACACCTGCTGGGCTATCTAAAATGATTCAATTAATCGAGAAAGGTACGATTTCTTCTAAAATTGCGAAGAAAGTATTTAACGAGTTAATTGAAAAAGGTGGAGACCCAGAAGAAATCGTGAAAGCAAAAGGTCTTGTTCAAATTTCTGATGAAGGTACACTTCGTAAGATTGTAACAGAAATCCTTGATAATAATGCACAATCTATTGAAGACTTTAAAAACGGTAAAGACCGTGCAATTGGTTTCTTAGTTGGTCAAATTATGAAAGCGACAAAAGGACAAGCAAACCCACCGCTTGTGAATAAAATCTTACTAGAAGAAATAAATAAGCGATAAAAAGAAAAGCATAGGCGGTTCGATTAGAAGAAGGAGGCGTTGGAGCCTTCGAAAGAGAAGTGTTTTTTGCTTCACTACAGGAGGAGAAACGCCTGATCCTTCTAGCTGCAAGAACTAGTCCGTAATGAAAGATCAAGGAAAAAAACACCCGCATGTGGGTGTTTTTTTCTGTAAAATGTGGGAAAATGTTTGTATAGCAACTATGGTATGATAGTTGCAAAAAGGTGGGAATAATGATACATCTAGACATATAAAGTTTTTTATCTTATGAAAAATAGATCATTAAGATTCCCATGTTTTCCATAAAACAAACAGTAATAGCGATGAAGAATGGTAGGATTTGCGAATGCATAGCGATATGAATCCTGGTTCTTACTTGTCCTTTTAAATTGGGATAAAAGAAGGATATGGAGATGAGAGGAGGCAGGCATAGGAAGGCTGGAGAAAAGTTGGATATATTCTTTTTTCTGAATTGATGAATGAGAAAATTCCTGTGCTAATACATGATGAAACGAGCAAGAATAATTTATAATCCTACTTCTGGTCGTGAGTTATTTAAAAAGCATTTACCAGAAGTATTACAGAAATTAGAACAAGCTGGATATGAAACATCTTGTCACGCGACAACAGGGCCTGGAGACGCAACAATTGCGGCAAGGCAAGCGGCAAAGCGTAAATTTGATGTAGTCATTGCAGCAGGCGGTGATGGGACTTTAAATGAAGTGGTAAATGGTTTAGTAGAGCAAGAACATCGTCCGAAGTTTGGAATTATTCCAGTTGGAACAACGAATGATTTTGCACGTGCTATTGGTGTCCCACGTTCTATTGAAGAAGCGGCAGATATTATCTGTGAAGGGAAAACGGTCCCGTTAGATCTTGGTAGAGCAAACGATACATATTTTATTAATATTGCTGGAGGCGGACGTATTACAGAGTTAACGTATGAAGTGCCGAGCAAATTAAAAACAGTGCTAGGACAATTAGCATATTACTTAAAAGGAATTGAAATGTTACCGTCATTACATCCAACGTATGTTGAGATTGAGTATGATGGAAAGTTGCTGCAAGAAGAAATTACGATGTTTTTAATTACAAATACACGTTCAGTAGGTGGATTTGAAAAGGTAGCACCATATGCTTCTATTAATGATGGGTTATTTGACTTGTTAGTACTGAAAAAAGGATCAATAGCGGATTTAATTAAAGCGGCAACTCAAGCGCAGCGCGGTGAGCATATTAACAATCCAAAAGTATTATATACGCAAGCAAATCGTATTAAGGTGCATTCGCCTGATAAGTTAATGATCAACTTAGATGGTGAATACGGTGGAGATGCACCGATGGAGTTTGAAAACATCTATCATTGCTTAGAACTATTTGTTCCTGAGCAGAAAGAGGACGCCTTATAATGGCATCCTCTTTTTTAATAGCTTATTATTGCTTTGTATCATACATATAGGCGCGTGTCCATGGAATATCATCATTAATCCCTTTAGTAAATACGAATTGGTGTAAGTCGATATTGCCAGTATAGAATGAAGCTGCGCAAGCATTTAAATAGAGGCGCCACATCCGGATGAAGCGTTCATCTTTCGTTTTGCGAATTTCATCAAGTGCATTTTCGAAATTTTTGGCCCAGTGTTCCAATGTTTTACCGTAGTGTCTTCGTAAACTTTCCACATCCACGAGGAACATTTTTTGATTCGTGATGTTTGTAATTAATTCACTAACAGATGGAACGTATCCGCCAGGGAAGATATATTTTTCAATCCATCCATTTGTAGCTCCATCTGTTGGAGAAGTAATACAATGTAGTACAGAAACACCACCGTCTGCTAATAGACGATTTACTGTATGAAAATATTCAGTAATACGATCTTTTCCCACATGTTCAATCATACCAACACTTACAATTTTGTCGAACTTGCGATTTGTAATGTCACGATAATCAAGTAAGGCAACTTCCACTAAATCAGTAAGGCCTTCTTGCTTAATTTTTTCAGTAGTTTTTGCGTATTGTTCTTCACTTAATGTTACGCCCATTGCCTTCACGCCATATTGTTTCGCGGCTGCTGTAATCAGTTCTCCCCATCCGCATCCGATATCTAACAAAGTATCTCCTTTACGCAGATTTAATTTTTTTAGAATGTGATTTACTTTATTATGTTGAGCTGTTGTTAAGGGGTCATCAGGATGCTGAAAATAAGCACAAGAATACGTCATTGTGTCATCAAGCCATAATTTATAAAAGTCGTTTCCAATATCATAGTGATGAGTAATGTCTTCTTTGTTTTTCTTCTTTGAAAAATTCCATTTACTTGTGAAGTATTGCAACTTACTATTTCCTAAAAAGCTTTCTTGGCTCTTGTAAATGGACTCAATCGCTTTTTCAAGATCACCCTTTAATTCAATATCTCCATTCATATAAGCTTCGCCGAATGCAATCGATGGGTCGTTGGCAAGTTCTTTTTTGGAAAGGGGTTTATGGAATGTAATTTGAAATAGAGGTTCTCCTTCACCATATTGAACTGTTTTTCCATCCCAAAGTGTCACTTCAATAGGGTCTGAAAAGAGATTTTCTAATATTTTTCGATAAAACATTTCTTCAACCATATAAACATCTCCTATAATAATATAAAAATTGTAGGAAACTATCATGATAGTTAATAAAGTTAAATAATTAGCTCATTACGATGAAAGTAATTCTACGCCTTTCCAAAATGATAGTCAAATGATTCGATTTAGATTGTAAATTGGAAGTTTGTTTGTTTTTTATGGCATCTTTACAATATATTCATTTTTTATCCATATTTCCTTGTTACAATGGGAGAGAGAAGAAGAGAAAGGTGGGGGGTTATGGAGAAGATCAAAGCAATATTATTTGATAAAGATGGTACATTAATGGATTTTCATTCCGTTTGGGTAAAAGTGGCCGAAGAACTTGTCGCTGAGCTTATAAAGGTATATGATTTACCACAATCTTTACAACAAACGCTTTTAAGTGAAATAGGTGTAGAAGAAAATTTTGTTCATCCTGAGAGTGCCTTAGCAGCTGGAACAAGTCGTGATGTAGCAAAAGTATTTTGTGAATATATTTCATCAGAAAAAGAAGAGAATATGTCTCAGTGGGTGAGTCAGCAATTATTTACTCTTATGTATGAACACCGCTCTCATATGAAAATGACCGCGAATATTCCGGAAATTTTGCAAGCGTTGAAAGATAGAGAATTTATTTTAGGTGTTGTAACAGCTGATGATTTAGCGCCAACAGAATTATTCTTGAAGCAATATCAATTGGAATCTTTCTTTGATTGTATAATTACTTCTGACACTTTCCCAGCACAAAAACCAGATAAAAAAATTATAGAATTCATTTGCGAAAGATTTCATCTCATACCGTCAGAAATTGCTGTTATTGGAGATACCCCAACAGATTTACATTTAGCGAAAAATAGCGGGGATTGTTATGCGATTGGTGTGCTATCTGGGACTGGGGATTATCAAACTTTAGCACCGCTTGCCGATCTTATATTAGATTCGGTAGGAGATCTAATTTCAAGTTCTGGTACACTTCTTTTTGAACAAGTAAAGCCTAATAGGTAAATAAAATAAGTCTATACTGACTTGAAATAAGTCGTTATAGACTTATTTTTTATGTTGAAATATAAAGAAAAAGGGAAGAATGCTAGGATCATAAGTTGGCATACATTTTGCAATGGATATAAGAAAAAACATTGTATAGAAAAGGATGGGAAAAACGATGAGTATAAAAAAATATGCAAAAGTAAATGAGCAAATTCCAGGGCCAAAAGCAGCTTCTTTATTAGAACGTCGTCAAAATATTATACCAAGAGGTGTGAGTAATGGGATTTCAACGTTTGTACAATCAGCAGATGGAGCACTTGTAACAGATGTCGATGGAAATCAATTCATTGATTTTGCAGGTGCGATTGGAACGATTAATGTAGGGCATTGTCATCCAGCAGTAACAGAAGCGCTTCATAAACAAGTAGATCAATATATTCATACTGGCTTTAATGTTATGATGTATGAACCGTATATTGAGCTAGCAGAGAAATTAGCTAGATTAGCACCAGGAAATTTTGATAAGCAAGTATTATTTTTAAATAGCGGTGCGGAAGCAGTTGAAAATGCAGTGAAGATTGCTCGTAAATATACGAGAAGATCTGGTATCATTGCATTTTCAAAAGGATTTCATGGTCGCACATTAATGACAATGACGATGACAAGTAAAGTGAAACCGTATAAATTTGGCTTTGGACCATTTGCCCCTGAAGTATATAAAGCGCCGTTTCCATATGAGTATCGCCGTCCAGAAGGGTTAACAGATGAGCAATATGATAACTTTATGATTGAAGAATTGAAGAACTTCTTCCTATCAGAAGTAGCTCCAGAAAGCATAGCTGCTGTTGTAATGGAACCTGTTCAAGGTGAGGGTGGTTTTATCGTTCCAAGTAAAAAGTTTGTTCAAGAAGTACGTCGTCTTTGCTCGGAATATGACATTTTATTTGTAGCTGATGAAATTCAAACAGGATTTAGCCGGACAGGAAAATATTTTGCAATTGATCATTACGATGTTGTACCAGATTTAATTACGGTTTCTAAGTCACTAGGGGCTGGAGTACCAATTAGTGGAGTTATTGGTCGTAAGGAGATAATGAATGAGGCAGCACCAGGCGAGCTTGGAGGAACGTACGCGGGAAGTCCACTTGGCTGCGTAGCCGCATTAGCTGTTTTAGATATTATTGAGAAAGAAAAGTTAAATGATCGAGCTATGCATATTGGGAAAATTGTGATGGAACGATTTGAAGAGATGAAGAAGAAATATCATTGTATTGGTCATGTTCGTGGATTAGGGGCAATGTGTGCATTTGAGCTTGTGAAAGATCGCAGTACGAAAGAGCCTGATAAAGCTTTAACTGCAAACTTATGTGCTGAAGCGAATAAACGTGGCTTGCTTTTATTATCAGCGGGAACTTATGGAAATGTCATTCGTGTTCTTATGCCGCTCATTATTACAGATGAGCAATTGGAAGAAGGGCTTACAATTATTGAAGAATCTTTACAATCTTGTTATACACAAGCAAATATGGCTCGGGTATAAAGGGTAGATGTACCGATAACACAGTTGCAATTATTCTAGTTTACCGCCTTAAAAATACAGAAAATTCCCTTAAATTAAGTTTTAGATTTATAATAGAATATAAGAGGTAAATAATTGGAGTAAGGGATTGACTTTGAGGAGTGGCTAGAATGGTTGCAGAAAAGGAAAGAGCATATATGGATTTAAAAGATGTATTTGAATATGCGTTTGACGAAATCTTTGTTACGGATGAGAAAGGGATTGTTGTACGTGTAAATAGTACATGTGAAAGGCACTATCAATTGTCCGCGAAAGAATTGATTGGGAAACATGTGAAAGATTTGCAAAAGGAAGGGATTTTCTATCCATCTGCAACATTAGAAGTCATTGAGAAGAAGAAACCAATTGAACTTGTTCAGACAACAAAATCAGGTGAGTATTTACATGTTCGTACAAGACCGGTGTTTGATGCAAAGGGAAATTTACGTAGAGTCATCAGTTATTCTCGTGATCTCACTGAACTTTATCAATTACGAAAAAAAGTAGAGGAGATGGATCATCAATTAAAGACATATAAAAGGGAATTACGAGAAACATATGAGCACGAAGGACTTATTTTTAAAAGTGTAGCTATGCAGAAAATAGTCGAAACAATCAAAAAAATATCCATGGTAGATAGTACAGTCCTCATTTTGGGTGAGACCGGTGTAGGAAAGAGTAGATTAGTACGTCATTTACATGAAATTAGCCATCGAAAAAATGAAGTGTTTTATGAAATGAACTGTGCGGCATTGCCAACAAATCTTATTGAATCAGAGCTATTTGGATATGCTGGAGGGTCTTTTACGGGCGCCAATCGTGAAGGGAAGAAAGGAATATTAGAACTCGCACATAAAGGAACGCTTTTTTTAGATGAAATAGGAGAAATACCGCTAGAAATGCAAGCGAAATTATTACAAGTGCTACAGGAAAAAACATTCCGCCCGGTAGGGGGTAGAGAATTAAAAAAGGTGGATGTTCGTATTGTAGCAGCTACGAATAGAAATTTAGCAGAAATGGTGAAACAAGGGACTTTTCGAAAAGACTTGTTTTACCGTCTAAATGTCATACCGATTCAAATTCCGCCCCTTCGTGAAAGAACAGAGGATATTTTGCCATTAGTTTATCATTATTTACAGCACTTTAATGAAAAGTATGGACGAGATGTGAAATTAGCCCCTAGTACATTACAAATGTTTGTAGGATATCCTTGGGAAGGGAATAATCGTGAAATTGAGAATGTAATTGAGCGGCTTGTTATTACTGCTGATGATATTGTTACGATAGAAGATTTACCAGTATCTATGCAAGAAGTAACGATTGAACAATCTGGTCAAAGTCTCTACCAAATGTTGGAGGAAGTAGAGCGGAATATTATTTTAAAAGCATATAAAACATATGGATCAAGCTATAAAGTAGCAGAGTTTTTGAAAATAAGTCAATCGGCAGCTACTCGGAAAATTAAAAAGTTAATAGGAGGGGATTTCATAGTTGGGAGAGAAGAAACTTAAAAAGGTGTTATCACGTTTTGATGTTCTTTTCCTTGCGATCGGTGCAATGCTTGGATGGGGCTGGGTTGTTCTCTCGGGGGATTGGGTTACATCTGCTGGTTCAATGGGGGCTGTAATTGCCTTTATTATTGGAGGGTTACTTGTTATTTTCGTTGGATTAACATACGCTGAACTTGCTTCCGCGATGCCGGAAACAGGCGGTGGCTTATTGTATGTACGTAAGGCATTTGGAAAGAAGGCGGCTTTTGTTGCATCATGGGCAATCATACTAGGATATGTATCTGTCGTTACCTTTGAAGCTGTTGCATTACCGACAGTGGTAGATTATGTATTACCTCATTATCAAAGCATTTATTTATGGACGATTGCTGGTTGGGATGTATACTTGACATGGGCGATGATTGGAATGGGTGGTGCCCTGTTTATTACAATTATCAATTATTTTGGTGTGAAGACAGCAGCTGTGTTTCAAAGTATATTTACTCTCTTTATTGTAGCAACAGGAATTATGCTTGTTTTTGGCGCTGGTTTCAACGGCGATACAAAAAATTTAGAACCGTTTTTTATAGATGGTATAGGCGGAGTTATGACCGTTCTTATTATGGTTCCGTTTTTATTTGTTGGATTCGATGTAATCCCTCAAGTTGCTGAAGAAGTAAATCTTCCATTTAAAGAGATTGGGAAACTTTTAATTTTTTCTGTCATTTGTGCTGTGATTTTCTATCTTTTTATAGCATTAGGTGTATCAATGGCGTTAAATCAGAAAGCGCTTCTTCAAACAAAATTAGCAACAGCAGATGCTATGGGAGCAGTGTTCGGTTCTAAAGTATTTGCGAATATCTTAATTTTTGGTGGCTTAGCTGGTATCATTACAAGTTGGAATGCTTTCATCATTGGAGGCAGCCGTGTATTATACGCAATGTCGAAAGAAGGAATGATACCGGCATGGTTTGGAAAAGTGCATCCAAAATATAACACCCCTTCTCATTCTATCATCTTTTTAGGGATGCTATCCTTTTTTGCACCATTACTAGGAAGACCGGCGCTTGTTTGGATTGTAGATGCAGGTGGACTTGGCATTGTTGTTTCTTACTTATTAGTCAGTCTATCCTTTTTCATATTACGCAAAAGAGCACCGAAGATGAAGCGACCATTTCAAGTAAAGAATGGAAGAGTAGTTGGAAGTATTGCAATTATATTAAGTATTGGCTTTATTGTATTATATATGCCAGGCATGCCAGCGGCGCTAATTTGGCCATATGAATGGTTAATGGTACTAGGTTGGGTAACTTTGGGAGGTTATTTCTTTATTAGAATGCTTCTCGGTAAGTATAAAAGAAACACTTTCAAACAGGAAAGTATAGAGGAGGAAGAGAATTTTGGATAAGAAAGCGACATATGTAAATTTAGATCAAAAAGCAATGTATATAAATGGTGAATGGATTCAATTAGAGGAACAAATTAAAATTCATAATCCAGCAACACAAGAGATATTTGCCACGGTTCCAAAAGGTGGAGTGACAGAGGCGAAGCAAGCCGTTGATGCTGCGCATGAAGCTTTTAAATCTTGGTCAAAATTAACAGCGGCTGAGCGTGCGGAGAAATTAAGAAAATGGTTTACGCTTATTGATGAAAATAAAGAAGAAATTGCTGCTATTATGACGAGAGAACAAGGAAAGCCATTTCTTGAGGCACTTGGAGAAGTAAATTATGCAAATAGCTTTGTAGAGTGGTATGCAGAAGAAGGAAAACGTGTATACGGTGAAATGATTCCAGCTTCTCATCCGAATAAACGTATTTTAGTAACGAAACAACCTGTTGGGGTTATTGCAGCTATTACACCATGGAACTTCCCAGCGGCAATGATTACAAGAAAAGTAGCACCAGCACTTGCAGCAGGCTGTACAGCAGTTGTAAAACCTGCTAGCCAAACCCCGTTAACAGCGCTGAAATTAGCGGAATTAGCACATGAAGCTAATATTCCAAAAGGTGTTTTAAACATTGTAACAGGTAGTGCCAAAGCGATTGCAGATGCTTGGATGGAAGATGGCCGCGTAAGAAAAGTTTCCTTTACAGGATCAACGGAAATTGGAAAAGAATTAATGTCTAGCGCTGCGAAAACGATGAAGAAAGTGTCACTTGAACTAGGAGGGCACGCTCCATTTATCGTGATGAATGATGCGGATTTAGATAAAGCTGTCGAAGCTGTAATTGGGTCGAAATTCCGTAATGCTGGGCAAACATGTATCTGTACAAACCGCGTTTTTGTACAGGAAGCGGTATATGAAGAATTTGTAGCGAAATTCAAAAAAGCAGTTGCACAGTTAAAAGTTGGAGATGGCTTTGGTGAAGGGACAACTGTAGGACCGCTTATCGATGCAAATGCAGTAGAAAAAGTACAAGAGCACATTGAAGATGCAGTGAAAAAAGGCGGCGAAATTTTATATGGAGGCCAAACGGTTACAGAATTAAATGGTCACTTTATTGAACCAACTGTTATTGGCGGTGCAAATGATACGATGCTATGCATGACAGAAGAGACATTTGGTCCAGTAGCGCCAGTTGCGAAGTTTAAAACGGTAGAAGAAGTGATTGAGCGTGCGAATAATACGCCATATGGTTTAGCGGCATATATATTTACAAAAGATATGAGTCAAGCATTCCAAATTAGTGAAGCATTAGAATATGGAATTATCGGTTTAAATGATGGCCTTCCATCTGTTGCACAAGCGCCGTTTGGTGGATTTAAAGAAAGCGGGATCGGTCGTGAAGGCGGTCACTTTGGAATTGAAGAGTATTTAGAAATTAAATATATTTCATTAGGATTATAATGCTAACAATCTTGTTTAGGAGAAGATAAAAATATATACTAGAATCTCTATAATCTAACAAAAAGATGAGGGATCTAGATGATATATTGGTTATTACTACTCGTAACAATTATATTTGAAGTCGCTGGAACGGTCGCAATGAAGTTATCAAATGGTTTAACGAAGTTTGTTCCAAGTGTATTCATCTTTGTATGTTATGGCATTTGTTTTAGCGTTTTTGCCATTGTTGTAAAAAAGATTCATTTAAGTATTGCTTACGCAATCTGGTCCGGTTTAGGCACATTATGTATTACAATCATTAGCTTTTGCTTTTTTAAAGAACATATTAGCTTGTTTCAAGCGTTTTGCATTCTGTTCATTGTATTAGGTGTAATCGGATTAAAGGTTTCATCAGCAACATAAAAGCTGTCTTCCGATTTTTGGAAGACAGCTTTTATGTTGTATTAAAACGCCCAATTCCCTTTACGGAAGATAGGCTCATGTTTCCCATCAGCTGTAATACCATCGATATCAAGATCAGCTGAACCAATCATGAAGTCTTCGTGTGTAATGCTAGCATTTGCTCCGTTTGCTGCAAGCTCCTCTTTCGTCATTGTTTTTCCGCCCTCTAAGTTAAATGCATAAGCATTTCCAATTGCTAAATGACAAGAGGCATTTTCATCAAATAGTGTATTGTAGAATAGAATATTTGTATTTGAAATCGGTGAATCATGCGGCACTAAGGCAACTTCCCCTAAGAAATGAGAGCCTTCATCTGTTTCAATTAAATGTTTTAACGCTTCTTCGCCAACGTCTGCTTTATAGTCAACGATGCGACCATTTTCAAAAGTGAGTGTAAAGTTATCAATAATATTTCCGGAAAACACAAATGGTTTTGTGTTCGAAACATAGCCGTTCACACCTGTCTTTAATGGCATAGTAAAGACTTCTTCTGTTGGGATATTAGCCATAAACGGTACATTTTTTTCATTTAAGCTACCAGCGCCAGCCCAAACGTGTTTTTCTGGAAGTTCAATTGTTAAATCTGTTCCAGGGCCTGTGTAGTGAAGTGCTTTATAGTGTTTTTCATTTAAGTAGTCGACTTTTTTATGTAATGTTTCATCATGCTTTTTCCATGCTTCAACTGGGTTTTCAAGATTTGTACGAGTCGCTTGGAAAATAGCATCCCACAGCTTTGCTTCTTGTTGCTCGGGCGATACATCAGGGAATACTTTTGCAGCCCATTCTTTTGTAGGAACAGAGATGACGCACCAGCTTACTTTATCAGCTTGTACATAATCGCGATATACCTTCATCGCTTCTCCAGCAACTTTATGAGCAGTTGCAATTTTTGTTGCATCTACACCTTTTAATAAGTCAGGATTCTCTGCATAAATAGACATAAATGCCGCACCTTCTTTTGCTAATTCTTCACGTGCACGCGCTTTCCAAGCAGGAAATTCAGAGAACGCTTCATCTGGAGCTAAATCAAACTTTAAGCGTGTTAACACTTCATCATTCCAATCTACATATACATGCTTTGCACCAGATTTATATGCTTTTTCTGTAACGAGACGTACAAATGGAGCAGCTTCAAGTGGAGCATTAATCGATAACGTTTGACCAGGTTGAATGTTTACGCCAACATTTACTGCAAGTGCAGCATATTTCTCTAAGTTCTGTTCAAATGACATATATATAATCTCCTTTATTCGAAATGTTTATTATATACATAATACAGGAAAAATTCAAAAATATAAATAGAATACATCTGTTATTGAGCTTTTATGTCTACTTACTTAATAGACGCAGCAAATTGCTCTACCGTAGTTGTGTGGTGGACGCGAACACGTTTCATTTTTAACAATTCGTCCGCTTCACCTTTTGTAATGAATTGTCCTGGTTTAGTTGTTGTAGCAAACTGATAATATTTTTTCGTTTCTGCAACAACTTGATCATTTACATGTCCAAACGGATAGGCAATAGCGATCACAGGCTTTCCAGTAATCTTTTCAAGCTTTTCTTTCGATCCTTTTAATTCTTCTTCATAGTTTGTGATTTTTGGTAGGTCAGCATGTGTCGCTGTATGAGATTGGACAGAGAAAATACCAGAGTTCACCATCTCTTTTATTTCATCAGCCGATAAGGCACCTTCAACACCGACATTATCAACAATCATATATTCGGTTGCAGTCGGTTTAAAAGTAGCATCCTTTAATTGTTGCAGAATGCGGAATGCATTCATATTATTTTTCATCCCATCATCAAGTGTTACAAATATCGGTTTATTCACTTTATTAATCTCGTTCCATCGTTCAAATGTTAATAACGTATACCCGTTGTCTTTTAAATATTTCATTTGTGCTTCAAAGTTAGCAGGTGATACAAATAAGTCTTTAATTCCTTGACCGTGATAATCATCGATAGCATGATACATTAAGATAGGAACATGTTGCTGGAATGTAATGGTAGATGGTGTAAGAGGGATGCGTTTGCCGTCTTCTTTCACACCAAATGCTTCAATTTGGTATTCACCGCGTTTTCCTTCAAACTCGTTTACATGAAAAGGAATTACAAATTGATTGTCTTTTTCTTTAGAAGCGAAAGGTTTTGCGCTCTCTTTCCCGTCTGCTGTTCGCCAAATTTTATATTGTACTTCTGTGAAAGAATCTTTTACATCTGTCACACGAATTGATGTATTCATAGATTCATATGTAATAGGATCAGAAACAATCTTTCCTTGCGGTTTTACAAGCTCGTCTTGTTTTTTTACTTGCTTTTGAACCTGTTTCTCTTGTTTTGGTTCATTACTTACATTGCTAGTGTTACAGCCCGCTAGAATAGCAGATGTGCATAAAGCAATAGCGATATATTTTTTCATAACGATCACCTTCTATTGTGTAGTATGTTGCCTATTTACATTGAAATACCCACCCCTATAAGAGTGGTGGGTTTATACCCTTGTTCATCATATCATTTGAGGAAAATTAGTGGTTGTGAATCGACCTACTTTTTCTTTTTTTATTGAAGGAAATGCTTACATAAGCTGCTACAAAAAGGACAGGTAGAATGAATACATACATTGGAATTCCTAATATATAGTAGCTTTTTAAACTGAAAAACAGTACATGTAAAAAATCAAAAAGAATATGAGCCTTCATTATAATCCCTCATCTCATTTTTACAAATTATAACATTTTAGGAAGGGTAATAAATATTAGGAAATAAGAATTAAGCTAAATTTAAAGTAAGCGAAATCAAAAAGTCTCTATGATACGACTCGTATCATAGAGACTTTTTGTTAAATAAATAATCCAGCGATGGTAGCGGATAAAATAGAAGCAAGTGTTGATGCAAATAGCATTTTCCAACCAAATTTAGAAACAACACTTCCTTGTTTTTCAGAAAGAGCACGAATGGTACCAACGATTGCACCAATTTGGCTAATACTTGCGAAGCTAATTAAGAATACTGTAACGATTCCAATTGTACGTGGAGATAATGTTTTCGCAATTTCTTTTAAATCAAGAATTGCTACAAATTCATTTAAGGCGATTTTCGTTCCCATAATGCCGCCAGCTGGGATAATTTCATGAACTGGAATCCCCATTAGGAAAGCAAATGGGGCTAGAATATAACCAAAAATTTGTTGTAGTGTAATTGTATGTCCCATTGCACCTGAAGCGGAGGTAATTACGTAGTTTACAACTTCCATTACACCAATGAAGGCGATCATTAATGCAGCAACGATACCAGCTACTTTTAAGCCGTCTAATGCACCATTAATCATTGCACCAATGAAGCTATCACCAAATAAGCTTCGATCAAACTTTTGAACAGTTTCTTCTTCGCGTTTTGTATCAACGGGTGTTAATAAAGAACAAACAATTAAGCTTGAGAATAAGTTCAATGGAAGAGCAGCTAATACATATTTCGCATCTAGCATCATCACGTATGATGCGGTAACAGAAGCTGAAACAGAGCTCATCGCTGAACAACAAATGATGAACATACGGTTTTTATTAAAGTGTTTTAAGTCATTTTTAATTACGATTAAAGCTTCACTTGAACCGAAAAATACAGAATTTACGGCATGGAAGGACTCGACGCGTGGTAAACCAGTAACTTTTGAAATAGCACCACCTACAACGCGAACAATAAATGGTAAAACGCCTAAATAACTAAAAATAGAAAGTAGTGCCGAGAAAAAGACAATAATTAATAGTACGTTTAAGAAAAAGACAAAATCTCGTTGAATTCCATTAAAAAGAAAATCAACACCTGTTGTACCAAGTTTAATGAGTTTGTTGAAGACTTTACTAATTAAAATAATGATTTGTTGACCAACCTTTGTGGCAAACATAAACCAACCAATAAAAATTTGAAAAACAATCATAATAGCAATTGCACGAAAGTTAATTTTACTTTTGTTGTTTGATAAAGCAAAGCATAAACCTAACACGGCGAGGATGCCGATAATGCTTATTACATATTGCATGTAATTGCCCCTTTCACAAGTTCTTATAAAGTTTTTACATAAAACATTAGTTATATAACTAATAAATAAAGGATTAAAAAGTTTTATGTCATACGTAAGATGTCCGACCTGTTAAAAGTGAAAATAAAAAAAGACTCATAATAGATTCACTTTCATCTATGAGAGAAAGCTAATCAATATAAGTCTTCCTATAAGCTAATATTCATTAGTTTTCCCCATAGTCCGGCAATTATTGGTTGCCAGGTAGAAACTCTCGATCCATATTATCGAGGATATATGAGGTAACACCGTCCGTATTAAATTATTAGTAGCGTAACATTAATAGAGAAGTGTCGTCAATAGCTTTTTTTCTTCCAATAGAAAAAGACTATGTAAGTATGATAAAATGTAACGCAGTGTTATGAAAAAGAGAGGTCGGAAAATGAGTAATAAAATGACGCCACCAGTTGAAAAAAACGAGTTTATAGATGTAGTATTTGAAGATTTAACCCATGATGGTGCCGGTGTTGCGAAAGTGGACGGATATCCCATTTTCGTCAAAAACGGATTACCAGGTGAAAAAGCGCAAATTAAAATTATTAAAGTAAAAAAGAATTTCGCATTTGGCCGCTTAATGAAGCTTTACACAGAAAGTCCATATCGTAAAGAGGCAGAGTGCCCGGTTTACAACCAATGCGGTGGTTGCCAGCTTCAGCACGTAACGTATGAAGGACAGTTAGCAGCGAAGCAAAAGCAAGTACGTGATGTCATGCAGCGTATTGGAGGTCTTCATGACGTGCCAGTTCACCCTGTTCTCGGTATGGAAAATCCGTGGGTGTATCGCAACAAAGCACAAGTGCCAATTGGAGAACGTGAAGGCGGACTAGTAGCGGGTTTTTACCGTCAAGGGACGCATGATATTATCAATATGGAAACGTGCTTAATTCAAGCGGAAGAGAACGATACATTAATTCAAGAAGTGAAACGCATTTGTGAAACGCATGGCATTCGTGCGTACAATGAAGAACGTCATAAAGGCACACTTCGCCACGTAATGGCAAGATATGGACACGTAACAGGGGAAATTATGCTTGTTTTCATCACGCGCACGGCAGAACTTCCAAATAAAAAGGCGATAATCGAAGAAATTACAGCGAAATTCCCAAATGTAAAATCAATTGTTCAAAACGTAAACACGAAACGTACAAATGTTATTTTTGGAGAGACAACAACAGTTCTATATGGATCAGAATATATTTATGACTTTATCGGTGATATTCAATTTGCGATTTCAGCGCGTTCGTTCTATCAAGTAAACCCAGAGCAAACGAAAGTGCTATACGATAAAGCATTAGAATATGCACAACTAGACGGAAATGAAACAGTTATTGATGCGTACTGCGGAATCGGATCCATTTCTCTATTCTTAGCGCAAAAAGCGAAAAAAGTATATGGCGTTGAAATTGTGCCAGAAGCAATCGAAGACGCAAAGCGAAACGCAGAACTCAACAACATGACAAATGCAGAATTTGCAGTTGGAGAAGCGGAAGTTGTCATTCCAAACTGGTACAAAGAAGGCGTAATCGCCGACACAATCGTCGTCGACCCTCCGCGCAAAGGTTGCGATGAAGCATTACTAAATACAATCATCGACATGAAACCAAAGCGCGTCGTATACGTATCATGTAACCCAGCAACACTTGCACGCGACTTAAAAGTACTAGAAGAAGGCGGGTATAAAACACAAGAAGTACAGCCTGTTGATATGTTCCCGCATACGACTCACGTGGAGTGTGTAGCTTGGCTTAAGTTGGTATAATAAAAAAGCAGTTGATATAGAAAAAATCTATACCATCTGCTTTTTGGTTTATAAATATTGCTGATTTTTAAAAATAATAAATGTTCAAATGTACTGGTGTTTGATAATAAGCGATTGTAACATTTGACTTTAGACTTTTTTAATTGAGAGGATTTGAGTTTGACATGATAGATAATTTTTGGCGTGATTTACCACGACCATTTTTTGTACTTGCACCAATGGAAGATGTGACAGATGTTGTTTTTCGTCACGTAGTAAGTGAAGCCGGTCGACCGGATGTATTTTTCACGGAGTTTACAAACTCGGATAGCTATTGTCATCCAGAGGGTATGAAAAGTGTGCGTGGCCGTTTGATTTTTACAGAAGATGAACAGCCAATAGTGGCGCATATTTGGGGAGATAATCCCGAATATTTCCGTCAAATGAGTATTGGCATGGCAGAACTAGGGTTTAAAGGAATCGATATTAATATGGGCTGTCCTGTACCGAATGTAGCTTCGAGAGGAAAAGGTAGTGGCCTTATTCTGCGTCCAGACGTCGCAGCAGAACTTATTCAAGCAGCAAAAGCAGGCGGACTACCTGTCAGCGTAAAAACACGACTTGGCTTTAAGGAAGTAAATGAGTGGGAGGAGTGGTTAACGCATATTTTCAAACAGGATATTGCGAACCTTTCTATTCATTTACGTACAAGAGAAGAAATGAGCCAAGTGGCTGCTCATTGGGAGTTAATTCCAGAAATCAAAAAATTACGTGACCGTATCGCACCAAATACGCTCCTAACAATCAATGGAGACATTCCTGACCGTCAAACCGGGCTACAGCTTGCTGAAAAATACGGCATTGATGGTGTGATGATCGGGCGAGGTATTTTTAAAAATCCGTTTGCGTTTGAAAAAGAGCCAAGAGAACATAGCAGTAAAGAACACCTTGATCTTTTAAGACTACAGCTTGATCTTCAAGATCAATATGCGGAAGTACTACCACGTTCCATCACAGGACTTCATCGCTTTTTCAAAATTTATGTTAAAGGATTCCATGGAGCTGCTGAATTAAGAAATCAATTGATGAGCACGAAATCAACAGATGAAGTGCGTGCATTGCTTGATAAATTTGAACAGAGATGAAGGAATGAAAAAGCAGGGGCTTTCTAGCTCCTGCTTTTTGTCGTTATATGTCGCGAAATCGATATCCTTTGTCGAATAGTCGATAAGTTGTGTCTAAGCGCCGATATAATGAAAATATCGCCGATAAATAGGGGAGAAGCGCCGATATAATTTCATGTACTTGTCAGCTCGATCCTCTATGAATGTAGCAGAATTCTTTATCGTATATAATAAAAGTATCATTTCTCAATAGGAGTAAATAAATGAACGAACAATATTACGACGCAGTGTTAAATATAAAGACTGTAGGGGAGCAAAAAGGATTTAATAAGTCTATGCATTATCATCGCTATGAACCAACGCCATATAGTGGTTTAGATGAGTTATTGAATCAATACGAAATCAAAAGTAGTGATCGAGTTGTAGATTTTGGGTGCGGCAAAGGGCGATTGAACTTTTATATGCATCATAAGTGCGGTGCTTCGGCAGTTGGGATTGAAATGAATGAAGTGTTCTATAAAGAAGCAGTGGAAAATCGTGATCGTTATGCAAAAAAATCGAAAAATAGTAAGGGTAAAATTGAGTTTCAATGTTGCTTAGCACAAGAATATAAGATTGACATGCGTGATAATCGTTTTTATTTCTTTAACCCGTTTTCGGTACAAGTGTTTATGAATGTTGTAAATAACATATTACTTTCGGTGGAGGAAGTAGAGAGAAGTGTAGATATTATTTTATATTATCCGTCCGAGGATTATATCTTTTTCCTAGAGAATCAGACAGCTTTTGAGCTGGAGACGGAAGTAAGGTTACCGGGAGCTTATGAGAAGAATGGGAATGAAAGGTTTTTAGTTTATAGATTAGCATGATAAAGAAAGCAGGTGCCAAAGGCACCTGCTTTTGTAAAAACTTGATTAGTTACGGATTAAGTAATCAAAAGCACCTAAAGCTGCAGTTGCTCCTGAACCCATAGAAATAATAATTTGTTTGTACGGATTATTTGTACAGTCACCTGCAGCAAACACTCCTGGTACGTTTGTAGCACCGTGTTTATCAATTACGATTTCACCGCGAACACGTTCAACAGTGTCTCCTAACCAGTCTGTGTTTGGTACAAGACCGATTTGAACGAATACACCTTGAAGTTCGATATGATGAACTTCTTCTGTTTCACGATCGATGTAAGAAATGCCGTTTACTGTGTCGGTACCAGTAATTTCTTTTGTTTGAACATTTTTCAGAACAGTTACGTTAGGTAAGCTGTAAAGTCGTTCTTGCAGTACAGCATCAGCTTTTAATTCTGGCATGAATTCAAGAACAGTTACGTGTTTTACGATACCTGCTAAGTCGATTGCTGCTTCAATACCAGAGTTACCGCCGCCGATAACTGCTACGTGTTTTCCAGCAAATAGTGGACCGTCACAGTGAGGGCAGTATGCGACACCTTTGTTTTTGAACTCAGCTTCACCTGGTACGCCAACATTACGCCAGCGAGCACCTGTTGAAATGATTACACTCTTACTTTTTAGAACAGCACCATTTTCAAGTTCCACTTCAATAAGTTCTTTCTTCTCTAGGCGTTTTGCACGTTGTAATTTCATTACATCGATATCGTAATCTTTTACGTGCTCTTCAAGGCTTGCTACTAGCTTAGGACCTTCGGTGCGTTTTACGCTAATGAAGTTTTCAATACCTAGTGTATCCATTACTTGACCGCCAAAGCGTTCCGCAACGATACCTGTGCGGATGCCTTTACGTGCTGCATAAATTGCTGCACTTGCACCAGCTGGGCCACCGCCAACAACAAGAACATCGTATGGATCTTTATCAGAGAATTCTGATGCATCAGGACCGTTACCCATTTTAGCTAAAATTTCTTCAAGTGTCATACGACCGCTTCCGAAAGGTTCGCCATTTAAGTAAACAGTTGGTACTGCCATGATATCTTTGCTTTCTACTTCTTCTTTGAATGCAGCGCCGTCAATCATAGTATGTGTAATACCAGGATTTAGAACGCTCATTACGTTAAGAGCTTGAACAACATCAGGACAGTTGTGACAGCTTAAGCTGATATAAGATTCAAAATGATATTCACCTTGAATATTTTTTATTTGATCAATTACTTTTTGTTCAACTTTTGGAGCACGTCCACTTACTTGAAGTAATGCTAACACTAATGAAGTAAATTCGTGTCCTAAAGGAATACCAGCGAACGTTATGCCAGTTTCTTCGCCGATACGATTCACACTAAAGCTTGGTGTTCTCTCAAGTTGCGCTTTTTCGACTTTAATCTTAGATGACATAGCAGTTAATTCATCAACTAGAGCTAACATATCTTTAGAAACATCATCGTCTCCTGTGCTAACTTTAAGTAAGATGTCGCTTTCCATTAGTTGAAGGTATTGGGATAGTTGTGCTTTTATATCTGCATCTAGTATCATTTTGATCGCTCTCCTTAGATTTTACCTACAAGGTCAAGGCTTGGTTTAAGTGTTTTAGCTCCTTCTTTCCATTTCGCTGGGCAAACTTCGCCTGGGTTGTTACGAACGTATTGTGCTGCTTTAATTTTGTTAATAAGGATGCTTGCATCGCGACCAATACCGTCAGCATTGATTTCTACAGATTGGATAATGCCATCTGGATCGATGATGAATGTAGCGCGAGCTGCAAGTCCTTCTTCTTCCACTAACACGTCGAAGTTGCTAGTGATTGTGCGAGTTGGGTCACCAATCATAATGTATTCGATTTTACCAATCGTTTCTGAGCTATCATGCCATGCTTTATGTGTGAAGTGAGTATCTGTAGATACAGAGTATACTTCAACACCTAGTTCTTTAAGAGCTGCATATTGATTTTGTAAGTCTTCAAGTTCAGTTGGGCAAACAAATGTGAAGTCTGCTGGGTAGAAGCAAACTACGCTCCATTTTCCTTTTAAACTTTCGTCAGTAACTTGGATGAATTCTCCATTATGATAAGCATTTGCTTTAAATGGTTTTACTTCTGTGCCGATTAATAACATATCACATTTCCTCCTAATTATAAGTTTTGAGCAACATAAACTAGTGTGCTCAGAAAATAAAGTTCTTAATTAACAATAATAATTCTAATTCGATATTAATTATCATATAAAATCTGTTATCTTGTCAAGAGAAATGTATAACTTTATTGAAATTAATTATCAATTACTTTTGGAATATAAAGTTCTTTCTCTTAACGTAACTATGCTAGTAGTAAAATGGAATGTTTCTGTTAACTTTATTATAGTAAAAAGAATGAAAAATAACCTTAATTAGAATTTGAATATTGTTTGAAATTTCACGCCATTTTTGTATGACGGAAGATTTATATAATCGTGCTATTTTGCGAACGTTTCCTGACCTTACAGAAGATATAACGATTTTTATGGCAAATACGCTATTGTTAACATCTGATATGGTTATGAATCATAAAAATAAGAAAGAATTTGTCAAACATTATATGAATCCTGAGCCATTTACAGATTATCATAAACGTAATGAACTTATTTTATATGTAATTGATAAAGCTTTTATTTCAAGTAAAGTATTGAGTTTTTTATAATAAATAAATTATTTATAAAAAATATTGTACAAGGACAAGAAACTCTAAACTATTTAGACAAGAAAGTCTAAACGGAATTTTTATAGATTTACAGAATTATATTCATTTAATCTTGTGTAAAAAGACATGAAAATGGGTACTTTTTATAAAGGGATTGCTTCAGTTATATATAATTTAAATATATTAAAGAATTATTCATTCTTCTCTATTTACCTATACTATTATCTATATCGATTTATTAATATATTTTTATTTATTTCTGGTGAATAATAAGAATTAAATCAACTTGAAAGAAATCGTTTAAAAAAACTCACAAATTCTTCAAAAGGTCTATATATTTTTGAAGTACTTTAAAATGTTATCTCGAACTTTTTGACACATTGTTTTTTATAGAAATTACCCCACTTCAAAAGGTGTATCTTTTGGAATGAAAAAGAAAAATCAAATTTAGTGTCCTCTTCCATACAAAATAGATTATTCATTGAATATTAATTATTTTATTCTCTAGTTTTCGTTTCTTCTATTGCTTCAATTACATATTGTGGTTCTAGTGCAAAAACTTTAATAGACGTGTAAGTAATCTCTAAAACTTGGACATACGGAATCTATTACTCTAGAAAAGATATGTGATTGGTCTGGGAAAGGAACATGTATTCAAATATATGTATTATCAGCTGATAATATTTTGTTAACGATACAACCTCAGTTTTCAAAATTTGGTAGAAATGATGGGGAAACGGGTTTTATCCATTTCTCATTCAACGATTATGCGTTAGGTTCATCAGTATGGTTCTGAATTGGACAAAAGAATCCGTCGTCACCTCAAACAAACAAGTGACTCTTGGGGAGTCGATAAAACATATATCAAATTAAAAGGTTAATGAATCTATTTATATTGATTTTTTTCTAAATAAAACAAGAGGCCAGAAGGCTACAAAGCGCTTTTTCAAGAAAGCTTTGAGGTCTTTTCATGTTTCAAAGCCACGTGTTATAACAGTCGATAAGAACCCAGCTTATCTTATAGCAATTGAACAGTTGAAAAAAGAAAAAAGCATACCTGATGGTATGCAACTTAGACAACAAAAGCACTTGAATAAAATAGTAGAATAAGATCATCGTTTTATAACGAAGCGATGATATTGTTCTATGCTAGGAATTAAATGTTTTGACACAACTACATCCATTCTTCCTAGAGTAGAAGCCATGCATATGATTAAAAAAGAACAGCTTGATTTACGGGACCAGTCTGTCCAAAACCAGAAAAAATTCATTCATCAATTGTTTGGACTTGCAGCATAAGATACGATTCCGTTAGGAATCTATGCGTTTTATTCTCTTTTATTTTTGTACCAGAACCGATTTTATTACTCAGTTTTCTTGTTTTGCTGTATCCACAGCACTGTTTTTTCTACGTCTATTTCTGAAGAAGGTTTATTTCCATATCGGATGGATTCATAAATAGGAATGATATCCCTGGTTCTACAAATTCTATATAACCATTGCTGTATGGACTCGTGAGAACGTCGTTTTTCATGTAATTGCAAGGTTTGTTCCCATTCAATCAATTTTATTCGCACCGGATCAGTGGGAAGTTGATTTAATGGTTTATTAATAATCCCTCCTTTTTTTTCTGTATTAATTTTTTGATTGCTTGTATGATATGTTTTTGGGTGTTTCCTTTTTTTGCGGATTTGTTTTCTAACATATTTATAAATAAAACAAACGATAATTAGAATACAAATGAGATAAAAAACTACAGTAATCCATGAATTGCTAAGTAGTAAAATTATAGAATTCAAGAAATTTTTTTCTTCTGCTATTTTTATTTTTCGATTGGTGTGCGTCTTTTGCTCAGTATCAATATATTCGACTTCATCCATAGGTGTTTCAGGAAGGTCAGTTTCTTTAAATTCCCTTATTGTCTCTTTATACTCTTTCTTGGGTGATTTCTTAAAATATTGTTCTTTAATCACTTTTTGTATGTGCACAACACTAGTGGACATAGTTATCGCACCAATTGAGAAAAAAATAATTATCAAAAATCTTGCACACCACAAGCCAATCTGTATATGCCCTTTACTATTGAACATGACATAAATCCCTTCTTATTCTTTTATTACAATCCATTTTTCGGTTCGATTATTTGGTTTCGGAGAAGTACCGATAATTAAGGGAATAGCATCTAATTGCTTACGACGAAAACCTGCCGTAAAAAAATAAGAAGAAGATACAGGAGTATCCTGTTCTTTAATGGAGGCAAGTACTTTTAGCGTGTTTTGTAACTGCTTTCTGCTATTTCCTAATTTAATGTGTAGCAATCCATTGTGACTTACGGTATTTATCCACAATTCATAAGAACAATCTTGTACTAAAAGTTGTTTGCACATACCGGCTGTTATTTCTATAAGTTCCTCTGTATCCTTTCTTATTGACACTCCGTTCTTATTTATTAAATTTAAATAGAGTGCATATTTATCAGATTGTGTTCGTTCGTATTTCTTTGCAGTTATGATTCCTGTTTTTGCCGTTGCACTCCAATGTATCGAGCGGAAATCTTCATTTTCATAATTTTTTATCCCTATTACATTCGTTTCATCGTACAATGGTGAAGATAGAGATTTTCGAAATCCACGCGACCACTCTTTTAATTCTGGTACTTGGATATTAGGTACAGCAGGAAAAATCAAATAAGCAGGTGTATCAATTTGACTATACGTTAGATGGCTCATAATGAGACCAAATGGATCAGAAATTACTATTTCAACTTCTTCCCATTTCCCGATTCCCCTTTTCAAGGCTATGGCTTGAATGTCAAATGTTCTTATCTCCTCTCCCTTCATATTGAATTTCATATAGTAATTTGAACCTGTACTTTGATTTTTGTTTAGTGCGTCATGGTTCCAACTTAGTCTATTATCGCATTTAAATCGAAATACTATATTAAATATAGGTAATATAGTATTGTTTGAAATTTTAATTGAACAAATATTTTTTTCTCCTATAAAAGTATTTGGACTACCTTGAACATATTCCCAATGCACATGAGATATTTTACGTACATAAACATGGACAAACAGAATTAAAAATATATATAAGAATACAAACGATAAAATCAATAGATTGCTTGAAAATATACATAACACTAGGGCAGCTACTGATACAACTCCTATCATAAGTGGCTCAGCTAATGGAGTGTAAATAAGTGTCCGTTTCATTGCGTATTCTCCACCGGAACATGAAGACGATCGAGAATTTCATTTATAAGTTCCTCTTTTGTAGTTTTCATTTCACCTTCAATAGTTAAGGTTAATCGATGAGCACATACCGGTCTTACAAGTGCCTGTAAATCATCAGGAGTACAAAAATCTCTTTCTTTTAATAATGCACGAGCCTGAGCAGCTCTCATTAATGCTAGGGTACCCCGTGGACTGACACCAATTTCGATGAGTTCGTGTTTACGTGTCGCCTCAATAATTTCAAGAAGATACTCTTGAACGTCATCCCCCATTAAAACTTCTCTTGCTTGTTGCTGTAAAGCTAAGATTTCTTCGCTTGAAATGACGGAATGTAGGTTTTCTAAAGGATCATTTCTTTGGAATCGCTGCATCATCTCTTTCTCAGCCTCTCTAGTAGGATACCCTTGACGTATAGTTAATAAAAAACGATCTAATTGGGCATCTGGTAAAGGGAATGTCCCTGCTGATTCAAGTGGATTTTGCGTTGCAATAACTAAAAAAGGTCCAGGTAAAGTGTATGTGCTTTTGGCTATAGTAACTGTACGTTCTTCCATAACTTCCAATAATGAAGATTGAGTTCTAGGTACAGCGCGATTTATTTCATCGACCAATACTATATTTGCAAATATAGGCCCTAATCTCGTTTTAAATTCTGATTCTTTGACATTAAAATATTCTAACCCAATCACATCACCTGGTAAGGTATCGGCAGTAAATTGGATTCTTTGAAATTCGGCATCAATACTTTTAGCTAAACTTTTAGCTAAAGATGTTTTCCCAGTTCCAGGAACGTCTTCTAATAAAATATGTCCCTTTGCTATAAGAGCAATGGCCGCTAATTCAATCGACTCGTTTTTACCTATAATTACCCTTGAAATATTGTTGACTATTTTTTGTAATGTACTCATAAAATGCCCACCTATCTATCATCCTATTTTTTGTTTTGCTAAATCTTCCCAAGTTTGTAATTTTAGAGTATCGGTTATGTACCCACGACTGTTAACTATAATGGCTTGCGGGGCGGATCTTATGTTATATAACTGAAAAATATCAGGAGATACCGAGAAAGATAAATTATGGTTTTTGAATTTTGAAATGTAACTATCATCTAATTCTTTATTACTAATAAAGAAAATTTTGATATATTCAAAATTGTAGGTAGAACTAATTGAATCGACAAATCTTTTGCAAGTTGGACATCCTGATGAAATAAAAATTAGTAGTGTATTACTATTGGAATTTGGCCCAACTCTTAATTCTTGCTTGAATTGGTCTTTTAACTTAAATGGTGGTGCAGCCTGTCCAATCTGTAGTTCCGTTCTAAATTTTACATAAGATGAAGTGGCAATTACCCCAGCGAAAAATTTGATTTGGTTTGTAAATTTAAACAATAACAATCCTTGAAATACTACTAAAATTGATAAAAGTATTAAAGCCATTAAGGTTATTGAATTGTTCATCGTATCCCCCCTTATTTATCATTAGTTGACTCAATTACCTCTATAAAGTCGTTCAAGCTTTTAATGATGTAAAGCATAAATCCCGCTTCAGCTATAACAACAATCCATAAAATAATAAAACCCACAATTAAAAATGTATCCATATATTATTCCCCCTTTGTTATTATGTTTCTAATATTGAGTTTGAAACTATATATGATTTTTATAGTTAAATATATAATGATTGTCAAAATTAAATAGGAATGAAGAAATAGAAATTGGTTATTAAAAGGGAAACTAAATACTTTATAATCAAAATTCAACCAAAGTATAAAAATGCTAATTATCATTATTACATTTCGGAATACCAACTTCTTTGATATTTTCCCATTGCCAACAACTCCCCCACAACCACAATCGATATTTGTCCTACCCCTAAATAGATTAATTGTTATCGCTATTGTATACATTAGCATTAATAACATCGCGAATATTAGGTTAATTTTAAGTAGCAATCCAATCAACAAACAGAGTCCAATTACCAATTCTACTAGGCTATCAAACCATGCAAATAATCTATTTGTGGATTCGGGTACTATATTATAGGAATGTACAATAGCGTAGTGTTGTTCAAATCTTAATAATTTATATAAACTAGATGTAATGAAAATATATCCAAAAATAAAACAAGTCATATTAATAATTAGGTTCATAAATTTGCTCCTTTACTGTATCTTCTTTAGGGTCTATATACTTCTCTTTTTGTGAACTATATAGATTGAAATATTCACCGTGTAGATTCAATAATTCATTGTGTGTACCCATTTCGACTATGCCCCCGTCCTTCATCACTATAATTCGGTCAGCTAAATGGCATGCATACATTCTATGAGAAATAAAGATTGTGATTTTTTCGTTTGATATTTCTTTGAATTTTTCAAATAGATTTGCTTCGGTATTAGGATCTAGTGCAGATGTAGGTTCATCTAAAATCAGTATCGGTGCTGTTTTAATCAATGCTCTTGCAATAGCTATTCTTTGCCATTGTCCGCCCGATAAATCTGTACTATTGCCAAAGAGCCTTCCCAATTGAGTATTATAACTGTTTGGTAGTTTCGATATTAAACTATGTGATTCTGCAATTTTAGAAGAAGAAATTATGGTGTCTTCGGAAAACTCACAGGAACCTATTGAAATATTTTCTTTAGCAGTTAATTCATATTTAACAAAGTCCTGAAATATAACAGCTATATTGTTATATAAACTTTTCTTTTCTATTCTATTTTTATCTATTTCATCAAAAAAAATCGTGTTATTTGGAACTTCAAAACTTCCGATTAAGCATTTAATAAGGGTTGATTTCCCAGATCCATTTTCTCCTACGATCACTAGCTTCTCGTTCGGATGAATATCAAAATTAATATTTTTTATTACCTTTTTTTCTGTTCCAGGGTATGAAAAAGATAAATTTTTAACCTGTATTCCTTTCTGTAGTGTTTTTGGAAACATCTGTAATTCATTTGCAATACTAATTTCTTGTTCGTCCTCGTAGCCTAGTAACTCGTACAAATCGGTTATAAACAAATTTTGTTTATATATCTCCGCAAGCAAGGTTGCTATGGTATTTATTGAGTTTTGTGCAATTTGTACCGCACTATTTATTGAGACAAAATCTCCAATTTTTATTGATTTTCTAAAAATAAAAAATAGCAACAAAATTACTGTACCCATACTAATTATGTGATTAATAGAATTAAACAAGATTAATTTATTTTGTTGCCTGTTAACTTGCATTAAGATATCATTATTATTTGCTTTTAGTGATTTAGACCATTTTTGAATTAAAAATTCATATGTTTGATTTAAACGTAATTCTCGATTCGCTTGACGATTTACTAATAATGAAAAGATATAATTTTGTTCTCGTGCTTTTGGTGTCTGGAATTTCATCAAAAAGTAATTTTGTTCTCCAAATTTCTTTTGCATAATAAACAGCGGGATTGCTGAAATTATGCTTAAAAAAAGAAACAACCAATGAAATTGTGCCAAAAATAAAAGGGTGGATACTAAGGTAATACTATTTTTTGTGATTTCTATAATTTTCAATATAGGATCTAAAAATTTATTCCCTATATCCCCCTGAACTCTTTGAAGATGATCATAAAACTTATTATCTTCAAAATATTGATACTTTACCTTTAACACTTTATTTGCAATTATTTTTTTTATTTTATAGTCTATTTGTTGCTCCAATTTTATATTTATCGTTATCTTATACTTATCTAAAAAAGTAGAGGTTAAATTAATTAAAAGCTGTAGAATCAAATAGATAATCACATTGGAGATTACTTTATCATTAGAAGTAAATAATTGTTGAATCGAATTCAGTAATTTTTGAGTAATAATTAAAGTAAATAATGGTAAAATCCCTTGGAATATATTTATTAATAGAATACAGATTAGTTCTAATCTAGCTGTAGACCACACTAGTTTACTAGAATTTAATAGATATTCAATCCGCATAGTCCACCTCATTTTTCTGAAAATTTTTAAAAAACTAAAAATATTTTTTCATTCCAAATTATAACATGTTATAATTTGGAATGAAAGGGGGGAGAATGATATGTTATTAGGCGCAATATTATGTGACTGTAGTAGATATTCTTGTAGTCCAGATACATATTGTGGTACAGGTGGTAACCCACATCCATATGTAGGGACAGGGACAAGGTATGTTTGGGACTGTAAATCTGGAGCTGACTGTGGCTCGAATCAGACCGGTTCTAGATGTAATTGTAACCGTTAAAGCCAAAACAATGGATTAGTTTATAAACTAATCCATTGTTTTATGTTGACTTATTGGGGGAATATAAATGTTTTACTTTGTAATGTTTATTCTAACATTAGTGATATTTATATTTACAAATCTATCACTTAAAAAATTGCATTCTAAACTACATACAATAAAATCTGCAAAGCAAAATACTATGGCTTCTAATAGTCTACCTATCAATTCAATTGCTCCAAGCTTTAGTTTAGAAACCCTAACGGGAAATATAGTGACATTAGAAGAGTTACGGGATAAACCCGTTATACTCTTAATTGCTGCTGATACTTGTGATGCTTGTTCACTAGACATTATTGAATTTAGAGAAGAAGCCAGAAAGTACGGGGATAATTATAATTTTGTCTTGATTGTTGCAACCTCTGATCCTACTATGTTAAATAACATGGACTTTGTAGAAGAAACAAAGTTGCAAGTATTATTAGCCACAATGAATTTTATGAAAGACTATAAAATCTCCATGATTCCTACATTTTTATTTCTTGATGAAAGAGGTGCTGTTTTAGGCTCTCCTTACATAGTAAATCAATTTGATAGATATTATAAACTTCTCGGTAATTCTACAATAACTGCATAATTTCCCACACATTGTTTTAAGAATGTTACATAAAAACTGAATAAAATATAATTAATCAAAACAGGTTACAAGTAAAGATATACTTCCTTACTTATAACCTGTTTTCTGTACCTTTTGGAATGAATATTTATTACAGTCTTACGATATAAACATACGTTTTTTTAAAATGCTATTTCTCTACATATATTCTTTTATTCTATATAATAAAAAGAAGAACATCTCTGTAATATTATAGTTAAAAAAGGAGGAACGGTACAGGTGGAACTTGATGTGGCATTATAACATTTAGGAGGATCTGATATGTACTCATTCAAAGAGGCACAAGCTATGGATTACCTATTAAAGAAGTTACATTATAATGGGTTATTAGAAAAAATAACAGGGAATACAAGCGAATTAAAATTGGTGATAGTATTTAATAATCAATATATATCAGGGGATTTTATTAAGTTTCAAGAAGGTTCCATTGAACAATATGAAGTCGATGGTTCACATGATTATGAAAAAGTTAAATATAATAACAAGGAATTTTCTGCCTACCATAAATTATGGTCATCGTTTTGTGAAAAGTACATAGCAGGTGGATATGAATGTAAACTAATGGGTAAAAGTTTACTTTGGAGCTTATAATAGAAATCCAACATATAATGGCCATGAGCATTTACAACATAGTTTTAGTCAGGGCAATAAGAAAAACCACAGCAATTGTTGTGGTTTTTCTTATTGATGAAACTGAAAGTAAACTTCTATTCAAAAGTTTATTTTCGTATTTTGTTTAATTTACAATTAATTTTGTAATAAATCTCCCTGTATAGATATAACGGTTATTTATGCCCTACTAGAAGATAAAAAGGTATAACATTATATAAAATGGAAGTGATATCGTGGTACGTAGTAATTATTAAATTAAAGGGGGAGAAATAAGGATGGATACTAATAAATCAAATGGCTAAAAGTTTACTTTCAAATATTGTATTATTAATGGCTAAGTAGTTTAGAGTTTCTTGTCCTATGTTCAAAAAGTTTAGACTTACATGTCCCGTTATTGAGACATGAAAGTACCTACAAAATTTATGATAATGGCTATTTATTAACGATTGTTCATGAGATTTTAGTTTAGACTTTTATGTCTTTCTACAAATATATAGATTTCATAATGTGATATAGAGTATTTTAGTAATTACGAACGAAATAAAGTTTATAGATGATGAGGAGGAAGTTTTGTTTAAAAAATGCTTATTTATATTTTTGTTTATAATAATTTCGATAGGAGGCTATATAGCGTATAATCATTATTTTTATCATGATAAGAGTTCGAAAGTTAGTAGAGAGAGTCAAAAGATTATAAGTATTATTTCTAACGCTACCGATGAAATTGCAAAAGGTGTTCCTGTTCGGAGTGAACGAGGAACAATTTCTAGAAAAGATCATGCATTCATTTTAAGTTTTTTTCGAAATTATGAAAAATTGTTATCGGATGAGATTGATCCTAAAAAACATGGATATACAGAGTCTGAGCAACAGTTGGTCAGGTATACAATAAAACTTTTTACAACATATAATATAATGAACCAGCAGTTTATTCTTGGGGATATGTCGTTTGCTTCTACAATTATGAAAAATCTCTATGAAGACTTAGATAAGGCTCCTATGTATTTATATCTTGAATCTCAAGGTGAGCTGAAAAAGGAACAAAAGAAACAAGAGGAGCAGATCACATCAGTTGAAAAGGGGCAGAAGAAAGAAAACTTCTCAGAAAATAAATATAAAATAGAGGAGTCTACTAAGGAACAAGTGTCAGAAGATGAAATTCGAGATTTTATGGAGAAATATGCAGATGCTGGTATGAAAGCAATTAGGGAAAATGACTTCTCGTACATAAAGAGTTTTTTAGATCCAAAAGGAAAAGCGTACCGAGAAAGTCAAAAATATATTAAATATATAAATGATAAAAATATCTCAGAGACGTTGCTAACCTATCAAGTGAATAGTATTAAATTAATTAATAAAGCAGAATATGTCGTAACTGCTTATGAAGAATATGGAATTACATATGGTGATGGGACAACTAAAATTAAAAGCTTTAACAATACGTATAAAATCAAAGTATTAGAAAATGGAAGGTTGGCAATGAATGAGCTTTTGACGAAACATTAATGGAAGGTAGAGTATATAAAAGGGAAACTATATTCATAACAAATTCGAATTTGTTAGATTTATGACGAAATAAAAATAGTAAGTACGTCAGCTTCTAAATTCCAAATAAATACAAAACAAGGAGTGCAGAACGTGTTAGAAATCGCTTTTCGTGAAGGGAAGCTGGAACCATTTGAATTAAGCGTAATGGGAAAAGATATATCTGCAGTGAAAAAAAGAATTTGGAGCACCTGATGTTTGGCAAGAGGCAGGATGTACAGAATGTGATGCTCCTAATACTGCCGTGCATGGAGGTTATAATCTTAATATGTTTCCGTCAAAAGTTCGAACAGTTTGGATAGCACCTTATATTTCGGTAAGAGAGTTAAAAGAATGGTTTGGTGAACCAGATGATACTGATAGCGGCATAGAATATGAATAACGAGGCACTCGTTTATAATCGCGAAGGTTATTCGATTTATTGTAGCTTTTCTGATACTCTTGTTGAACGTATTGCTGTTTATAAGCATGAATAAAGAAGAAGCCATAACCTTATCTATTTTATAAGTTTCTAAAGGATAGAAGAAATCCCCCAAGAACACTCTATTCTTAGGGGATTTCTATGTAATTTACTTTGGACTTTTTAATAGTAAATACATAAAGTAAGGAGCACCAATTAAAGCAACAACGATACCGGCAGGAATCCCGCTAGGTTCGACGATATGGCGACCGATTGTATCAGCTAATGACAGAAGCCATCCTCCAATTAAAATGGCTACGGGGACAAACATTTGATGTCTAGGCCCTACTAATGATTTTGCAATATGCGGAGCCATAAGACCGATAAAGGCAATGCCTCCTGTAACTGAAACGGCAGCGGCAGCCAATGCCACAGCTGCTAGGAGAAGAGAGCGGCGTTCTTTTTCGAGTTCGATTCCAACGCCAATTGCGACGGGTTCGTTTAAGGCTAAGATATTGAGACGATTTGCTTTATATAAGATGAATGGGATCAGTATAGCTAGCCATGGAAGAATTGCTAAGACGAAGACCCAATCATCTCCCCATATGTTTCCGGCAATCCACTTTGCAATAAAGTCTACCTTTACACGCTCAGCAGATGAAATAATGACGATCATTGTTCCTGAGAGCGCAAATGAAAATCCAATCCCTGTTAATGTTAAGTGAATCGGCTGAAGACCAGTCGTTTTTCTATAAGAAAAAATATAAATAAGACAAGCTGTCAAAAAAGCCCCGATAAATCCAACAACTGGAAGTAAGTAGATAAAAGAACCTGCATCGATAGGAAAATATAAAAAGAAAATCGCAATTGCAACGCCTGCACCCGAGTTAATCCCAATAATTCCTGGTTCCGCTAAATCATTTCGGGTAATTCCTTGTAGTATAGCTCCAGATAGAGAAAGTGCCATTCCGGCTAATAACGTAATCGTAATTCTAGGTAACCGAAGGGAGAATAGAACAAATTCCTCTTTAAAGGTTCCTTTTCCAAACAATGTTGGAAGTAGTCTATCATAGGAAAGAGAAGCTGCTCCAAGTCCCATACTAATTGTAATCGTCGTGATAATAAGAATGAGTAAGGCAAGTATAATAAGGCGTTGCTTTCTTAGCATAGGTTGAATCATGAGAATGTTTGGCCTCCTTTACGTACAATGAACAAGAAGAATGGCAGCCCAACAATAGCAACAATGGCAACAAGTGGCGTTTCATATGGAGCATTCATTGTACGACCAATTGTATCTGCAAGTAGCATAAAAGAAGCCCCGGCAAGTGCGGACATCGGAATGACAAATCGATAGTCCGGTCCAACGAGTGGGCGTACCATATGAGGTACCATAAGACCGATGAATGCCATATTGCCAACGAGTGCAACGGAAGCCCCGGCAAGTAAAATGATGATAATAAACAGGATTATTTTAATTACAATAATTTTTTGGCCGAGTCCAATTGCGACTTCCTCACTTAGACTGAGGACTGTTAACTTTTTTGAAAATAAGATGGCAATAAGTACGTTGATTGAAATGACGGGAATAATGAGCTGCAATTGACCCCACGTTGTTCCAATTACGCCTCCAGCTGTCCACATTGATACGTCTTGAGAAATCTTAAAATAAATTCCAATCCCTTCTGAAACTGCAATTAAAAATGCGGACACTGCTGCACCAGCAAGTACGATTCGAAACGGAGAAAGTCCGCCCTGTTTCATCATTCCGATTCCAAAAACCATAATGGCACCGATTGCTGCTCCGATAAAACAAGCAATCATGATATAAAAATAGTTTGCAGAAGGAATAAATGCGATTGTAATGGCAAGAGCTGCATTAGCACCACCTGTTAGTCCAAGGAGACCTGGATCAGCAAGGGGATTTCGAGTTAACCCTTGCATAATGGCGCCTGAAACCGCGAGTCCAGCCCCGACAAAAATAGCAGCAACTTCACGTGGTAAACGTATTTCGCGAATAATAGATATTTTATCTCCTTTAGCGGAGGAAGTAAGAGCTAACCAGACATCTTTTATCGTTGTATCTGCAGCACCGAATACCATTGAAGCCATAAAAATAAGAAGAAAGACAATGATTCCTAATATAAATTTGTATATAAAGGAGGTGGAACGTAGAGTGTTTTTTGTCATCAGTTTCACATCTTTTCTTTTCATAGAATAAAGGAAGAGGAATTCTTATTGTAAGAATTCCTCATTGTTGTATTATTGACCCAGAAAACTTTTTTTGAAGAAATCTAATTGGAAATCTAATGTCAGTGGATCATTAAAGTAGAATTCCATCATATTGACTTCATATGCTCTATTGTTTTTTACAGCTGGAATGTTTTTATAGGATTCTGTTTCTTGGAATGAATTATCAGCATCTTTATTTTTACTTACGATTAAGTAATCTCCAGCATACTCAGGAAGAACCTCAGTAGATAAAGCGTAATAGCCTGGTTTTAATGCTTTTTCTTTTACTTTTTCAGGCATTTTTAGTTTCATTTCTTGGTATAGAATTTCTGTTCCACGGCCCCAGTTCTCGCCGTACACATAAATTTGTTTATTGAAGTTTTCGATAACAGAAACGGTTGCGTCTTCTCCGATTTTTGCTTTAATTTCTTTACCAGCTGCTTGAGCACGTTTTTTGAAATCATCAACCCAAGCTTTTGCTTCCTTTTCTTTATTTAATAATTTACCAATTTCAATATGTTGTGTTAAGTAATCAACTTTTCCATAAGTATATGTTACAGTAGGAGCGATTTTCTTTAACTTATCAACATTTTTAATATTTGATAAACCAATGATTAAATCAGGATTTAGTTCAGCAATTTTTTCAATATTTTCATCTGATACTTCAGCAACATCTTTAAGTTTGCTATCAAAACGTGGGTTTTGTTTAGACCATGAATCTACCCCGACAAGATTTACGCCTAATGACATTACGTTACCAGCGAATGATGACAAAACAACAACGCGTTTCGGATTTGCAGGAACTTCAACCTTACCATTTTCAGATTGGTATGTAATTGTTTCAGACTTTCTTTCTTTTGCTTCGTTCTTCTTATTTGATGAGCTGTTGCTACAAGCGCTCATAATTAGAACGAATAAAACTGTTAATGAAATAAATAATTTCTTCATGTTATATTCTCCTTATGAAAATTTCAGTGATATATGTTAGTACGAAATAAAGAATGGCTAAAATAATTTCAAAATTAACAATTCTTTACATATTGATAATGATTATCAATATTGATTCTGTAAATAATATAATTTCATCTCCTTACCTTGTCAATAGTAATTTTGATTGTAAATCTAATAGAAACAAGTTATATTTTATTGAGAATGATAATCATTTGATTATAACTGAGGAGTGAATACGAATGAATAAAGAAGAATTATTTGATGTAACTGTAATTGGTGGGGGACCTGCAGGGCTTTATTCAGCGTTTTATAGTGGATTACGAGAAATGAAAACAAAAATAATTGAATTTCAGCCACATTTAGGCGGGAAAATACATGTTTACCCTGAAAAAATGATTTGGGATATTGGAGGATTGCCACCAATTACAGGGGCAAAATTAATTGAACAACTTGTAGAACAAGGATTAACATTCCAGCCGGAAGTAGTCTTAAATGAGAAAGTAGAATCGATTACTCGCGACGAATATGGAACGTTTCTATTAACAACTTCTTCTGGGCAACAACATTTTTCGAAGACTGTTATTATAGCGACAGGAAGCGGAATATTGAAACCACAAAAATTAGCAATTGAAGGTGCTGAAAGATTTGAAGTATCAAATTTAAATTATACAGTAAAATCTTTGAAGCATTTTAAGGATAAAACAGTTATTGTTTCAGGTGGAGGGAACTCAGCGATTGATTGGGCAAATGAACTGGAACCGCTTGCGAAAAAGGTATATGTAACATATAGGAAAGAGGCGTTATCTGGCCATGAAGCACAGATTACACAATTGCTGAACAGCTCGGTTACTTGCTTGCTCAATACATCTATTACAAAACTAATTGCAGGAGAAAATCATGAAGCAATTGAACGTGTGGAATTGACGAATCATGAAACCGGAGAAATTTCCTATTTATCAATTGATGAAGTGATCATCAATCACGGTTATGAACGTGATATGACATTATTAGAGAATAGCGAATTGAACATTGAAATGATTGATAATTATTTCATTGCGGGAAATGCAAACAGTGAATCTTCTATACCGGGTCTATATGCTGCTGGAGACATTTTAAAACATGATGGGAAGTTGCACTTAATCGCAGGGGCATTCCATGATGCCGGTAATGCTGTTAATAAAGCGAAACAGTTTATCCAGCCAGATGCAAGTGAATATGGAATGGTCTCCTCACATAATGATGTGTTTAAAAAACGCAATCGAGAATTAATGAAGCAAATGATAGAATAAATGGCTTTATGAGTAAGGAAAGACAGCGGATAGGAAATTATTTACAATTTTGTTTTTGAAGAAAAGTAAAGATTTTTAGTGTATCATGGAAAGTATGAGCAATAATAATAATCTAGAAAAATATAAAACACCCAACTACGAACCCACTTTTACACAGAAAGGGGAAGTAATTTGGGTGTTTTCCTATTTGCTAGCATAACTATGACACCGGTTTCATAAATTCACGTCGTATAATGCTATTTGAAAAAGACAAGAAGACGTGTAACTTGTGAATCTTTCTAGTGTATATATAGTTTGAGCTTATGTTTGCTTGAAAATACGAAATCATGCAGTCCCTTGTGCTTGTTGATCAGGGAATTTCCAGTTTTGTACAGATGAAATATATTGTTTTCCATGCTTTCTAGCTATAGATTCTAATATGTGACGAACACGTTTAGTTAAGTGACCTTGTTTTTGTAATGCTTCGCAATATGCATCATAGAAGGCATATTTAGCCCAAAGAAAATCACTTTGTTGGAATAAGAAATGGTTTTTATACCAATCTCCAATGGTTTGATATGTCTTATTTTTATCAGTCATTTTTGCTTGTTCCATAATTCGTTTCGGTAAAGTTTTAGATAGATAAGAACTTGTCTGTTCTGTTTCGGCGCGTAATGATTGCTCTAACATAGTAATGATGTGACGAGTAGCCATATGTTAACTCTCCTTTGTATCAATGGGTAATACCATCTATATTTGTAAAAAAGCTTACTTATATTATTATACAGTATATGGAATGCATCTACCTGCTTTTTACTACGCATTTACTAAATCTTTTTAAATTATTTACAAAAGTATCCTATAATAAAGTAAGATAAATGATATATATGAAAAATAAATAAAGGAATGAAAAAAATGTATATAACAATAGAAGAGGCTGCTGAATATTTAAACCTTCCGAAGTCATATATTGAAGAATTAGTTCGGCAAAAGCGTGTCCGTGCTGTATATGATGGGGAACAGTACTTGTTAAATAAAGAGCAGTTTAATACACATTTAGAGCAAATGGAAAAATATAAACAATTAATCGAAGAAATATTAAACGAACCAATTCCTGAAGATATGGATGTGAAAGACGAAGATTAAAATGAATAGTAAATGCTATTTAAAATTCTGTTTGAAGGTATGAAAACAGAATTTTTTTTGAAATGATGAGCATGATTCATGTTGATTTACTGCCTGGATTCGTTAACGAAAACCGAGGGAGTCTAGCATCTCAAAATAGCATAGTGTGGTTGCGGTGTTTTACCCTGTTCAGTGAGAACGGGAACCATTTTATATACAGACGGTCTGTTGTATAATCAAATAAAGTGGATGTAGTGTAATAATAAAGAGGTTATTTAAAGGGAAGCGATTGTTCTGAAAGCAATTTCATCATTATAATGTAAAGGGTTAGTAAATATAATGAGGTTTGGGGACAAATTAAGAGGAGTATTTACTATGAACAAATTGAAAAGCTTGATTCAAGAGGAAAAAGAAGCTTTAAAAGTATTTTTATTATTATTCTATATTATATTCTTTTTATATGACATTATATATTATTTTGTATATCCTACAATGAATATAAATGAGACGAAGGTAGGATGGCCTGAAGGTGGGCTAGGAATTGGCGTACATATCTTTGTTATTTTATTATTTCCTATTTCTGTATATTTACAAAGGCGTGGACATACATATTTTATAAAGTATTTATTTCTAATCGGGTATATGGCTGTAGACTTTATTAATAACTTAATGATTTATTTGAAAACAGATCGGGGATTTGACAACGGAAATATGGTTGAAATATTTTTCGTTTTATTCGCGCCAGTATTTGTGAATAAAAGATATTTTTATTTAGTTTCTGCACTCGTAATTGGAAAATATACATTTTTTTGTTTGTTTTTACAAGATGGGAAAGTTATTATTCCGCTCGTTTTATGTATTTTTTTCTGTTTGATTTCACATTCTTTACTAAAAAGATTTCAATCGTATGTTAGAACTGTATTAGAAATCTTGAGTCGAGTGAAGCAGACAGAAAATTTAGCTTTAATCGGAACGATGTCTACAACAATTGCACATGAAATCCGCAATCCTTTAACAGCTTTAAAAGGTTTTACTCAAATTCAAAAAGAGCGGAATCCAGATTAAGCAATAAGTTACGAGATTATGTTAAAGGAAATTGAACGAATTAACGAATTTGTGAATGAGTTAATGCTATTAGGAAAGCCGAAATCAAAAGAATATACGTGCTGTAATATACAAGACATTTTAATATATGTTGTTCGATTAATGGAAAGTTATGCAGACCAATATCATGTGAAGATTCATATGCAATTAAATAGTGAATTACCAAAGGTCAATGGAGATGAAAAACAACTAAAACAAGTACTGTTGAATATTGTTAAAAATGGGATTGAGTCCATGAAGGAGGGCGGGAATCTTAAAATTTCTGCTCAGGAAAACATGAAAGGTAAGTTATCCCTGTTTATTGAGGATCAGGGGTGCGGGATAAATGAGGAAGAAATGAAAAAGCTCGGTAAAGCATTTTATACAACAAAAGAAAATGGAACGGGTCTTGGATTAATCATTACACATAAGATTATTCAGGAGCATCAAGGAAGTATGAATATAAAGAGTAGCATTGGTGCAGGTACAAAGGTAGAACTAACGTTACCAACAGTATAAAAAGCATTTATATTGTGCTTTATGAATTGTTTCTAGAAATTGTATGATAATTTTATAGATGACATAGCAGATATCTTTAGGACAAGAGCACTTTTCTGAAAAGTGCTCTTGTTGTGTAAATATAAACATTTTATAAAATGTATTAGGGTACTTTTTTTTATAAAATACTTCGTTTATAATGAAGGAAAATATCGACATGGGCTTTATATTTCTGTAATAGTTTCTTGGTTTGTTAAGGGATGCGCACGCATCTTTTTTCTATGCAGATTGGATGAAAGAGGTGGTATGATGGAATTAACATTAAATTCGACTGTATGCTTACACACAATTCAATTTCGAAAAGAGCAAAAGAATTATATTGTAAAGGATACAATTACAGGAGAAAAATATGAAATGCCGCCACTTTGTATCGATGCACTTGCAATGATGCGTGACGGATTTTTATTAGGAGAAATTGAAGAGAAATTAAAGGAAGAATATCCAAATGAAGAAGTAAACATTCTTGCATTTACGAGGCAACTGTTAGAACTAGAACTAATTGAAATGGTGGATGGAGAAAAAATTGCTTGTACAAAAAAGAAGGATCGAGATTATTTAGCTTGGATTCGTCCGAGAATTGAACAGATTGTTATGAATTTAAATAGAAAATATCGAAGCAAAGGTCAAAGGTGACCTTTGCTTTTTTAGTAGTATGAGAAAATAAAGCGATAAAGAGCCACTTTTCTTTTCTGTCTAATTTATCCACAATAGGCGAGAATACTCCCACCTCAAGGAATGTGAAGGGCGTAGCCCAATGAGTAGGTGGGAGATGAATCGCCTTCGGATAGGGGATTTGTGCCACGTTAACGATCTGACACACGTAAACCTTTGCGGATAAGTTCATAAACTGCACCCGCAAAACTTGAGATATAGTTTTCCTTTTGATACTTTTCGATTTCTGCTACTAAATCAGCAGGGAACTTAATTAATTTTGAAATACGTTTCATGTTTTTCACTACCCTTTCAGTATATACTCGACATATTCTATATATTAAATATATAATTAGTGTATACCGAGAAGGAGGTAGAAATCAATGTTGGTCAAAAAGGCATATAAATTCCGTATCTACCCGAATAAAGAACAAGAAATACTGATTGCGAAAACAATCGGATGTTCTCGGTTTGTATTCAATCACTTTTTAGAGAAGTGGAATAACGTATACAAAGAGACAGGCAAAGGATTAACATATAATTCTTGTTCAGATAAACTCACATAGTTGAAAAAGGAATTAGTATGGCTAAAAGAAGTTGATAGCATTGCCCTTCTTCAATCATCACTGAAAAACCTTGCTGATTCGTATACTCGATTCTTCAAGAAACAAAACAAAGCACCACGTTTCAAGTCTAAAAAGAATAAAGTGCAATCCTACACAACAAAGCATGTGAATGGAAATATTGCCATTGTAGACAACAAAATCAAGTTACCTAAACTTGGATTTGTTAGGTTTGCGAAAAGTCGTGAAGTAGAAGGACGTATTCTTCATGCTACAATGAGAAGAAATCCAAGTGGTAAGTATTTTGTATCCATTCTTGCTGAAACAAACGTTCAAGGACTTCCTAAAGCTGGGTTGTCTGTTGGTGTGGATGTGGGTCTGAAAGATTTTGCGATTCTTTCAACGGGAGAAGTATTTAGCAATCCTAAATGGTTTCGCAAACTGGAAGAAAAATTAGCGAAAGCACCGTCACTATTTTTAATTTTTAAAGGTGCTGCTGAAAAGAAGAAACGTTTTGTTTCAATTTCATCTAGGTTGGTTAAGTTTTCAATTAAATAAATATCATTCCCGAGTAAAATATGATGAATAGGTGAAGTTTTTGTCGTTACTTCGTCAGGAGAAATAAAGTCTAGACCAACAGATTTTACCTTTAATTTTACCAATTCTTCGGCGAGTTCTTCTGAAAGATAAAAAGCCTCTTTTTCATATGCTTCTGTGTTCCATTTATTTGAAAGATTCGAACGGAAGATGACAATATCGCCTTCTTTTACTCCAGCATGATGAAGAACCTCTTTTGGTAATTTTCGTTCTTTTCTATTTGTTACGTCAATAAGAATCGCTTCTCCTACAAAATGATCTAGTGGCAATTGATCAATTGTTGTTGCGCCAGAAATAAAATGAGCAGGTGCATCACAGTGTGTCCCAACATGAACAACCGAGTGGAAATCTGTAACTTGAAATCCTGCTTCTTCCACACTTGTAATAGCTTCCAAATGAATGGCTGGAGTGCCTGGGAATTGAGACATATTGTTTTCGAACGTTTGAGATAAATCAATTATTTTCATTGTGATACCTCCAATCGTTTTTTATAAATTGAAAAACTGAAAGAGTCCCATTCTTTATAGATGAGGAAGTAAGTATTCAACCGCACATAGAGGTTTGAAAATCAAGTTAGATAGAGAAAAAGCCCATCTTTCAAATCAAGAAAGATGGGCTTTACATATTTATATGTAAATATATTTTATCTTCCAAAATGCTTTGCATTTTGCAGGATTTAGCACCTGTTCAGTTTTTTGTAACTGAGGTTGCCGGGCTTCAAAGGGCCAGTCCCTCCGCCTCTCTTGATAAGAAGTATATTTAGTTATGGAGTCTGAAAATTTCGTTATTTAAATTGTAAGGTATTTCTTTTTTTATTGCAAGAATAAAAATAGGTATTCACCCAATAGAAAAGGATTGCATATTGTAACTTATGTAAATAAATTGCTCCAAAGGAGTGAGTGTAGTGACAGGGAAAGTGTTAAATTATTATGCTGGAGGAAACACTGCTCGAGGATTTCATAATTTATTTGACGAATGTTTAACGGGGTTAGATCGATTGTTTATATTAAAGGGGGGCCCAGGTACAGGGAAATCATCATTGATGAAAAGTATAGGGCGTGAATGGAATGAAAAAGGGTATGATATTGAACTCTTACATTGCTCTTCAGATAATAAATCAATTGATGGTGTCATTATTCCAAAATTAAAAGTAGGTATTGTAGATGGAACAGCGCCGCATGTTATCGAGCCGAAGATGCCTGGTGTTGTGGAGGAATATGTGAATTTAGGAACGGCCTGGGATGCGGAAGAGTTAAAGAAACATAAGAAAGAAATTGCGCGGTATATTTCAGAAGCAAGCGGAGCGTTTCAATCTGCGTATAGTTGCTTTCAAGAAGCTTTAGAGATACATGATGTTTGGGAAGAGATTTATATTGATAACATTGATTTCGAAAAAGCAAATGAATTAACAGATCAGCTTATTCAAAAATTATTTGCTCATCATACAGGAGAAAAAGCAGTTGTGAAACATCGTTTTTTAGGAGCAGCAACCCCAAAAGGAGCAGTGGATTTTGTACCAAATTTAACAGAGGATATCCCGCATCGCTATTTTATAAAAGGACGCCCAGGGTCTGGAAAATCGACAATGCTAAAAAAAATAGCAGCTGCAGCAGAAGAAAAAAGATTCGAAGTTGAAGTGTATCATTGTGGATTTGATCCAAATAGTCTGGATATGATAATTGTAAGAGAATTAGGGTTTGCGATATTCGATAGTACAGCGCCTCACGAATATTTTCCGAGTCGAGAGGGTGATGAAGTAATCGATATGTATGAACTCATTATTACGCCGGGTACAGATGAAAAATATGCGAAGGAAATTCGTGAAGTATCAATACGATATAAGTCAAAAATGAATGAGGCAATATCCTTTTTAGCAAAAGAAAAAGCAGTTCGAGATAAATTGGAGCGAATTTATATAAAGGCGATGGATTTTTCAAAAGTTGATGCATATAAAGATGAAATACAAAGGGAAATTGAAAAAATTGAACAAGTGATTGTTCAGAAGTAAGATTGGCTTGTTAGGCTGTCAGGGGCTTCCTGACAGCTAGTTATGTCTTGTCGAATTTCCAGGGAAATGATCAAAAAATAGGGAGATACATATGAAAGAAAGAATTCTAGTCGAATTAGCGAAAATTGAGAAAGAACATGACGTGGAAATTTTATTTGCAGTAGAGGCGGGCAGTCGTGCATGGGGATGGCATTCTAAAGCTAGTGATTATGATGTTCGGTTTGTCTATGTTCACCGTTTGGAGTGGTATGTATCTATAGATGAAAAGAGAGATGTTATCGAATGTCCCATTCATAACACTTTAGATATAAGTGGATGGGATATCCGAAAGGCATTGCGATTATTTGCAAAATCAAATCCGTCTTTATTAGAATGGATTCATTCTCCGGTCTTTTATATTAAAAACTCTAATTTATCAACATGTTTACAGAAAATAAGTGAACATCGTTTTAATCTCAAGTCAACAATGTACCACTATTTGCATATGGCTTCGAAAAATTATCGTGAGTTTTTACAGGGAGAGAACATGCAGGTGAAAAAATATTTTTATGTATTACGTCCGATTTTAGCATGTAAGTGGCTAGAGGAGAAAGGAACAGTGCCACCTGTGGAATTTGCACGTGTCATAAATGAACTCTCTTTCGAACATAGTGTTTTAGAGGAAATAAAGCATTTATTGTGGATGAAAAAAAGAGGAGATACGTTAGATACTTTACCGAGAATGCCTAGATTACATCAGTTTTTTGAGGAACAAATCGCATATTATCAAGAATATGCAAAACGTGTTGAAAAAAGAACTGAAGTAGAAAATGAGGAATTAAATCGTTTGTTTCGAGAGATTGTATTTAAAAAGAGTGGAAACGCTTGTGTCAAAAAGTTATAGAAAAATGCTTTTTTATTACAACAAAGGCACAAATTATTTATAATCTATTGGAACGGATTTGCAAAGTTTGCTATCACATCGCTATTAGAAAAGAGACTGTCCAAAAGGTATACTTTTGGACAGTCTCTTACTTATCATGATTTGAAATCTGGTTAGGAATAAAGAAAACGGAAATAGCGGCAATTAGACCTGCAAATGCAAACACATAAAAATTCCATACTTGATTATACTGTAATGTCATGAAGATACCGATAATAATGGGGGCAGCAATCGCACCGATTCTCCCAAGACCAAGTCCCCAGCCTAAAGCAGTAGCACGTATACGAGAAGGGAAATACTGAGTGACATATGCATTTAATATTTGTGTGATACCAACGGAACCAATTCCAGCAATTCCAATTAAAATATAAATCATAGTAGTGGAAGTCTGTATGGTTAATAATCCGATACAGATAGCGGCCATGAGGTAAGAGAAGCTAATGACGATTTTTGCCCCGATTCTATCTGCAATGGCTCCTGCAAATAAAGCTCCAATTGCTGCGGTGATATTCAGCATTAACAAGAAGGATAAACTAGAGCCTAACGGATAGCCAGCTTTCCGCATCATTTGGGGCAACCATGTATTTAATCCATAAATAAGAAACATCCCCATTATATAAGTGAGCCAAAAGAGTAAAGTTGCTCTTACATATTGTTTTGAAAATAATACGAAATATCCACTTTGTTGCTTTTCCTTAGGGGGATTATATGTTTGTTTTTGAGGTAACTGGATTTGAAAACGCTCGCTAACTCGAATTGCCTCTTCTTGACGATTGCGTGAAAGTAAGAATTGAATTGATTCCGGCAAGTAACGAATAATAATAGGAACGAGAAGAAGAGGAATCATGCCAATACCAAACATTGTTCGCCAACCGAAATCTTGTAACATAAAGATGGATAAAATAGCTCCTAACACAATTCCTAATGGATAACCAGTAAACATAAGTGCATAAATAAAGGATTGTCGTTTCTCGGGTGAATATTCAATTGTAAGTGCAGAAGCAGTCGGAATGACGCCGCCTAGACCAATGCCGCCAATAAAGCGAAAAAAACCAAATAATTCAGGAGATGAAGCAATAGCAGCTAAGCCCATTGTTAGAGAGAAAAGAGATAAACAAAATACTAAGGTCCATTTTCTGCCGATATAATCTGTAATCGTTCCGACAAGAATGGCGCCAATAAACATACCCAAAAGAGCATAACTGGCAATTGTACCCGCTTGAGTCGGCGATAAAGCCCAATTTTGATCTTCTAAAAGTGTTGGCAAAATCGCCCCATAAATACCTAAATCGTAGCCATCAGCTAAAATAGCTAACCAACAGATCAGAACAACAAGCCTAGTAGTAGAATTTGAAAGGGCTGTTTTTGTGGATTCTGGATGAGGAGAAGAGATTTGCATCATATACACCTCTTTTTTTCGGTTTACTGTATTATTTGGTTATATATAAACAATTCCCTTCAATTGTCGAATTTTTTCGCTATTTATACGCATTTTGCTTCGAGATTCAGCAAAAGTAAGGACATATGATATGAAGTGAGTATACAGAAAAATGGACTCATCGAAACTGCCTGTTGGATAAGTCCATTTTTTCTTAAAGTAAGGTTATTCTTCATATACTCGTTTTAAAGGTTGGTTAGCAGGACCTTCTACTACATCCCCATTAATGGAAAAGCGCGAGCCATGACAAGGACAGTCCCATGTACAGTCACCGCTGTTCCATTCCACTTCACATCCGAGATGTGTACAAGTTGTATCGACGATATGTAATTTCCCATTATCATCTTTATAGGCACCAGCACGTTTGCCGTTCACTCTTACGACAGCACCTTCACCATTTGCAAGATCTTCTGGTTCACGAAGAGCAAATTCTAGTTTTCCTTCAATGAGATGTTTAGCTACATCTAGATTTTGAGAGGCAAACGTTTTTATGTCTGGATCAGCATGAAAGCGCGATGGCGCAAAGAGTTCTTTATAAGGACTGTTTCTTTTTATGATAGATGTTGTTAATAGTTGAGCGGCGACAGTTGAGGTCGTCATTCCCCATTTGCGGTATCCGGTTGCAACAAATATATTTGGATTATTTTCATTGATGTGCCCAATATAAGGAATTTTATCTAAAGTGATTAAATCTTGTGCTGACCATCTATAAGGAATCTGCTCTATTTCAAATATTTCCTCAGCGAAGGAGTGCAGCGCCTCATAATGAAGCATCGTATTAATTCCTTGTCCTGTTTTATGGCTTTCACCGCCAACAAGAATCAGTTTTGTTCCGTCTATCGTTGTGGATCGTAAAGAACGTGTAGGATTATCAATACTTAAATACATGCCTCCTGGATATTCTGTTTTAGATTGAATAGCCAGTACATAGGAGCGTTCTGCATACATTCGTGTGAAGAAAAAACTACTCTTATCATAAAACGGAAAATGAGAGCAGAGGGCGACATATCCAGAAGTGATACGTTGTCCATTTTTTGTAATGACTTGTGGATAAAATCCTTTTTCTATATCAATTGCCGTTGTATGTTCATAAATGGTACCACCCATTTTAATAAATTCCTCAACAAGCTTTTTTAAGTAGTGAAGAGGATGAAATTGTGCTTGTTTTTTCATTACAAGCGCAGCTTGAGTGGAAAGAGGAACTGGAATAGACGTTACATATTCGCACGGAATGTTTAGTTTTTTGTATGCCTCGTATTCTTTTATTAACTTTCTTAACTCATCTTTACCTGTTGTATATAAATAGGCATCTTCTTCTGTAAATCCACATTCGATATGATGTGTTTTTACTGTTTCTTTTATAAATTGTAAAGCTTGATGATTCGCTTCATAGTAGAGGCGTGCTTTATCTATACCAAAGTGGTTGATGAGCTCATCATAAATGAGGTCATGCTGTGCGGTGATTTTTGCTGTGGTATGTCCAGTTGTCCCATTTAAGATACGGTCAGAATCAAGTAAGACAACCTTCATACCTTCTTTAGCGAGTAAATAAGCAGTCGTAATTCCCGTAATACCAGCACCAATAATGACAACTTCTGTTTTTATATTTTCAGATAAAGCTGGAAAAGTAGGGAGTGAGGTAGAGTCCATCCAGTAAGAATGGGGAAATTTAGGGAAAGAATGATTATTCATGATGCAAACCTCCTAATTTAGGATATTTTTCCTATTCATTTTTCCCATTTATATGAAATTCATGTGAGAAAATTTGGTATGAAATGTAAAATATTTTGTTAGGAGGAATATTTCTGAAATGATATATTGATATAGTTTTTTATCGTTCTTTTTAAGAGCGAATATTTTGTGAAATAAACATTTATATAGGAACTAGCTCAATCTATATCTAATAAAAAAAGAGCTTTTTATGTATAATAATGATTTTTAATATAATGGATACCCCCTTTTAAAACATAGGTTTTTTCTTTGGTAAAATAGGATATGATTATAAAAATATAACCACATTTTATGACCTAGTAATAAAATGTGTTGACAATGCAGAAAGTCTATTGATATGATTCAACATGTGGAAAGGTTGATAGAGAGTAAAAAGAGAAATGTTTTTCATTGATAATAAAAGCGATAATAAGTGACGATAGAGTGAGTATATTTTACTTATGATATATGCTTTTTTTGCATCATCTAGTCGTATCAATCTGGAAACAACAATTGATTTATGCAGTTTGCGTAAGCATGGCATAAGAAAGGAGCAAAAGGATGAAGGAGCTTCATACGTTTGGATGGTATGCAGCACGTGTATCACCGCACTTGCCAAAAAAAGCATTTAAACCAGTTCCGACCCGTCTATTTGGCGGATTAGCTTATTTGCTTGTGGCAGTAGCAGGATTAATAACGATTGGGTTGTTTGAATTGAATGCGTGGATAAATCTAGGAATTGCAATTGTTCTTGGATTGTGTTTTGCTTCACTTGGATTTTTAGGGCATGAAATTTTACATGGAACGGTTGTAAGAAAAGCGTGGCTTCGTGATTTACTAGGAGCAATTGCATTTATGCCATTAACTACAGGACCAAAGCTTTGGAGGAAGTGGCATAATGCGACGCACCATGTTCATACACAACATGAAGAAAACGATCCAGATGCATGGCCAACACTTGAGAAGCTGAAAAAGAGTCAATTTTTAAGATGGGTGTATCGTTTACCACTTCACGTACGTTCATTCTTTAGTTTTTTATCATTAACGTTTCAATTTACATTACACTCAACTCGAATGTTCTTTCATTTTATAAAAGAATTTAAAACGTCGAATCAACGAGCGGTATGGCTTCAACTTCTTTTGCCATGGACAGTCTGGATGAGTCTCTTGTTTATTATGGGACCGATGAAATGGTTGTTTGCATATGTGATTCCGTTATTGATTGCGAACTTTATTGTAATGGCGTATATTGCAACCAATCATCGCTTAAATCCAATTGTTCCTGTAAATGATCCATTAGCAAACTGTTTATCTGTAACAGTACCACGCTGGGTTGATGTATTACATTTTAATTTTTCATATCATACAGAACATCATTTGTTTCCTGCGATGAGTTCGAAATACTATCCATTAGTAAAAGAGAAAATTAAAGAAATGTGGCCGGAACGTTATCATGAAATGCCAATGAGTAAAGCGTTAGTAGCACTTTGGAAAACACCGCGCGTGTATTATGAAGGCAGTGAATTGATTGATCCGCAAAAAAAGCATTTCTATGGGTCGCTAGGAAATGGACTAGATCCGGAGAATATTTCGTATCGTGAGGAGTATATGAAAGAAGAATCAATGAACAAGGCAAATTTATAATTGTAGATAAAGAAAAGCAAGCTATAATCAGTAGCTTGCTTTTCTATATAGAAACGACTTTTTCCTTTTGGTTATTTATTTGTACAGTGTTACTTTGCTTACGACTGAGCCTTTTTTCGAGGAGATTCACGAAATAAGTGAATAGTAAAACAAGGACAAGATAATAGATACCTACTACGATATAGGTGTTTAATTGTTGGTAATTTCCAGCGGCAATCGATAACCCAGATCCCCACAATTCTGACATACCAACGTAAGCAACAAGGGAAGAATCTTTTAACCCAATAATAAATTGATTTCCTAAAGGAGGTATTGAAAGGCGAAATGCTTGTGGTAATATAATGCGACGCATAGCTAGTGGATAAGACATTCCGAGAGAACGGGCGGCTTCTATTTGCCCACGGTCTACAGATTGAATCGAGCCGCGGAAAATTTCTGTAATATAGGCACCATTATGAATCGCTAAAGCAATGGCACCGGCCCAAAATGGTGTGAAAACAACAATAGAAGTAATACCGAAGTACAAAATTGCAATTTGTACGATTAAGGGAGTACCGCGAATGACAGCAATATAAATATGAGCAATACTATTTAATAGTTTGTTGTTTGAAATGCGAAAGAATGCAAATAGTAATCCAATTAGTGAACCAAGTAGTAAAGAAGTTAAAGTCAATTGCAATGTGATAAGAACTGCTTTGAGCAACGTTGGATAAGTAGATAAAAAAATCTCAATCATTCATTTCACCTCATATTGGTTAGGAGTTATAGTGGATATAAATACCCCACAATTTATGTGGGGCACCGTATTTCTTTACAGAATAGGAGAATTGTTTATTTTGTTTGTTCCTCTTCTCCAAGAATATTGCGACCAAACCATTTCTTACTAATTTTCTCGTACGTACCATCTTTAATGATCTCATCTAATGCTTTATTTACTTTCTCAACCATTTTTTTATCATCTTTGCGAACAGCGATAGCCATTTCATCAAGGTTTAATGGTTTTCCAGCTTCTTTTATAGAAGAATTTCCTTCTTTTATCATGCGAAGTCCAACCATTTGGTCGGTAATAACAGCATCGACACGACCGGGTTCTAAATCCATAAGAGCTGTAAGGTCGCTATCATATTCTGTTATTTTATCTGTTTGCTTTTCAACAAGTGCCTTAAATGTACTTGCTTTTACAACTCCAACTTTTTTGCCTTTTAAATCATCAACAGAGGAGATGGAATCATTCTGTTTTGATACGAAGATTTGGGCGCCAGAACGATAATATGGTTTTGTGAAACTAACAGCCTTTAATCGTTCTTCTGTAATTGCCATACTTCCTAAGATGACATCATATTTTTTGGCCTGAAGACCTTGGATTAATGTTTCCCAAGGATTGGTAACGGGGGCAGGTTTCATTCCCATTTTCTTTGCAAGAGCTTCTCCAATTTCAACATCGAAACCCATAAGTTTCCCATCATTTTCTTTATAATTAAAAGGTTTATATAATCCACTCATTGCATAACGAAATTCTTTTTTTCCATCTGTAGAAGTAGTACTACTTTCTTTACTACAAGCCCCCAATATGAAAGAGAGACTCAGCGTAATGGTTGCAGCGACAGTAAATAATTTCTTTTTCATATAACCCCTCCTATATATTGTTCCTATCAATACGGACATTTTTATATATGGTGTTGGGTAGTAGTATATGTGTCCGTCTTGCTTTGTCTTTAGACACTATAAAACATTTCTTAAAAACTGTTTTGTCCGCTCATTTGAAGGTGAGGAGAAGAATTGTTCTGGCGGAGCATCTTCGACAATTTGGCCATCATCCATAAAGATGACGCGGTCGGCTACATCTCGTGCAAAGCTCATTTCGTGAGTAACAATAATCATCGTCATTCCTTCACTAGCAAGTTCTTTCATTACTTGTAATACTTCGCCAACAAGTTCAGGGTCAAGAGCTGATGTAGGCTCATCAAATAGCATAATATCGGGGTTCATCGCAAGAGCTCGTGCAATGGCAATACGTTGTTTTTGACCACCAGATAATAAGTGTGGTGTGATATTTGCTTTATCTTCTAATCCAACTTTTTTTAATAAATCCATTCCGATTTCTTTTGCTTTTGCCTTATCTAACTTTTTTACATGAATGGGTGCTTCTGTGATGTTTTCTAATGAGGTCATATGAGGAAAGAGGTTAAAATGTTGAAAGACCATACCAACGTTTTCGCGGACTTTGTTTAAATCTGTACGTTGAGGATCAATTTGTTCCCCTTGCAGACGAATGTTCCCTTCATCGTACATTTCTAAAAAGTTAAGACAGCGGAGTAAAGTGCTTTTCCCAGAACCGCTTGCACCAACTAAAACGACAACTTCTTTTTCCTTTACTTCTAAGTTAATTCCTTTTAAAACATGTAATGAGCCAAATGATTTTACTAAATTTTGAACTTGAATCATACCAAACCCCCAGTGAATTTTATATTTTGATAAATGTGTTCCTTCTTTTTGTTATTAGTCATAAAACGGCAAAATCCTCTATTTTTTAAAGTTCTAGATGTTATGTATGAAACATTATTTCATGAGCCAGTATAGTATGTTTCTCGTTATATGGAGAAGATTACAATTTGTTTTCTGATTATAAGGTGTTTTAAAAATCTTTATATCTTTCTATAATAAAAATATGGATAATAATATAGAAGTAGTATTTATATAGTTAATGGGGAGGAATGCGAAGGTGGAAAGAGAGCAGAAAACCTTTTCTTTTGGTTTACGTATGCAGCTTATGTTATTTACAACAATTTTGGCATTGATTACGTATTCGACAAGTTTATTTTTTATTTATGTGTTGTACGACTATTTTCAAAGTTATGTAAGTCAAACAGTTTATAATATTGTTGTAATGCTGTTAGGGGTAATATGGTCTGGTATTCTAGCATATGTTGCAGCAGTTTTTTTAATTAAGCCTTTACGTAAATTGGAGGAAGCTGCTCATAGAGCTGCTGAAGGTGATATTCGTGAAAATGTACCATTACCAAAAGTAGATGATGAAATAAAATCCTTAAGCATTGCTTTTAATATGATGCTAGGAAATTTGCGCACAATGGTAAACAATATCGATACAACATTTTCTTATACAAACATGCAAGTGCAGCAAATTAGAAAACAAACAAATGAAGCGACAAAGCAAGCACAAGTTGTGTCAGAAACATTAGCTGAAATTTCCTCAGGAGCGGAACAGTCAGCAGCATCTATTCAGACGATTGTTTCCACTGTAGACCAAACAACATCCATTGCTAGTGAAGTGGAAGAAAAGGCAAATCAATCCGATCAATTATCTTCTGAAATGGTGCAAGCATTAGGGCAGAGTACGAAAGTATTCACATCACTTATTAAAGGAATTCAGACACTTGCAAAAGAGAATGAACAATCTATGCACAATGTGCAAAAATTAGAAGAACGAATGAAACAAGTTGAACATATTGTTTCTGTGGTAAGTGAAATAGCGAGTCAAACAAATTTATTGGCGCTAAATGCATCAATTGAAGCTGCTCGCGCTGGAGAACACGGAAGAGGATTTGCTGTTGTAGCAGAAGAGGTTCGGAAGCTTGCTGATGAGAGCGATCATTCAGCGCGAAATATATCTCAGTTACTTTGCGATATGAAGAATGAAGTACAACAAGTAGCAATGCAAATGACAGAGCAAGTTAAGTCTGCTAACGAAGAAGCAAAGCGCGGAGAAGCAACGGAATTGATTTTAAAAGAGATGTCAGAAAGTATTATGGAAGTAGCAGATGCAACGAAAAAGATTAGTGGTTATATGAAGGAGCAAGTAGAACATATTCAAGTAACAGGTACGCAAACGAAAGCAGTAGCAGCAATTGCAGAAGAAACATCGGCAGGCTCACAAGAAGTTGCAAGGGTAACCATGCAACAATCTAAAAATATGATAGCAATTAATCAGTTGTTAGAGCAATTAGAAAAACAGGCAACTGAGTTAAAGCAAACAATAGAACGATTTATGTTATAAAAGGAAGAATGATTTTATGTTCTTCCTTTTTATCTTGTGAGAATTTTTTCTGAAGCACTTTACGAGCATTTTTTTATTTCTAGATACATAACACAATACATCATATAAGTGATATAAATAATGAATTTTTACTAAAAACTATGAACGTTTCCGCAACTTTTATGATTGTCTCTTTTGAATGAAAATTATAGCAAGATATAATAAAGTTATAATGTTAGAAGGGGTGTCTTTTATGAAAAGAGAAAAAAGACAACGACTTATTAAACAATTAGTAGAAGAATATGAAATAGATACACAAGAGCGATTAGTAGAATTATTGGCAGAACAAGGTGTGTCTGTAACACAAGCTACCATTTCGAGAGATATTCGAGAATTAAATATAATAAAAGTAGCTTCTTCAAAAGGATTACCAATATATAAATTTTTCTCGAAGGATCATTTACAAACGGATATGCAGTTAAAGAAAAAATTAGAAGAAGTAGTTGTGAAAGTTGATTATGTAGATCGATTAACGGTTATTAAAACGTTACCTGGTAATGCACATGTGATTGGTGCTTTGTTGGATTCGTTAGATTGGAAAGAAAAAATAGGATGTGTATGTGGAAACGATACATGTCTTATTATTTCTCATTCTCTTTCTGATAGAAAAATTTTAGAAGAACGACTAAATTTTATTATGTAGATGAAATCCCATTTCTAATAGAGATTAGAAATGGGATTTTTTTTTTATACATTTCATACTCTAATATTCATTGATATATACAGAACAAATAACTATATTGTGAGATATGTGATAAAACGATTTATAAAAATACAACTATATATGACTTTAAAAAATAATTTGTGAAATATTTCACCATTGAATGTTAACCTTTTCACAAAAGCGGAAATGTTTTCTGTTTATGATGTACTTGTAAGATATCAAACGAACTTAAAGGGAGGTACAACAAATGAAACATCCGATTCATGTTACTTCAGAAATTGGGGAGTTGCAAACGGTTTTATTAAAACGTCCTGGAAAAGAATTGGAGAATTTAACACCAGATTATTTGCAACAATTATTATTTGACGATATTCCCTACTTACCAATTGTTCAAAAAGAGCATGATTACTTTGCACAAACATTACGTAATCGGGGTGTGGAAGTTCTTTATTTAGAAACGCTAGCAGCAGAGGCATTAACTGATAAAAAACTTCGTGAAGAATTTGTTAATCGTATTTTAAAAGAAGGGCAAGCTGATGCCAATGTTGCGCATCAAACCTTAAAAGAATATTTACTTTCCTTTTCAAATGAAGAATTGATTCAAAAAATTATGGGCGGTGTGCGGAAAAATGAAATTGACACAAGTCAAAAAACACATCTATACGAATTAATGGAAGATCATTATCCGTTTTATTTAGACCCAATGCCAAATTTATATTTTACGCGTGATCCGGCGGCTACGATAGGTGAAGGGGTAACCATTAACAAAATGAGAGAACCAGCACGTAGACGTGAATCATTGTTTATAGAATACATTATGAAATATCATCCACGATTTGCAAATCATAATGTACCAGTTTGGTTAAATCGTGATTATAAGTTTCCAATTGAAGGCGGTGACGAACTTATCTTAAATGAAGAAACAGTTGCGATTGGTGTATCTGCTCGTACATCAGCAAAAGCGATTGAACGGTTGGCTAAGAACTTATTTAGTCGTCAAAATAAAATTAAAAAAGTATTGGCAATAGAAATTCCAAAATGCCGAGCATTTATGCATCTAGATACAGTCTTTACGATGGTTGACTATGATAAATTTACCATTCATCCAGCTATTCAAGGACCAAAAGGGAATATGAACATTTACATTTTGGAAAAAGGTCTGGATGAAGAGACTCTTAAAATTACACATCGCACATCGTTGATGGAAGTTTTAAAAGAAGTTTTAGGCTTACAAGAATTAGTATTGATTCCTTGTGGAGGAGGAGATGTAATTGCTTCTGCTCGTGAACAATGGAATGATGGATCGAATACATTAGCAATTGCTCCAGGAGTAGTTGTTACATATGATCGCAACTATGTATCAAATGCTTTATTACGTGAACATGGAATTGAAGTAATTGAGGTATTAAGCTCGGAATTATCACGCGGTCGTGGGGGTCCACGTTGCATGAGTATGCCGATTGTTAGAAAAGATATTTAGTGATAAATAACGGAGAAAGTAGGGATGAACGATGTTAATGACGAGATCAAACTTAAAAGGAAGAAGTTTTCTTGCTGAAAAAGATTTTACAAAAGAAGAATTATTATATTTTCTTGATTTAGCAGCGGAATTAAAAGAGAAAAAGAAAAATGGTATCCCACATCATTATTTAGAAGGAAAAAACGTTGCACTCCTATTTGAAAAAACTTCAACCCGTACAAGATGCGCATTTACAGTCGCTTGTACTGATTTGGGTGCAAATCCTGAATATTTGGGAAAAGGTGATATTCAGCTTGGTAAAAAGGAATCTGTTGAAGATACAGCAAAAGTGTTAGGCCGTATGTTTGATGGAATTGAGTTCCGTGGTTTTTCTCATGAAACAGTAGAATCGTTAGCTGCAAACTCTGGTGTGCCAGTATGGAACGGTTTAACAGATATGTGGCATCCGACACAAACACTTGCAGACCTTCTAACAATTAAAGAGCACGTAGGGCATTTGAAAGGTGTGAAGCTTGTTTATGTTGGTGATGGCCGGAATAATGTAGCGAATAGTTTATTAGTTGGTGGTTCAATTGTTGGAATGGAAGTTCGTATTTGTGCACCAGAGTCATTATGGCCAGCGCAAGAAGTAATCGACTTAGCGAAACAATATAGTAATCGTGTTATGGTAACAAGCGATGTGGAAGAAGCGGTTGCAGATGCAGATGTCATTTATACAGATGTATGGGTATCTATGGGAGAAGAAGATAAATTTGCTGAACGGATTGCTTTATTAACGCCTTATCAAGTGAATATGCAAATGATTCAAGCAACAGGAAATGATAATGTGATTTTCCTACATTGTTTACCTGCATTTCATGATGTGGAAACAATGTATGGTAAAGAAATTTATGAAAAATACGGCTTGAACGAAATGGAGGTAACAGACGAGGTATTCCGCAGTAAATATTCAAAAGTATTTGATCAAGCTGAAAATAGAATGCACACAATTAAAGCGGTTATGGCAGCTACTTTAGGGGATATGAAATAAAGAAGGAAGTATTGCTTCCTTCCTTTCTCCTCCTTTGGATATAATCATTCACTATTTGTAATATTGCAAATTAAGAGAGGTGAGTGGAATGGATGAAGAAAAGAAATTAGGACTCTTTACTTTAATCGCCCTTGTAGTTGGTTCTATGATTGGCGGTGGTGCATTTAATTTGGCGAGTGATATGGCAAAAGGTGCTGGCGCAGGGGCTATTATTATTGGATGGATTATAACGGGTATTGGAATGATTGCCCTTGGTTTATCTTTTCAAAATTTAACTGTCAAAAGACCAGATTTAGATGGTGGCATTTTTAGTTATGCAAAAGCTGGATTTGGTAATTTTATGGGATTTAATAGTGCGTGGGGGTATTGGCTGTCAGCTTGGCTAGGGAATGTCGCTTACGGTACATTATTATTTGCTTCATTAGGATATTTCTTCCCTATTTTTGAAGGGGGGCAAAACGTTGCATCTATTATTGGAGCAAGTGTATTACTTTGGTGCGTTCACATGCTAATTTTACGCGGGGTACAATCAGCAGCACTTGTGAACTTAGTAACGACAATTGCGAAATTAGTGCCTGTATTTGTATTTATTATGGTAGGAATTTTCGTTTTTCATTTTGATATTTTCTTAGACGGCTTTTGGGGACAAGCTGGTTCTTTTTCTTGGGGAGCGGTAGGTAGCCAAGTGAAGAGTACAATGCTTGTCACACTTTGGGTATTTATTGGTGTTGAAGGAGCTGTTGTTCTATCAAGCCGCGCTAAAAATAGAAGTGATGTTGGAAAAGCGACAGTTATTGGATTAATTGGTACATTGATTATTTATATTTTAATTACATTGTTATCCCTAGGACTCATGAAACAAGCAGATGTAGCAAATTTGAGAAATCCAGCTATGGCATATTTATTTGAAAGTATAGTTGGAAAATGGGGGGCAGTCTTTATTAATTTAGGTTTAGTCATTTCTGTATTGGGTGCTTGGTTAGGTTGGACATTACTTGCATCCGAAATTCCATACTTAGCTGCCAAAGATGGAGTATTTCCGAAATGGTTTGCAAAAGAGAATAAAAACAAAGCTCCTGTGAACTCATTATGGATAACAAATGGGCTCATTCAAATTTTCTTATTAACATTTGTTGTTTCAGATCAAGCATATAACTTTGCTTTCTCTCTTGCATCCTCAGCTATTTTAATTCCGTATGCTTTTTCAGCATTTTATCAACTTAAATATAGTTTGAAATCTAAAGAAAATGATCGTATAAAAAATATAATCATTGGTTTGGTTGCAAGTATTTATGGAGTTTGGTTAGTCTATGCTGCGGGACTAGAATACTTGTTATTAACCATGACTTTATATGCACCTGGTATTTTCATTTTTTACAATGTTCAAAAGCAAACACATCAAAAACAAATATTTACTCGTATAGAGTTAGCATCATCTGTAGCAATTGGTGCATTAGCATTATTTGCAATTTATGGATTAATTACAGGTAGTATTACGTTATAAAAAATGAAATGGAGGGCTGAAATATGAAAAGAAGAAAAATCGTAGTTGCATTAGGAGGAAATGCAATACAATCTGGAAATGCTACTGCTGAGGCTCAGCAGAAAGCACTAGAAAGAACAGCAGAACAACTTGTTAAAATTATGGGAAATAACATTGATATTGTAATTGCACATGGGAATGGTCCACAAGTGGGGAATATTTTATTACAACAAAAAGTAGCAGAAACAGAGAAAACACCGGCGATGCCATTGGATACTTGCGGTGCAATGAGCCAAGGAATGATTGGGTATTGGATGGAAAATGCAATTGAAAAAGCGCTGAAAAAACAAAATATAAAAAAAGAAGTAGCAACAGTAATAACTCGTGTGATTGTTGATGAGAAAGATGAAGCATTTCAAAACCCTACAAAACCAATAGGACCCTTTTATACGGAAGAGGAAGCAAGACACTTAATGAAGGAAACAAAAGCTGTATTTAAGGAAGATGCCGGAAGAGGATGGAGACGAGTTGTTCCGTCACCAAAGCCTGTGAGCATTCATGAACATAAAGTAATCAATTCATTAGTAGAAGCTGGGAATATCGTAATCGCTGTTGGTGGTGGTGGGATCCCAGTAATTGAATCTGAAGAAGGATTGAGAGGAACGGAGGCTGTTATTGATAAGGATTTTGCTGCTCAAAAGCTAGCTGAACTAGTAGGTGCGGACACTCTCATCATTTTAACCGCAGTTGATTATGTATACATAAATTATAATCAACCAAATCAGAAGAGACTAGAATCGATTGGAGTGGATGAATTAAAAAAATATATAGAGGAACAGCAATTTGCACCAGGAAGTATGCTTCCGAAAATTGAAGCAGCTATTCATTTTGTTAATGCAGGCCCAGGACGAAAAACAATTATTACTTCTTTAGACAAAATATATGAAGCATTGGAAGAGAAAGCAGGTACTATTATTTCTCAACAAGAAGCATGTGTATGTGTAAGGTAGCTTATTTAAGATAAGACTGCAAATACCATACGAATTTCGTATTAACCGTAGGAACTGCGGGGGTAGCCTACTGAATAACCGATGGGTACATCGGTGTTCGTAGGAATCCTCCACTTCAAGCGTTAGCTAAGTGGGGGAGTTCAAAGCTAGTAAGTAAAAAGAATGAAGCGGTTCGCTTCATTCTTTTTACTTACTAATAATCTTTCGTAATCAATGTTCATAAAGTATTCATTATGAAATTAAGAGATGTGGATGGGTTATGATAAAATTTACTTGAATGCGCTTTCTTGATGTTTTAATACCATGTATAGCAAGAAAGAGGGATTTCTTATGAATAGGCGGAATGTGGTTAAAGATTTAAAGCAGTTTGAATTATTTTCTCATGTAACAGACAAAAAGTTAAAAGGTTTAACGGAATTTATTTATTGGCGCACCTATAAGAAAGGACAATTTTTATTTTTAGAAGGAGATTCAAGAGAACGAATTTACCTTATGTTAGATGGTTTTGTAAAGTTAGAACGAGTAAATCAAAGTGGAAATTTATTATATGAAGACTATGTAAAGAGATATTCTATTTTTCCTTATAGTGGTATGTTTACTGATAAAGGATACAGCTATACGGCAGAAGCTATAACTGATGTCGATGTGTATTATATTCCGACAGTAATTTTTGAAGATATGGTGAAGGCAAATCGAACACAATTAATGCACATTGTTCAGCAGTTATCCTCAATATTAAAGTTGAATGAAAATCGTGTGCAAAACATTACGATTCCTAATGCACAAGATCGTGTTATTCAAACATTAAATTATTTAATGCATGACTTAGGCGAACCAAACGGTGAAGAAATTGTAATCCCTTGTCCACTGACAACAATTGAAATTTCTAAAATATCTGGAACATCTCGAGAGACAGTTAGCAGCGTATTAAAACAATTGAAAAATGACCGTATTGTTACCGTGTTAGGTAAAAAAATTACAATACATAATCCTACTTATTTTGAAGAAAGCGCTATGTGAAAAATACAATAATGAATGTGAGAGAAAAGAAGCATTGAGACATAAAGATGTATCAATGCTTTTATCATTTTAATTGTACATGAATGAATATATATTTATGAGGCATTTCTATAAAAAGATTGTATATTCCGATAATATTGGCTAAAATCGATAATAAAAACAAAGGAGAAGAAAGAATGATCCGTATTGAATATGATCGATTGCTTGCTATATTTTATAGTGTCGGGGTATTACTAGTGTTAAAATTTCCAAACGATAACGAACTAGTAGGAGAGAAATTATTTCATTCATATGGACTTCCAGTAGATACATATATTTATATGAATTATAAAATTTCAAATGTATGGGTTACATCTTGTGTATTACAAGGGCTTTCTTTTTTACTTTTTATGAAGTGGATGGAAAAGAATCATTCTAACTGGTTAAAAAGATTTCATAAAATGAAAAGTGGATGTATAGGAGTAATAATGTGTATATTGCCATTCACATTTAATCAACTCATTCAAACTCTTGATAAAACTTGGTACTATGCGGGGAAAACAGGGTTAGAGGCAATTGAATATAAAAAGGAAGATAGTGAATGCAAGATAGAGAAAAGAGGAGAGAAACGAGAGAAAAATTGTGTAGTTACTTTAAAGAATTATCGCAATTATGCACAAGCATTACAACTTGTGTTGCATCAAGATACAGAACAAAATATCGAAGGTTATCACGTACCAACACCTATTTATTTACAGCGGCATGAAACAAAACAATTTAAATTTCAAATTCCAGTTTCATTAGATGAAAATGTAGTGGGAAATACAATACCAAATATCGAATTGAAGTTATTACATGACAAAAAGACAGCACATAATTGACAGAATGAGTAGAAGAAATGAGAAGAAGAGGTAGTCATCCAAAATGTTGAGAGAAATCAAACATAAATTGGATGGCTTTTTTTATTTAGTGAGAACAAAAGGAGATAGATAAGGGATAGCCTGTAAATTTGCAAAAAAAAATAGGCAAAAATAAAAGGGTATTGTTTTTGAGAGAAAAGAGGATATTGAATAGTAAGATGAAAATTATCGTTGCAAACTTGATATATTTTGTTATGATAGTGTTACGAAAACGTTTGCATAAAAAAAGAGGGATATAGAAGGAGAGCGCTATTATGAATAAAATATGGTGGAAAGAAGCTGTCGCTTATCAAATTTACCCACGTAGCTTTATGGATTCAAATGGTGATGGTATTGGAGATTTACAAGGTATTATAGCAAAGCTTGATTATTTAAAAGATTTAGGGATAGATGTTATTTGGATTTGTCCAATGTATAAATCACCAAACGATGATAATGGTTATGATATTAGTGACTATCGCGAAATTATGGATGAGTTCGGTACAATGGCAGACTTTGATGCATTACTAGAAGAAGTGCATAAGCGCGGTATGAAATTAATTATTGATTTGGTTATTAATCATACAAGTGATGAACATCCTTGGTTTATTGAATCGCGATCATCTAAGGATAATCCAAAACGCGATTGGTATATTTGGCGTGATGGTAAGGATGGAAAAGAGCCGAATAACTGGGAAAGTATTTTTAATGGTTCTGCTTGGGAATATGATGAGACAACAGACCAATATTACTTACACATATTCTCACGGAAACAGCCGGATTTAAATTGGGAGAATAAAGAGGTTCGCGAAGCTTTATATGAGACAGTGAACTGGTGGTTAGATAAGGGAATAGATGGATTTCGTGTTGATGCGATTAGTCATATTAAGAAAGAAGAAGGACTAAAAGACATGCCAAATCCCAAAGGGTTACCTTATGTATCTTCTTTTGATAAACATATGAATGTGAATGGTATTCAGCCGTTATTAGAGGAACTAAAAGAGAATACATTTGCAAAATACGATATTATGACTGTTGGAGAAGCGAATGGTGTCAAAATTGAAGATGCAGATCTTTGGGTTGGAGAGGAAAACGGTAAATTCAATATGGTATTTCAATTTGAACATTTAAGTTTATGGGATGCTGAAAAGAAAAAAGAACTTGATGTTGTAGAGTTGAAGAAAGTGTTAACAAAATGGCAAAAAGGTTTAGAAAATAAAGGGTGGAACGCACTTTATATTGAAAACCATGATAAGCCACGTATTGTATCGACTTGGGGAGACGATCAGCAATATTGGCGTGAAAGTGCAACAGCTTTAGGAGCGATGTATTTCTTTATGCATGGAACGCCATTTATTTATCAAGGGCAAGAGATTGGGATGACAAATGTTCAGTTTCCTAATATCGATGATTATGACGATGTAGCTATTAAAAATTTATACCGTGAGAAAATTGCACAAGGTGTATCGCATCAAGAAATGATGGAAATTATATGGGCATCTTGTCGCGATAATTCGCGTACACCTATGCAGTGGAGTAGCGAAGAAAATGCAGGTTTTACAACAGGAACACCTTGGTTTGGAATCAATCCAAATTATAAAGAAATCAATGTCCAAAAGCAGCAAGAAGAACCCAATTCTATTTTGAATTTTTATAAGAAAATGATTGCTCTAAAAAAGGCACATGCTGTTTTCAATTACGGTACGTATGATTTATTATTAGAGGATGATCCGCAAATTTATGCATACACGCGTACATTACAAGATGAAAAAATAATTGTGATTACCAATCTGTCAAGCAAGGAAGCTATCTATCATAAGAATTCATACACGTTAGAAAGCAATCGATTGCTTTTAAGTAACTATGAAATTTCTGAAGATGAAGGAAATAAGAAAATCATCTTAAATCCTTATGAAGCAAGAATTTATCGTATTTCTTAAAAAAATGGTGCTCTCGTAGCATCTTTTTTTGTTTAGAAAAAACTTTTTATTGCAATGCGAAAGCGCTTTTATTAAAATTAATTTATGAAAACGTTTGCGTCAATTCTCTGTTTGGAATTGTTTTCATATATGTAGAGAAATTCTATGTTGTCTTATTAGGAAACTGGTAAACAAAGGGAGGAAAAAACAGATGAAAATTACGTCTTTTGATTTTTGGCAGAAGTTTGGGAAAGCGTTGTTAGTTGTTGTAGCAGTTATGCCAGCTGCAGGTTTAATGATTTCTATTGGTAAGCTAATCGGTATGGCTGCTGGAGATGTAAATGCTGTACATATGATTGCTAGAGTTATGGAAGACATTGGTTGGGCGATTATTACAAACTTGCATATTTTATTTGCAGTAGCAATTGGGGGATCGTGGGCAAAGGACCGCGCAGGCGGTGCGTTTGCAGCGCTGTTAGCATTTGTGTTAACAAACCGGATTACGGGAGCTATATTTGGTGTTAACACTGAAATGTTAGCGGATTCAAAAGCGGAAGTTTCTTCATTATTAGCTGGAGATTTACTTGTAAAAGATTATTTCACTTCTATACTTGGTGCACCAGCGCTCAATATGGGAGTATTCGTAGGGATTATTACAGGGTTTTTAGGTGCCACTTTATATAATAAATATTATAACTATAATAAATTACCACAGGCATTAGCATTTTTTAATGGGAAACGTTTTGTACCATTTGTTGTAATTGTTTGGTCTACCATTACGGCAATTGTTTTATCACTTTTATGGCCGTTCATCCAAAGTGGATTAAATGAGTTCGGACGCTGGATTGCGGCATCGAAAGACAGTGCACCAGTTGTCGCGCCATTCGTATACGGGACATTAGAGCGTCTGTTATTGCCGTTTGGATTACATCATATGTTAACGATTCCGATGAACTATACAGAACTTGGTGGGACATATACAATGTTAACGGGTTCGAAAGTTGGTCAAGTGGTTGCAGGACAAGACCCGCTATGGTTGGCATGGGTTACAGATTTAAATAATTTATTAACAAATGGGGATACAAAAGCATATAACGATTTGTTAAATAATGTAGTGCCAGCTCGTTTTAAAGTAGGACAAGTAATTGGATCGACAGCATCACTAATTGGGATTGCATTTGCAATGTTTTACAATGTTGATAAAGACAAACGTGCAAAATATAAGCCGATGTTCTTTTCAGCAGCATTAGCGGTATTTTTAACAGGTGTTACAGAGCCGATTGAATTTATGTTTATGTTCATCGCTCCATTATTATATATAGTGTATGCAATTACAACAGGTCTTGCATTTGCATTGGCAGATCTTATTAATTTACGAGTACATGCATTTGGATTTATTGAATTAATGACTCGTACACCAATGATGGTTCATGCAGGGTTAACAAGAGACTTAATTCATTTTGTGATTGTTTCAGTAATGTTCTTTATTTTAAACTTTACCGTATTTCATTTCTTAATTAAAAAGTTTAATTTACCAACTCCAGGGCGTGCGGGTAATTATATTGATAATGAAGATGATTCTTCAGAACAAATAGCAAATGGAAAAGAAGGGTCTTTAGCAACAAAAGTTATTGACCTTCTAGGTGGAAAGGATAATATTGCAGATGTAGATGCTTGTATGACACGTTTACGTGTGACAGTGAAAGATTTAAGTGTCGTTGCACCAGAAACAGATTGGAAACAAAATGGGGCATTAGGGCTTATTGTAAAAGATAAAGGTGTGCAAGCTGTATACGGTCCAAAAGCAGATGTATTAAAATCAGATATTCAAGACATGTTAGGTGCATAAGAAATGAAAGTATTAACTTTAAATTGTCATTCTTGGCAAGAAGAGAATCAATTAGAAAAAATAAAATACCTTGCTAAGACGATTCAAGAAGAAAATTACGATGTAATTGCTTTACAAGAGGTAAGCCAATCTATAAAAGCTCAAAGTGTATATGGTAACAAAAAGAAGGATAACTTTGGTCTTATATTGCTTGCAGAGCTTAAACAGTTAGGTTTAGAAAATTACAGTATGGTTTGGGACTTCGCGCATATTGGCTATGACATATATGAAGAAGGTTCAGCCATTATAACGAAGCATCCGATTATAAAACGAGGTTCTTTCTTCGTATCAGAAAGTAAGGATACAACGTATTGGAAAACACGTAAGATTGTTTATGCAACAATTTTTTATCAAGGGAAAAACATAACCTTTTATTCTTGTCACCTTGGTTGGTGGAATGATGAGGAAGAACCATTCCGAGAACAAGTGAATCGTTTCATGGAGCACATTGATGATCATGAGCTTTCATTCTTAATGGGTGATTTTAATAATAATGCTCATTTAAGAGGAGAAGGATATGATTATATGATACAAAATAATTTTTACGATACATACGCATTAGCGATGGAGAAAGATGAAGGAACAACCGTACAAGGGAAAATTGCTGGCTGGGACGAAAATAAGCAAAACTTGCGGATTGATCTAGTGTTAAGTAACAAACCAGTAAAGGTTTTTTCTTCAAAAGTTATTTTTAATGGTATGAATCGGAAGATCATTTCAGATCATTTTGGAGTAGAAGTTCAATTGAACGTATAATAGAAGAAATCCTCATAGTGCTGCAGAAGCTATGAGGATGTTTTTGAAAAATACAAGTATTTCCAAGAGAAAATACTTGTATTTTTTATGACATTTCCTATATATTTGTTATTAATGAATGTAAAACCAATTTGGTCATTTTGTATGTATTCTTTTGCTTACTTCGTTATATAATGAAGTAAGCAAAAGAATAGATTGGAAAAATCGAGTATTTTCGTTTAATTCGGGTGGTGGAAAATGATATAATTGCAAAATGCATGTATCGTTTTTGGAATAAGGAAAAATATATAATTAGGTGATTGCTTATATGAAACAAATATGGCGTATTTATACGACAGATGTACGGAATGTAGCTAAACATTGGGCTGCGATTGTTATTGTACTAGGATTAATGATTTTGCCATCGTTATATGCATGGTTTAACATTAAGGCTTCTTGGGATCCATACGGGAATACAAACGAGGTGCCAATTGCAGTTTCTAACCAAGATGCTGGTTCGAATATAAGGGGGAAAGATATTAACATCGGGGACGAAATTGTCAATTCACTCAAGAAAAACAAAAATCTAGGTTGGAAGTTTGTTGATGAGAAACAAGCAATCTACGGGGTTGAACATGGAGATTACTATGCAAGTATTACAATTCCAAAAGATTTCTCTGAAAAAATTGCGACGGTTATTAGTGATAATCCGCAAAAACCAGAACTAGATTATTTCGTAAACGAAAAAGTAAATGCGATTGCACCGAAAATTACAGCAAAAGGTGCATCAGGTATTACAGAAGAAATTAGTAAGAACTTTGTTAAAACAGCAAACGGAGAGATTTTTAAAATTTTCAATAGCCTTGGAATCGATTTAGAAACAAACTTGCCAAGTATTGAAAAAGTAAAAGATCTTGTATTTAAGTTAGAAGCGCAATTTCCAAAAATGAATAAACTTATGGATACAGCACTAGATGATGCAACTAGAGCGCAAGATATTGTAAAAGTAGCGCAAGAGGATCTGCCAGTTGTACAGAGCGTTATTAATGATGGGCAGGAAACTTTGAACAACTTAGATAAATTCTTTGCACGAAATGATGAGACATTACAGAATGCACCAGGAACAATAAAGAGAGATTTAACGGCTCTAAAAAGCGGAATGGATGGTGCAGCGGCTATAACAGATTTCTTAATGGGACCTGGGGCGAATTTGAATATTCCTGATATTTCTCAGTTACCTACGCTGCCGGACCTTCCAAAAATTAATGATGAAGGTTACAAAAATATAGCAAGAAACATTAATCAAACAGTGAATAGTGTTTTAAACTCAGCACGTACAGGTACTGCATATGCACAGAGTGTGATGGATGGGTTACAAAATGGAAGTATTGATCCTGAAATAGCAAAGAAAAATATCACTACTATTTCTAATAATCTCCAGACTCATATAGACAATCTTTCTTCAATCATTACCATGATGTCTACACTTCAGCAGAATGCAACAACTGATTTTGGTAAGAAGTTTTTCGGTGATAGAGTAGCACATTTAACAGCTATTCGAGAAGGACAGCAAGATTTGAACAATCGATTTAAACGTCTTAATGACTTAATTAGTTCAGGACAAGAAGTAAAACAAGATGTGAGAGATGCAATTAATCAAAAATTAGACGCAACAAACGCTTTAATTGATCAAGCGGAAAAGGATTATAATGAAACGTTTGTAGCGGATTATAAAAAAGCAGTCAGTACTTTGGAGCAGACTAGTGATAAAGTGAATGAAGAGTATAATAAGGTAAGACAGCAATATGAACAAACTAAATCTATCCTTCAAAAAGCAAAAGAAGACTTTGAAAATAAAGGGATTAATGGATTAGATTCAACAAAAGTAGCTTTAAATAGTTTAAACAGTCAATTCCAAGCAGCTTCAAATATGATTACTGATATGATACCTGTCTTAGAGAGTGCGAATAAAGTTTTTGCTGATGTCAATAGTGATAAAAACTTTAATAATCAAATTGCGAAGCTGAAAAAAGCACAAAGTCTTCTACAAAAAGGTATAAAATTAACTGATAAAGGAATTGAAGCGATTAATAAAGGACAACAACCTGCGAAAGATATTATTGAAAGTATTAATGAAGTATCCAAAAATACTTCAGCACAATTAGGTGATATTTTAGCAAGGTACGATTCCGAAATCGTTCCAAACTTCAATGCAGCAATTGCACGTACAAAAGAGATGTCAAAAAATACATCTAAAATTTTAAGTGATGCGAATAAAAAGCTTCCAGATGTGAAGAAGTTGCTAGAAGACTCCTCAAAAGGATTGGTAGAAGGCACAAAGAAACTGAAAGATATTAAAGCGCAGATGCCAGCTACTCAGCAAAAAATAAAGGAACTAGCAGATAAAATTCGTCAGTTTGAATCGGAAGAGGATATAAAAGATATTATTCGTTTATTGAAAAATGATGTTGAAAAGCAAAGTGATTTCTTTGCAAATCCTGTGAAATTAAAAGAAAATAAATTATTTGCAATGCCAAACTATGGCTCAGCAATGTCACCGTTTTATACAGTGCTTGCATTATGGGTAGGAGCATTGTTAATGGTTTCATTATTAACAGTAGAAGTGCATGAACCGGGGACGGAATATAAGAGTCATGAAATTTATTTTGGACGCTTCTTAACGTTTTTAACGATAGGGCTTGCACAAGCGTTTATTGTATCGATGGGAGATATGTTCTTACTTGGTACGTACGTAGTTGATAAATTCTGGTTTGTGGTATTCAGTTTATTTAGCAGTGCAGTCTTTGTTTGCATCGTATACTCTCTCGTTTCTGTTTTCGGAAACGTTGGGAAATCAATGGCAATCATTTTACTCGTACTACAAGTAGCTGGGTCGGGAGGAACGTTCCCAATTCAAATGTTACCGAAATTCTTCCAAGCAATGTATCCATTCTTGCCGTTCACATATGCGATTAGTGCAATTCGTGAAACAGTAGGTGGAATGCTTTGGGATATTGTCATTAGAGATTTACTTGTATTGAGTGTGTTCGTTGTAATCATGTTAACTCTTGCATTATTACTGAAAACACCAATTAATAAATCAAGTGAAAAGTTTGTTGAGAATGCAAAAGGAAGTAAAATTATTCACTAATTATAAAGGTTTCTACCGAATTTGGTAGGAACCTTTTGTTTGATTAATATGGCGTTTTAGAAATGATAAAGTAATCGAAAAATGTATAGCAGTTTTAAATTTTTTTGTTGAGTGTTTTACGATTATCACAGGGCAATATTGAGACCATGTTCCAGCGCGGTGTTGTAAATAAGATTGGAAATCAAACGATTAGAAATATTTTTCTAGCTAATGCTACTTCATACTATAGATTCAGTTCCCATATCCTTTTTCTAAACTGACTTTCACTGTTTCACCTTAATCGAAAAAAGCATTGTCCATCAAAACTTTTGATGGACAATGCTTTTTTCATTTAATCAAATTTCAATTTCTTTAATGCTTCTGCTAATGCATTATTTAATGGCTCTGCTTCTTTTTGCTGCTGTTTCATATATTTTTGAACGAAACGTTTATCTGCTTTGTTACCAGATTCTTTTTTGCGGCGTTCTTGGAAGGTAGATAGCTTCTCACGGTAGCCGCATCTACATGCAAAGATTTGACCAGCCCCCTCACCACGTAGCTCTAATTTTTTCTTACATTGCGGGCAACGGGCATTTGTTATGCGGGATACATTTTTACGGTGACCACATTCACGGTCTTGGCATACGAGCATTTTTCCTTTTTTGCCGTTTACCTCTAGCATTGGTTTACCGCAGTCTGGACAAGACTTCGTAGAAATGTTGTCATGTTTATATTTTTTATTACTCGATTTAATTTCAGAAACAATCTCTTTCGTATAGTTCTTCATTTCTGAAATGAATACTTCTTTTTTCAGTTTCCCCTTTGCAATTGCCTCAAGTTTTTGTTCCCACTCACCAGTTAGTGTAGGTGATTTTAATTCTTCTGGTACTAAATCAAGTAATTGACGACCTTTTGAGGTAATATGAATATCTTTACCACGTTTTTCAATTAAGAAAGAGTTGAAAAGTTTGTCGATAATATCTGCACGTGTCGCTACAGTACCTAATCCACCAGTCGATTTTAACGTATCAGCAAGTTGTTTATTTTGCGTATCCATATATTTTGTAGGGTTCTCCATTGCTGAAAGTAAAGTTGCTTCATTAAATCGTGCAGGTGGTTTTGTTTGACCTGATGTTTGCGTAATTAACTTTATAGTTAATGTATCACCTTTTTCAATACGAGGTAGAAGTTGTTCTTTTACGTCATCAGTTACATCATCATCTTCAAAGTGGTTTTCATATACTTCTTTCCAACCAGCATGTAAAATTGTTTTTCCGCGCGCAATGAACGTTTCATTCCCAATTTTTGTGCGTAATGTTAGTTGTTCGTATTCAAATGCTGGGAATAAAACAGCTAAGAAACGTTTTACAACTAAATCATAAATTTTACGTTCTTTATCAGTGAACGCAGAGAAATTAACATATCCCTCTGTTGGAATAATTGCGTGATGATCACTTACTTTACTATTATCAACAAATGATTTATTAGATTTTATCGGCTTATTTAAAATCTTATGTGCTAAAGAGCGATAGTCTCCTACACCGCATGCTTTTAGACGCTCTGGAAGTGTTCCAACGATATCAGATGAAATGTAGCGTGAATCCGTACGAGGATACGTTAGCACTTTATGCTGTTCATACAATTTCTGCATAATGTTTAATGTTTCTTTTGCAGAGTAACCGAACTTTTTATTTGCATCACGTTGCAATTCAGTTAAATCATAAAGGCCAGGAGAGAATGATTTCTTCTGTTTTTTATCAATTTCCACAACAGTAGCATTTTGTTTATCTAAGCTTTTTACGATACCATCAATTTTTTCTTTATTAAAACTACGACTATTTCCTTTTGCATCTTGCCAAGTTAGTTTTAAATTATTCGTTGTTTGAGCTTCGATACCGTAGTATGTTTGAGCTTTAAAGTTTTTGATTTCATCTTCACGACTCGCAATAATAGCTACAGTTGGTGTTTGCACACGCCCACAGTTTAATTGAGCATTGAATTTTGTTGTTAATGCACGAGTAGCATTTAAGCCGATATACCAATCAGCTTCAGAACGAGCAACGGCTGAGGCGTATAAATTATCATAAGTTTTACCTGGTTTTAAATTACGAAAACCATCTTTAATTGCTTTGTCTGTTACAGAAGAAATCCATAAACGTTTAATGGGTTTCTTCACTTTTGCTTTTTCAATAATCCAACGGGCAACCAATTCTCCCTCTCTTCCTGCATCAGTAGCCACAATTATCTCATTAACATCATTTCGACTAAGTTGATGTTTCACAGCATGAAACTGTTTTCCCGTTTGTTTTATAACAACTAATTTCATACGTTCTGGAAGCATAGGAAGATCTTCAAGATTCCATGTTTTATACTTATTATCATAAGCCTCAGGGTCTGCAAGTGTCACTAAGTGTCCAAGAGCCCAAGTCACGATATATTTATCCCCTTCTAAAAATCCATTTCCTTTTTTTGTACACTTTAATACTTTTGCGATATCCCGTGCAACTGATGGTTTCTCAGCAATTACTACACTCTTTGCCATGTATTCAAACTCCTTTACTAACTATATACCGTATAATATACCACAGTTTTCAAGAAGAACAGTAAGGAACACCTTCTATTTGGTAGTTATAATTGACATAGCTTCTTTAAGAATCTCTACTTCTTGTCTTAATTTCTTATTTTCTTTATAAACCTTATGAAACTGCTTTGGAGTCACTATCATTTGCTGTTTGGAATAGAGCTTCATCTGTTTATCCCGCTATTTTCTCACTTCAAGAATGGGAGGGAAGCAAGGAAGATAAGGATGAGGGCTGCCCGTAGCAGCTTGATTGGTGGGGATAATCGGTAGAGTATGGGGGATTTCGATTGCTTACAACTTCACTGCATTATAAGTTATACGTTGACATCGCAAATGAAATTCATTATCATTAAAAAGAGGTTACCATAACGTTGCCGAAACGTCAGATGAATCCGATTGATACATCTAAAAAAGGTTGGATTATGACGAATAGTTCGCGGCAAGAAATGGAAGCGTTTGCTAGAATTATGATTTCTATCATTCTATAAATAGGTGAGGGGGATAAAATGATAGGATTATAATCTGTTTGAAATCAAGTGATGGCGACAGAACATAATCTGTACCATGAAAACATTATGAAAAAAAGATATTTATTTATCATGCTTATTGTTTTATCGGTTGCATCTATTTTTATTGGTGTAAAAGATGTGAGTCTAACAGATGTTTTGCATTGGAATCAAGAGAAAATGCAAATTGTATTTATCAGTAGATTACCACGTCTCATTAGTATTATTGTTGCTGGTGTCAGTTTAAGTATAAGTGGTTTAATTATGCAGCAACTGAGCAGAAATAAGTTTGTATCTCCAACAACTGCGGGAACGATGGATAGTGCAAAGTTGGGCGTTTTAGTCTCCTTAATGTTATTTACGACAGCAAGCCCGCTTGAAAAAATGTTTATCGCATTTATTTTTGCGCTAGCTGGTACATTTTTGTTTATGCAAATTTTAAAGCGAATTAAATTTAAAGATGCCATTTTTATTCCGCTTGTTGGAATTATGTTTGGAAACATTATTAGTTCCATTACAACATTTTTTGCTTATAAATATGATTTAATTCAAAATATTAATTCGTGGCTACAAGGTGACTTTTCAATGATTATGAAGGGGAGATATGAGATTTTATATTTCAGTATTCCGCTTGTAATCATCGCCTTTTTATATGCAAATCGTTTTACCGTTGCTGGAATGGGGGAAGATTTTGCTGCGAATTTAGGAATGAATTACAATCGAGTGCTAAATATTGGGCTTATTATCGTTTCTCTCATCTCTGCATTAGTTGTTTTAACTGTTGGGATGATTCCATTTTTAGGACTTATTATTCCAAATATCGTTTCAATTTATCGCGGAGATCATTTGAAAAATAGTTTACCTCATACTGCCTTGTTAGGAGCTGTTTTTGTACTAGCTTGCGATATACTTGGTAGGGTCGTAATTTATCCGTATGAAATTTCGATTGGTCTTACAGTAGGAGTGATCGGAAGCGGAATCTTCCTTTATTTATTAATGAGGAGAAACGCATATGCAACATAGAAAACAAAAGAATTATAAGTTGATGTTGGCAGTACTTGCCGTTGTATCCGTAATAGCCATTGGAATCTTTTTATTCATTAACTTAAATATGAACACACTAGATTATGCTTTACCAAGAAGAGCGAAGAAATTGTTAGCAATGATCATAACAGGTGGAGCTATTGCGTTTTCATCTATGATCTTCCAAACGATTAGTAATAACCGTATTTTAACACCGAGTGTGATTGGGTTAGATTCGCTTTACATGTTTATTCAAACTTTTGTTGTGTTTTTATTTGGGTCACAGCATTTTGCTATGATGAATACAAATGCGAACTTTCTTATATCCGTTAGTTTAATGGTGATTTTTTCACTGTTTCTTTATAAATTTTTATTTAAAAGAGAAGGAAATAATATTTATTTCTTACTCTTAATCGGATTAATATTCGGGACATTCTTTCAAAGTTTGTCTTCTTTTATGCAAGTGCTTATTGATCCGAATGAGTTTCAAATTGTGCAAGGAAAAATGTTTGCCAGTATTAACAACGTGAAAACAGAGTTACTTGCAGTATCCGTTATTGGGATTATAGTAGTGGTTGCTTACGTATATAAAGAGTTGAAACTATTAGACGTATTATCACTTGGAAGAGAAGAGGCAATTAACTTAGGCGTAGATTATGACAAAGTCGTAAAAAAACTTTTAATTGTTATCGCAATTTTAGTTTCTATTTCTACAGCGCTAGTTGGTCCAATTACATTTTTAGGATTACTTGTAGTAAACGTTGCGCGTGAATTCTTGTACACATATAAACACAAATATTTAATTATGGGTTCTATCTTTATTAGTATTATCGCTCTAGTAGGTGGACAATTGATTGTTGAAAGAGTATTTGAATTTAATACAACTTTAAGCGTCATTGTAAACTTTGTTGGGGGCGTATACTTCATTTATCTTCTATTGAAGGAGAGTAAATCATGGTAGAAGTAAGAAATATATCAAAACAATATGGAAGCAAAAATGTTGTTGAAGATGTTTCGATTAAAATTGCAAAAGGAAAAATCACATCTTTCATCGGTCCGAATGGGGCAGGAAAAAGTACAGTGCTTTCCATGATTAGCAGATTATTAAAAAAAGATGCTGGTGAAATTTATATAGAGGATAAAGAAATTAGTGAGTGGAATAGTAATGAGCTTGCAAAAAAAATTTCTATTTTAAAGCAAACGAATCACATTAATTTGCGTCTCACGATTCGCGAACTAGTCAGCTTTGGTAGATTCCCATATTCACAAGGAAACTTGACCAAGGAAGATGAGAAACATATTGAGGAAGCAATTCGTTATATGGAGCTTGAGGATATTCAGCATAAATATTTAGACCAACTAAGTGGTGGGCAAAGACAACGGGCGTATATCGCTATGGTGATTGCTCAAAATACGGAATATATTTTGCTAGATGAGCCACTTAACAATTTAGATATGAAGCATTCTGTACAAATTATGAAAGTACTGAGACGCTTAGTTGAAGAACTAGGGAAAACAGTTGTAATTGTAATTCATGATATTAATTTTGCTTCTTGTTATTCTGATCATATTGTTGCTTTGAAAGATGGAAAGGTCATGAAAGAAGGGCCAACAAATGAAATTATTAATCCAGCAGTCTTAAAGGGGATTTATGATATGGACATCCACATTGAAGAAATAGCTGGAAATAATATTTGTATTTATTTTTCATAAGAGGAAGTTATTTTTGATTGTGCAAATGCACGATCAATTAAAATAATTTAAAAAAACTTATAGAGGTGATTGAAATGAAAAAGTTAGCGATGCTACTATTAACTTTCATGCTTGCTATCATGGCTGTAGCATGTAGCAATAATGCTTCTACTGATAAAAAGACAGAAGCTAGTGAAAGTAAAGCGAAAGAAATTACAATCAAGCATAAGTTAGGGGAAACAAAAGTTAAAACAAATCCGAAAAAAGTTGTAGTATTTGACTTTGGTTCATTAGACACTTTAGATAAATTAGGCGTTGATGTGGCTGGTGTACCACAGAAAAATATCCCATCGTATCTTTCAAAATATAAAGATAAAAAATATACAAATGTTGGTGGCTTAAAAGAGCCAGATTTCGAAAAAATTAACGAAATGAATCCAGATTTAATTATCATTTCTGGAAGACAAGCTGATTCATACAAAGAATTTGAAAAAATTGCTCCAACAATTTATGTAGAGTTAAATACAAAAGATTACATGAAATCATTTAAAGAAAACGTTGAAACATTAGCAAAAATCTTCGGTAAAGAAGAACAAGCGAAAAAAGAAATTGCAGCAGTTGAAAAAGACGTAGCAGCATTAAATGAAAAAGCTAAGAAGAGCGATAAAAAAGGGTTAGTTATTTTAGCGAATGATGGTCAAGTAAGTGCATATGGGCCACAATCTCGCTTCGGTATTATCCATGATGTATTTGGGATAACTCCTGTTGACCCAAATATTAAAGCTGATACACATGGTAACAAAGTTTCATTCGAATATATTTTAGAGAAAAACCCAGGTTACTTATTTGTAGTAGATAGAGGTGCTGTTGTTGGCGGTAAATCTTCTGCAAAACAAGTAGTGGAAAACGAAATTGTTAGCAAAACAAATGCTGTGAAAGATGGCAATGTAGTTTATTTAGATCCAAACTACTGGTACCTATCTGGTGGCGGGCTTGAGTCTGTATCAGAAATGGTAAAAGAAGTATCTAAAGCTTTAAAATAATAAAATGAAAAACAGCGATAGGAGCGCATCCTATCGCTGTTTTTCTATACATACTGATTCGGTATAAAGCAATATAAAGACGAATGCTCTCTTTTCACTTCACCTTTCATATAAGAAAGGAAAGAACTTGTTATTTTACTAGAATAAGAGTAGACTTTGAAGTAGATGAATAAGAAAGCACATGGGAGTTTGCGGATGCAGACTGAGAGTACGGCTAATCTGTCGTTGACCATTAGAACCTGTTGGATAATGCCAGCGTAGGGAGAGTGTAAAAAAACACATGTTCAGGCACTTTGCATACGCGAAGTGTCTTTTTGTGTATCTCCCATTACGGAAACGAGGAGGAGATGAAACAATGCATATAACAGAAATTGCTAAAGTGGTGGAACAAGTAAGAAAAACGAATCCACTTGTGCATAATATTACAAATGTAGTTGTAACGAACTTTACAGCAAATGGCTTGCTAGCGTTAGGGGCATCACCAGTCATGGCATATGCAAAAGAAGAAGTAGCAGAGATGGCTAGCATTGCAGGAGCACTCGTTTTAAATATGGGTACGCTCCGGCCAGATGAAGTTGAAGCAATGCTCATTGCTGGAAAAGCAGCGAATCAACAGCATGTCCCAGTATTATTTGATCCAGTTGGGGCAGGAGCAACTTTGTATCGAACAGAAGTGGCAAGACATATACCAAATGAAATAAAGTTAGCGATGATCCGCGGAAATGCAGCGGAAATTGCGAATGTTATTCATGAAAAATGGGAAATCAAAGGTGTGGATGCTGGAACTGGAAATGGTGATTCTGTAGCAATTGCAACAAAAGCAGCGAACAAACTAGGTACAGTCGCGGTAATTACAGGAAAAGAAGATATTGTCACAGATGGTAAGCGAACCGTTATAATTCGTAACGGTCATCCAATTTTAACAAAGGTGACAGGAACAGGTTGTTTATTAACTTCAGTAATGGGAGCATTTGTGGCAGTTGAACAAGATTATGTAAAAGCAGCGGTTGCTGCATTAACGTTTTATGGAGTAGCAGCGGAGATTGCTGCGAGTAAAACAGTAGATCAGGGACCAGGCAGTTTCCAAGTAGAATTCTTAAATCAATTAGCAAATGTTACCGTAAGCGATATTGAACAATATGGAAAAGCAGAAGAAGTTCGTTAGGGAGATGAGAGAGATGGCACGCATTGAAACAGAAAAGATGTCTCAGTTATTACAAGTATATTTTATTATGGGGAGCAATAACTGTCACAAGGGTCCATTACAAGTAATGAAAGAAGCACTAGATGGTGGCATTACCCTTTTTCAATTTCGGGAAAAAGGAGAAGGAGCTCTAACTGGAGAGAAAAGAGTCCAATTTGCCAAACAGTTACAAGCGCTATGTAGGGAGTATCGAGTTCCTTTTATTGTGAATGATGATGTGGATTTAGCGCTTAAGCTGGATGCAGACGGTGTTCATGTTGGACAAGATGATGAAGGAATTGAAGTTGTCCGTGAAAAAATGGGCGATAAAATTGTTGGAGTGTCTGCTCATACAATAGAAGAAGCGCATTTTGCCATTGCAAATGGTGCGGATTATTTAGGAATAGGCCCTATTTTTCCAACAAACACAAAAAAAGATACAAAAGCAGTTCAAGGATTAAATGGATTACGTTATTTTCGGGAAAAAGGTATTAATATACCGATAGTTGGAATCGGTGGAATTACAATCGAAAATGCTTCTTCAGTAATAGAAGCAGGAGCAGATGGTGTTTCGGTTATTTCAGCCATTAGTTTGGCGAGTTCAGCCTTTGACAGTGCGAAAGCATTCGTGCATCAAGTGAAGAAGTAAAGATGGGGATTGAACGGTTGTGTTCTCATCTTACATGAGAAAACGATGGAGTTAATGGAAGTATTTAAAACATATAATGTGGAGTGCAAATGTATTGTAAGAGAAGGATTAGGGAACTTTTTTCCAGATGATTTTCCAAAGTTATTAGCAGAGGCAAGTCAATATATATTGGAGCCTAGTATAGAGTAGAAGAGTTTAGTTGGAGGATTGTATAAAACAAAGGTACTAGTTTAAACAAACGTTTGATTAAATGGAAAAAAAGCGCATGACTTATAGAATAAGTCATGCGCTTTTTTGTTAAAACATAATCGAAATAAGTAACATTCCGATACCGATAGAAGCAAAGGTTGCAATGAGACCAGGAATCATAAAACTATGATTTAGTACATATTTACCAATACGTGTTGTGCCTGTACGGTCAAAGTTAATTGCAGCAACGATTGTTCCATAATTTGGAATGAAGAAGTAACCATTTACTGCAGGGAACATTGCAATAAGAAGTGCTGGTGAAATACCAAGCGATAAGCCAAGTGGCATAAGAGCACGTACAGTAGCTGCTTGGCTATACAATAAGATAGATAGAACAAATAGTGCAATAGCGAATAACCATGGTGCACTTGTTACTAAATGTTGAATAGATCCTTGAATGAAAGTTAAGTTACCATTAAAGAACGTGTCGCCCATCCAAGCGATACCAAAAATAGCAACAACAGCTGTAGCACCAGCCTTAAAAACGTTACCAGATACAATGCTTTCTACATTTGGTTTACATAAAATAATAATAAGAGCGGCAATTGTTAACATAACCATTTCAATTGCATTTGGCATCGATAGGTGAACGAATTTTCCATCGATTATCCAGCCTGGTCGCAGTGCTTCAAATGAACCAAGGAGAACAACGAAAACAGTTGCGAATAAGAAGAGGATAACAGATAATTTCGCTCCTTTTGTACCGACGAACTCTTTCTTTTCTTCTAATTTTGGAATCATACCTTCTTTTAATCGTTTTAAATACTCAGGGTCATCTTTTAACTCTTTTCCCATTTTACTTGCAACGAAAGCTGCTAGCATACAAGCAATAAAAGTAGATGGAATGCTTACCTTTAAAATATCAAATAAAGTAATTTTATAATCAGCTAGCATTGCTAGAAGTGCAACAGTTGCTGCTGAGATAGGACTAGCTGTAATGGCTTGTTGGGAAGCAATTACGGCGATTGACATCGGGCGTTCAGGGCGAACTCCTGATTCACGTGATACTTCTGCGATAACAGGAAGGACAGAATAGGCAACATGGCCTGTTCCGGCACATAATGTAAATAAATAAGTAACAATAGGTGCGAAAAATGTAATACGCTTTGGATTTTTTCGCAATGCTTTTTCCGCAAGATGGACAAGGTAGTCCATTCCTCCTGCTGCCTGTAGGGCACCAGCAGCTGTAATGACTGCTAAGATCATTAGCATAACGTCAATTGGAGGTGCTGTAGGTTGTAGGTGAAAGATAAATACAAGTATTGCCATACCAACTCCACCCATCACTCCTAAGCCAACTCCACCAAGGCGTGCGCCAATGAAAATACAGAGTAGTAGGGTAAGAAATTGTAACCAAAACATAATAAACTACCTCCAGAAATTTAATGGGTTGATATTTTTGAATAATTTAATTTAATTGAAAAACTAGAAAGAATCCAAGAAAACCCCTTATTTCTAAACATTTTTTATTATATAACATATAAAAAGGAACATTCATTCTTTTCGTGAAAGTATTTTGAAAAAATGATATATCGTTATTTTTTAATAAGTAGACATTTTGATTATGATGTTGTAACCTGTGAAAGGGAATATTTAATTCTCATAAAACCCCCATATTATTCAACTCATTGGGCGAGAAAGGCAAACTCGTGGAAACATAAGGCTGCAAAACTGTAGGGCTTAAGGTCAAGAGAAGGCGAAGCTAGTCAGTTACCGAATAGATTGGATTGGTTTTGACCAATTTTTGATATTGGTCTTTTTTTATTTACGTACCTTTAAATGAGAAATAATATCAATTTAGGGGCTAAAACATTATATTATTTAACTATACAAAAAATAAGGAGGAAGTGCTTTTATGAGGAAATATTGGCATAAGTTATCGTTTTTACAGAAAAATGTATTGCTGACTGTCTTGGTCATTTTTACGCTTGTTGGAAGTATGGCGGTATTAAGTCTTAACATGTTCCAAGATAGCATGATGAATTTATTTGAAAAACAGTCAATTGAAACAGGAGATATTGTATTAAATGAACTGGATCAGAATTTGATTAGAGAGGTTGCAGAAGATCCTACAACTCAAAGAGTGAAGAAAGAAAGAATTACAGAGCAGCTCGATAAAGTAGCAAAAGATTTGAAAAGTGTTGGGCAAGTATATATTACAGGTGCAAAAACAAATGAAAAAGATGCGCCACAAATTGTCGGATTGAATACGGAATTAGCTAAATCTGTAACTGTGAAACCAGGTGATTATTTCGATATGCCTGCTCATTGGATGAATGCATACCATAAGGTAATGGATAGAAAGAAAGCACAAATGACAGAAGTATATGAAGATCAGCTTGGTTCATGGGTAACAATATTAGAGCCAATTATGGATAAAGAAAAAAATATTATTGCAGTTGTAGCAGCGGATGTAGATGCATCGATTGTTCCGAGTACAAAACAACAATTTATCATACAAGGTTTAATCTTTATGAGTATATCATTAGTGCTTGCTATTGGAATTCAATTCTTTATTGTTCGTAGTTCTTTAGCACCATTACAAGAGTTGCGTGAAGGATTACGGAAAGTAGGAGATGGCGATTTAAATATTCAATTAAGGGAACGATCAGATGACATTGGAATTATTAATGCTTATTTCAACACGACAATACAAAAATTTAAAGCGATTATTGATAAAGTAAAGCAGACAGCAGAACAAGTTTCTTCTTCTTCACAAGAGTTATCTGCAAGTACAGAAGAAAACAATATGGCAGTTCAGGAGATTGCAAGTTCTATAGAAGGATTAAATGAAGGAGCACAGTCTCAAGAGGCTTCCGTACAAAAATGTTTGCATATTGTAAATGAGATGGGCAGTAGTCTTGAGGGAATTACGGGTGCTGCGAAGCATGTTACAAGTGCATCTGAAAGCATGGAGCAACATTCTTTAGAAGGAAATGAAGTTATCTCTCAAATTGTGAAACAAATGAATTTAATTCAAAGTGCGGTTCAAGATTTATCTTCTATTATCTATTCGTTGGAAAATCGTTCTAAACAAATTAGCGATATTGTAACAGTAATTACAGGCATCTCAAACCAGACAAACTTACTTGCTCTAAATGCCTCTATTGAAGCGTCGCGAGCTGGAGAAGCTGGTAGAGGATTTGCAGTGGTAGCAGATGAAGTGCGTAAATTAGCGGAGCAGACAGAGGCATCAGCTAAAGATATTGCCAAATTGATTGGAGAAACACAAGCAGAAACAGAAGAAGCTGTAGTTTCGATGCAAAAAGGTTCAAAAGAAGTTGAATCAGGAATTGAGCTTGTTCATAGTAGCGGTGAGTTCTTTAACAAAATTTTAAAATCAGCGCAGTCTGTTACAAGTCAAGTGAAAGCAGTTTCAGGTACTTCAAGTGATGTTTTACAAAAAAGTCAAGGAATCGTGCAGGTTGTGAATCATTTATCTCAGATTGCTAAGACATATGCAGAAAGTAGTAATCACGTAGAAGAAAGTATGAAGGAGCAAGAGATGACTGTTCAAGAAATTGCTGAGCTAGCAACATCTTTAAGTTGGCTTGCTCAAGAGTTACAAGAATTGATTGGTGAATTTAAAAGCGAATAGAGCATAAACAAGGTGTAGATGGTAAGGGAAGTGAATGACATGGAAGCAGTATTAACAAATTCTTATAATGAAACAATCAAAGAGTCTCTAGAAAGAATAAACGGAAAAAGTAGAATTCCTATGGATTTCCGAAATCTAGAGGGAGAAGTAGATACAAAAACAATATTGTTTCCAATAACAATTAATATGGTTGATCTGTTAGGAGCAAGTATAATGTGGTTACATCATATTGCTAATGAGAAACATATAATTGTTTTGTATCATGAAAGGGAAAAACTATTTCCTATTGTGATTGAAATCTCTCCTTTCCTTTCTTATAAAAAGTTAAAAGAACAGATCGTTGAGCAAATAGGTCAAATTCAAGCGATGGATGAGACAGACATACAAGAATTACAAAAGCATGATAATCTATTTGGAATGGCACCTATTATTGTTGGTCAAACATACTATCATTCACAGGAGAATGATATATTACAGTTTGTCCTTAATGAAGAGAAGCAAGGTGTAGAAGTGATATTTAATGGTTTGATTTGGAAGGAAAAGACGATTGCTCGCTATATGAGGCAAATAGAGGGAGTATTCATACATGCCTTACAGAATAGAGATGAACACGTTGGGAATTTCCGAATTATTACAGATGAAGAGATAGCACTCTATAATGAGATAAATAACACGAAAGCAACATATCCAGAAAAAAGCATTGTTGAGATGTTTTATAAAACGGTTAAGCAATTTCCGAATCGTATTGCATTATCTTCTAAAGAAGGTGCTTTAACGTATCAAGAATTGAATCAAAGAAGTAATCAAATAGCTCACATGTTAATACAAAATGGTGTGCAACCAGGAGATTATGTGGGGATTTTTATGAAACGCAGTATCGACACAGTGATAAGTATATTAGCTGTGTTGAAGGCTAATGCGGCATATGTTCCAATTGATCCAGATTATCCGGAGAGTAGAATTGAGTACATTATTCAAGATAGTAAAGCGAAAGTTATTTTAACAAAAGAAACAGAGATTACATCTAAAGGTATTCAAGCAATCTCAATCTATGATAGTGAGAATTATTTGGTTAATGATGTGAAGCTTCCTATCAATTGTGATGATATAGCATATATGATTTATACATCAGGATCGACAGGGAATCCGAAAGGAACAATGTTAGCTCATCGAGGTGTTGTCAATCTATGTACTTGGATGCAACGACAGTATAAATTAACAGAAGAGGATGTATTTGCACAGTTTCCTTCATTTAGCTTTGATGCTTCTGTATGGGAATTATTTGCTGCTTTATTTTGCGGAGGCACCTTATATGTATTATTAGAAGAAGAACGCTTATCGGTAGAAGCATTTGCAAATGCAATCCATAGAGTAAAAGCAACTTCTATTTTAGCGTTAGCAACAGTTTTTGTAAGACAAGTAGCAACCTATTTAGAAGATGAAGAGATATATAAGCTGAGTTCATTGAAACGGATTGCAATTGGAGGAGAGATGTTACCGATCGAGGTGATTAAATTATGGAGAGAAAGAATTGGAACAAATATTGAAATTCATAATGTATATGGACCGACAGAGTGTACAGTCGTAACAACAACTTACCCGATTCCGAGTCAGTTGGATGAGAACATTGTAAGTGTTCCAATTGGTAAGCCGTGTGCAAATTATCAAATTATGATATTGGATGAGAATATGAGGCTTTGTCCAATTGGTGTACCTGGCGAACTGCATATAGAATCAGTAGGACTAGCAAAAGGATATTTTAATAAACCGGAAAAAACAGTAGAAGCATTTGTTCCAAACCCATTCAACCCTATTGTTAATATATATAAAACTGGAGATATCGTTAGACTCTTAGAAGACGGGAATATTGAATTTTTACATAGAAAAGATGATCAAGTGAAAATTAGAGGACACCGTATTGAGTTAGGAGAAATTCAAAATCAAATTTCTCAAAATTATAATGTAAAAGAAAATATTGTGTTTGCTAAGAAAAGTAAAGAAGGAAGTCAATATTTGATTGCTTTTTATACAACTTTAACAAAAAAAGAGATGCCAGAACTCATTTACAAATTACAAGAGCAGTTACCAGATTATATGATTCCGTCTAAGTTAATTTATATTGATGAACTACCGCTTACACCAAATAAGAAAATAGATGTTAAGAAACTAGGGCAACTAGAAGAAGAGTATGAGCCGACTCGCCTACAAGAATATGTTGCACCATCTACTGAAGCAGAGAAGATTATCGCACAGGCTTGGACAGAAGTATTAGGAGTTTCCAAAATTGGTGTACATGATGATTTCTTTACCATTGGTGGGCATTCATTAAAAGTATTACGTATTTTAACATTGTTAAAAGAAGATTTTCCGCATTTAACAATTCAAGACTTCTTTAAGGAAAAGACAGTGTATAAGTTAGCGCGAATACAAAGGGAGTTAACCCTAGAAGAAAATGTATTTCATGAATATAAATGGATACATGAACCAGAGGCTATTCAGTATACGGAAGGAATAACTAATAACCGGATTTCCAATGTCTTTTTAACAGGAGCAACAGGTTATTTAGGATCACATATCCTATATGAATTATTGCAGCAAACCTCAGCTCATATTTATTGTTTAGTAAGACCTAAAAAAGATGTAGAGCAAAGAATTATGGAAACTTTAACAGGATATTTTCATGATATTCCAAATGAAGCTCTGGCACGTATAACAGCTATTCCTGGTGACCTTGGTGAAGAATACTTTGGACTTAGTAAGGAAGAGTTTATAGCGATACGTTCTAAAGTTGATACAGTCGTTCACTGCGGGGCAGACGTAAGACATTTTGGGGATGTAAAGCAATTTGAAAATGTAAATATTCAAGGGACAAAGCGCATGCTTGCATTAGCCGATGAAGGAGCAGCATTCCATTTTATTTCTACGATTAGTATTCCAATCGATTTAGCAGTAGAACAATGGGATATGTATAAAAAACGCGGTGATTTTGAGTATCATGTAGAGTTAGAGAATGTGTATTCCAATAGTAAACTACAGGCAGAAAATCTTGTTCGTGAAGCAATGAGTCGTGGCATGAGAGGGAATATTTATCGCGCTGGTAATTTAACATGCCATTCCGAAACGGGAGTATTTCAACAAAATATTGAAGGAAATGCATTTTATCGCCTCATTAAAACGATGTTATTAATTGGACAAGCACCAAACGTGAAGTGGAAAGTGGACTTTGCTCCAATTGATTTTGCAAGTAAATCAATTGTGACGTATATGCAAGATCCTCAAATTATAGGTGAAACATTGCATATTTGTCATCCAGATCCGATTGATTTTGTACATTTTGTGCAGTTAATGATAGAATGCGGGCATCATTTAGAAATTGTTCCTCTTTCGCAATATGTAGATTCAGGGTTACAGTTAGCGAAAGAGGATGAGGAGATAGCAGAATTGATTGCTTCACAAGTAGCTGGCGATGGAGCGCAGCAGTCTGAATTTGTAATAGGTACAAAAAGAACAAATGAATGGATAAAGAAAAAGAAAATTGCAGTGCCAATAATTGACCAACAGTTTATTCAGAAGCTATTAGCACATGGAGAACAAGTGGGGTATTTTCCAAACGTAGAAAAATAACAGACAAGATGTACCATGCTTTTGTTTGTTCAATAAAATAAATCATGCTACAATGAAAACGAATTAAGGACCGGGGAGCCAAGTGGCTGAGAGGATGTAAAGGAACATCGACCCTCAACCTGATCTGGATAATGCCAGCGTAGGGAGTTGCTTAAGGGAATGTAGCATATGTTATTTTATAATAACTTGCATACAAGGCTTTCCTACGTCATAGTGGGAAAGCCTTTTCTTGTTTTTAACATATTATTTTGCAAAGGGGATTTTAGCATGTCACAACAAGTTACAATTTCATTTTCAGTGGTACCACAAGCAAAAACAAAAGATTTATATGCGGTCGTGGATAAGGCAATTGCAGTTGTCCAACAATCAGGTGTTCGTTATGAAGTAGGTGCGATGGAAACAACGATGGAAGGAGATTTAAATGAACTTCTTGATATTATAAAACGTGCACAACAAGCTTGTGTAGATGCTGGAGCAGAAGAAGTGATTACCTCTATTAAAATCCACTATCGTCCAAGCACAGGTGTAACAATTGATGAAAAAGTATGGAAGTATCGTGATGAATATGAAAAAACAGAAGCGATCTAATTTCGCAATTACAACAGTTTGGCTGATTCTTCTCATTGCGATATGGGAAGGATCTGTTTCATTATTTCACATTGAACCATGGATATTGCCAAAACCTTCTACGATTATACAAGAATTAATTGGCATGAAAGGGCTATTACTTCCAAATATAACAAAGACGTTGCAAGAAGTGATAAGCGGTTTGTTTTTTGCAATTCTACTTGGAACAAGTATTGCTATTATGATGGATGTTATCCCGATTTTTCGCCTTCTTATGAATCCGTTACTTGTTATTTCACAAACTATTCCAATTGTTGTGCTTGCACCTCTATTTATCATTTGGTTTGGATATGGAATGCTACCAAAGGTGATGGTTGTTATTCTTGTTTGTTTCTTCCCAATTGCCCTTAGTATTTTAGAAGGATTTCAAACGGTAGATAAAAATATGCTCAAATTATTACAAACAATGCGTGCATCAAAATGGCAAATGTATCAAAAAGTAAAATTTCCTGCTGTGCTTCCATATTTTTTCTCAGGGTTAAAAATTGCTGTTACATATAGTGTGATGGGGGCAATTATTGGGGAATGGCTTGGTGCAAGTGAAGGATTAGGGGTTATGTTAACCCGTGCAACAAAGTCGTTTTTAACTGCTCGTGTATTTGGTATAGCGGCTATGATTGTAATCGTCACGTTATTTTTATATTTTATCGTAGAGTGTATGGCCAGAATAACAGCACCATGGATATATAGAAAGGAAGACAGAAAATGAAAAAGAGCTTAAAAGTCATGTTAGCAACACTGTTTGCAGTAAGTGTTGTCGGCTGTAATACAGCGAAGAAAGAAGAGAGCAGTGACAAAGAGAAAAAAGTAAAAGTTGTTTTAGATTGGTTTCCGAATACAAACCATACTGGTTTATATGTGGCAAAAACAAAAGATTATTATAAGAAACAAGGTTTAGATGTAGAAGTTATTCAGCCTGGTGATAATGTATCAGCAGAGCAAATGATTGCTTCTGGAAAAGCTGATTTTGGTGTGAGCTATCAAGAAAATGTTACATCGGCACGTGTGGAAGGGATTCCAGTTGTATCAATTGGAGCAATTATTCAACATAACACATCGGCATTTGCTTCTTTAAAAAAAGATAATATTACTTCACCAAAAGATTTTGAAGGAAAGCGTTATGGAGGATGGGGAGCACCAGCAGAGGAAGCAACTTTAAAAACCATTATGGATAAACATCAAGCCGACTTTAGTAAAGTAGAAAAAATTGTGCTTGGACAAACAGATTTCTTCAAATCAATTGGTCGTGATGCTGATTTTGAATGGATTTATTATGGCTGGGATGGAATTGAAGCGAAACGTCAAGGAAAAGAATTAAATACAATAATGGTAAAAGATTTAGATCCAGCACTAGACTTTTATAGCCCTGTTCTTATCACAAGTGAAAAGAACATAAAGCGAAATAAAGATGTTGTGAAAAAGTTTATGAGTGCAACAGCAGAAGGATATCATTTTGCAATTCAGGAGCCAAAACAAGCAGCTGATATTTTAATCAAGAATGTTCCAGATATTAATAAAGAGTTAGTGCAAGAAAGTCAAAAGTGGTTAAGTACAAAATATCAAGATGATGCAAAAGCGTGGGGAGTACAGAAGGAAGAAGTTTGGACAAATTACATGAATTTCTTATACGATAATAAGGTAATCAAAAAGAAAATTGATGTAAAAGATGCCTTTACAAATGAATTCCTTCCAAGTGAAACATGAGTGGATTACGAATAAAAGATGTTGTGAAAGCATTCGGTGGTAAAAATGTATTAGAGAATATTCATGCTTCTATACAAGAAGGTGAATTTGTATCCTTTGTAGGCCCGAGCGGTTGTGGGAAAAGTACATTGCTTAATATGATTGCCAGTGTGGAAGATACAACTAGCGGTGAGATTACGTATCATGATGAGCTTGTACAAACACAAGATTGTGTAAGTTATATGCCGCAGCAAGATTTATTGCTTCCGTGGCGTTCAGCTTTACAAAATATTGTGTTGCCATTAGAAATTGAGGGAAAGAAGTCTAAGAAAGAACGTTTAGCAGAGGGGATGGAAGCATTAAAACAATTTGGATTGTTTGAATATGCAGATCATTATCCCGACTCATTATCTGGAGGAATGAGGCAGCGGATTAGCTTTCTTCGTACGTATTTATGTGAGAAACCTATTATGTTACTTGATGAACCGTTCGGAAAATTAGATGCCTTTACAAAAATGGAAGTGCATCGCTGGCTGTTAGATTCTTGGCATCAAGAGAAACAAACAATTGTAATGGTAACGCACGACTTAGACGAAGCGATACTATTATCTGACCGTGTATTCATCTTATCGCAAAGACCAGCAACTATTGTAGGGGAAGTACACGTTCATTTACCCCGTCCGCGAACAATGGATATGTTAACATCTGTGGAATTAAAAGAAGATAAAACAGAAATTTTAAAGACATTAGCTCCGTATATGAAGAAATAAAGAAAGCCTCTGAATGTGAGATGTTCAGAGGCTTGTTATTTTTTAGAGAAATAGAAGTTCAGCAAAAGAAAAACATTCACATTTATAGTGAATGCCTTTTCCCTGTGATTAACATGATTTTGGAGAACTCTTACATGAGAATTATATGAAGAAGCACGCTTATGGTGCACATATAAGCGTGCTTTTTCTATCATATTGTCTATTTTATAACTATTTATAGATGCCTTTCCCTAACAGGCTACTATCTTTGTTTATATGTACAGATAGCTTAAATTAGAACAACGATTGTCCCTATGACTACAGGATAATGTGGTGAATAAAGAAAAACAAGAGATTTAAAAGGAAATTCATGTAAACTTCAATCGAACTTCACATAAACTTCATATCCGAAACTTAATATAAGGATTATTTGTTTTTGTCTAAAAAGAAAGGTTCCCATACTAAATGAAAGGAATCTGGAAGAGGAATTATTATATAGAGTGAAACTTTAATCAGTGGGAGTTTTACTCCTCTAAAATAGCGGAATACAATAAGGTGAGAACGTATGAAGAAAGGGTCTGTTTTGAAATAGATTTATAACGAGACAGGGACATGGTAAATATACGAATAACTTCAACTGATTAGAGTACATAACAAACCGAGGAAAGGTATTATGAAAATAAGACTCCCCCATCAGGGATTCTTAGAAAGAGGGATGGGGGAAGTTCAATAAATAGAAAGTAAGTTCAAACTAATTTGTTTGTATAACTGGATTTAACATATCTGCTACAGTTCCTGTTCCGACACCGCCAATTGTAACAGAGCCACCCGGAGGAATTTCACTATTCCAGCCAGCATTTGTTATGACATAATGATCCTTTTCTTTACGAATTAGTTTCGAATCCCAAAATTGCGTTAAATTTCCATTGTAATCGAATTCTAAATTCCAGTTTTTAATAGGTGTCGTTCCAGTATTTTTAATTGTAATAGAGAAATTATAACCATTGCCCCAATTGGAAGTAACTGCAAATATCACATTCTCAGCACCGTCTGGGGGCGAAGTATTGCTGTCATCTGTTTTAACAGTAATAGAAGAAGGCTGTGATTGGTTCCCAGCGGCATCTTTTGCAATGATAGAGAAAACATATTCTGTGTTTGGTGCTAAACTTTTAATTGTGATGTTATTTGTTGTTGTTGTCCATTTCTCCTTTTCAGAACGAACTTCATATTCGGTAACACCGACATTATCAGTAGATGCTGTCCAACTTAGTTGTACGAAGTTGGCATTTTTGTTGGTCACAACAATATTTTTTACAGTTGTTGGGGGTTCGTTATCCTTTTGCTGAATAGGTCCTCCTAATAGTTCCGTGACTAATGTATCAAGTAACTTTGGACCATTACAGTCATATTTTGAGCTCTTACGACAATCTCCACTTAATTCCCAAAACATTGCCCCGCCTAAATCTTTTGCTTTTATATAATCTGTTTTATGCTTCATAGATTCATTGTCGTCATAGCTAATAAATGTTCCTGTATTTTCGTTGTATAAGTATGGCACTTTAGCGTTGTCATTCCAGTAACGGACAAAACCATTTTTGTTTACATAGTTTGCTGCTAGGTCACCATAATCATATATCCCTGTATCACCGGTAGAATAATCATCCCAAGTACCTTTAGAGGCTAGCTTTCCATCGTTACCTGGTGTACATGGCTGATATTGTCCATTGTTATCTTTCCCACAACTTTTCCAACCGCGACCATAAAAAGGAACACCTAGTACAATTTTATCTGCTGGGACACCTTCATTTTTATAAATTTCTACTGCACCATCTACATAATATTTTGTATCAGCTGCTGGATCCTGAGGATCTTTATATAGTGCAGCATTATGATTGGAAGTAGCTTCCCATCCTCCATGAAAGTCATATGTCATAATATTAATCCAATCTACAATTTGGGAAATCTTTTTAAGCTCTGTATGGTCAGCGTAGCGCTGGCTTGCACCTGAAGCAATTGTTAATAAGTAGGATTTTCCATCTTCAGAGCTAGCTTTATCGAGTGCATTTCGAACATCTTGGAGAAGTAGTGTGAAATTTTGTTTATCTTCGGGACGGTAACTCCCTCCTGGAATTGTTTCAACGCCTGGGTATTCCCAATCTAAATCTACACCATCAAAACCATATTCTCGAATAAAGGCGACAGTAGATTCGGCAAATACTTTTCTCGTTTTTTCATCAGCAGCCATGTCTGAAAAGCGATTAGACCAAGTCCATCCCCCAACGGATATAAGCGTTTTTAAATGTGGATATTTTGCCTTTAATCGCTTTAATTCTCCAAAATTCCCGCAGCGAGCATATTTATCACAATCTTCCCATGTTGTTCCGGAACCAGGAAAGGATTTATTAACATCAGCCCATGGTTCGCCTAATACAAGCGTACCGTCTGGAACATCTTTATTTTGTAGTGGGACGCTAGATTCTTTACATGGCCAAGTTTGTTTATTTGGGTTATCTGGGTGTGTAGAAGGATTGCCGTGTCTGCTATTCCAACAAATATCAGCAAATGCATAGTTTAAATGAGTGAGCTTAGAAGCATCTATATCGGCAACTTGATAGTTGCGGCCATAGATCCCCCACGAAGGGAAATATCCAACGATTTTTTTGCTTGTTGATGACGAATCTGCTAATGCGAAATTTGGAGCTATAAAGTTTGTAAGAAAAAGAGGCAAGAAGAGTAGTAGAGACAGAAGCAAGAGTGAACATTTTTTAATCTTCATTATCATTTCTCCTTTCAAAATTGAAATAGGTGTAATGGCAAAATTGCCGATTAACGAAAACAAACAGACATCACGAGGTCTATACAAGTAACAGGGGGTAATTTCATCGTAGCAAACACCATATTGAGTGTAAACGTTTTATTGCTTGGAAAAAGGTTTTCTCAATATAAAGGAGTGCAGTAAGCGAAGTATGCATACAGTAGGAAGAATAAAACTTAAAAATAAAGGGATTTAGAGAATCATTTGAGAAAGAATTGTTTAGAGAAGAGGCGTTATGAAATGGAAATTCTTTGTATGTTCCTGTAACATAATAGGAAAAGGATGTAAGGAGGGGAGAGTGTGGATGTTTTCTTGCATATTGCTGAGGAAAAAATTCAGCAAGCAATTCATAATGGTGATCTTAATGATTTATCTGGGAAGGGAAAACCACTGCAATTAGAAGATCTTTCAATGGTACCTTCAGAACTTAGAATGAGTTATAAAATTTTGAAGAATGCGCATATGATTCCTCCGGAGATGGAGTTACAAAAGGAGATATTAAAAATAGAGGATTTGATTGCGTGTTGTTATGATGAGTCAGAAACGAAAAAGTTAAAAGCAGAGTTAACGGAAAAAACACTTCGCTTTCAACAGTTAATGGAAAAAAGAAAAATAAAAGGAAGTTCGGCTTTTCGTATGTATCAAAATCAAATCCTTCATAAATTACGGTAAGAGAGCAAGAAATGAAAATGTAGTGAGGTGTAATAGAAAGGAGGGATTGAAATGGGATTTGCAATCGCAGCATTGCTATTTTTCATTTTAATCGGAATGCTTGTAAAAACAGTTCGCTCAAATAATAAAAAAGTAAACCTACATAAAACAGGAAATGGGGACAATTCATCTACTCATATTTCACCTCCCCTCGCTTTATTTGCAGGATCTGATAGCGGGACTTCACATGATAGCGGTAGCTCCCATGATTGTGGAAGTTCTTTCGGAGGCGATGGCTGCTGCGGTGGTGGAGACTGTTAGAAATACGCTCTTTTATGAGTATGTTTCTTTTTAAACAAACGTTTGATTAATTAAGATGAACTGCTATGAAATCGGTGAAACAAATGTTTATCCTGTATATTTACTAGATCATAAATAGAAACATAGAATCGATTCATTAGCTTTAAAAAATATTTTTTCTGAATTTAGGAAATATCACCTTGTAATGAAGATTTTATATTTGTTATCATTAGACTGAACGGTCGGTTTTTTGGAGGGGAATATGCGAAAAAGTGCAGAAGAAATAAAAAAAGAAATTGCATACAAAGCAGAAGAATTATTTTCGCAAAAAGGTTACGCTGCAACATCTATGGAAGAAATTTGCGAAATTACAGAGCGCAGTAAAGGAAGCATTTATTATCATTTCAAAAGTAAAGAAGAACTATTTTTATTTGTGGTCAAACAACATACGTATGATTGGATTGAGAAGTGGAATGTGAAAGAAAAGCAATATCATACGAGTACTGAAAAACTATATGGTCTTGCGGAATTTCATGTAGAAGATACACAACACCCGATTTTTAGTGCGGTAGAAGAGTTTTCTACAAGCCAAGTGGTGAGTAAAGAAGTACTAGATGAAATGCTTACTTTAGCAAGAGCATCATATGGTGTATTTGAAAAATTAATTGAGGAAGGAATCCAATCTGGGGAATTTCGTCAGGATAATATTCGTGATCTTATGTATATTGTAAATGGTTTATTGTCTGGGCTTGGTGTGCTTTATTATGAACTTGATCCTATAGAGATGAAACGAGTTTATAAAAAAGCAATTGATGTATTGTTACAAGGAATGGCAGCTGATTCTTAAATCAGTAGTCTTTCTCTTATAAAAATAGACCGAACGGTCGGTTTATAAGGAGGTTCAAATGAAAAATTTATTTAGTAATCGCGCTTTTTTATTAGTCACGATATCCGATATTTTGCAACAACTTGCTATTTGGATAAGAAATATGGCACTTTTATATTTTGTTATGGAAAGGACGAACAACGATCCTATCTCAGTTTCATTATTATCGGTTATGGAGTATGCACCTATTTTTATTTTTTCATTTGTCGGCGGTGCACTAGCTGATCGGTGGAATCCGAACCGAACAATGGTAGCTGGCGATATGTTAAGTGTATGTTCCATTATAGGTATTATTGTATTGTTAAAAATGGATTATTGGCAGGCCATATTTTTTGCAACGCTTGTCTCAGCGATTGTTGGACAATTTTCTCAGCCTTCATCATCAAAAATTTTTAAGCGTTATGTAGAAGAAAAATATGTTTCAAATGCGATTGCATTCAATCAAACGTTACAGTCATTGTTTCTCATTTTTGGTCCAGTTATAGGGTCTGTTGTTTATACACAATTAGGGGTGTTTACAGCGTTATATAGCTTAATTGGACTCTTTTTGTTATCTGCCCTGGCATTGTCCTTTTTACCAATATGGATTGAAAAAGAGGAAAAAGTAGAGCGTACATTAGGAAGCGATATAAAAGAAGGGTGGAAATTCGTTCTTCAAACGAAAAATGTAAGCATGATTACAGTTGCTTTTGCGATTATCGGTTTAGCGGTTGGATTAACGAATCCATTAGAAGTTTTTCTCGTTATTGAACGATTAGGATTAAATAAGGAAGCTGTTCAATATTTAGCAGTTGCCGATGGAATAGGAATGCTAATTGGAGGTGGTGTTGCTGCTATATTTGCTTCCAAGGTACATCCGAAGAAAATGTTTGTGTTTGGTATGTTTGTATTAGCTCTATCATTTCTCGTAGAGGGAGTATCAACATCATTTTGGTTGACTAGCTTCATGAGGTTTGGAACGGGCATTTGTTTAGCTTGTGTTAATATTGTTGTTGGCACACTTATGATTCAGCTTGTACCAGAAAATATGGTTGGGCGTGTAAATGGTACCATTCTTCCAATTTTTATGGGAGCTATGCTAATGGGGAATGCATTTGCTGGAGGAGTGAAAGAAGTGACTTCAATCATCGTTGTCTTTTGTATAGCAATGCTACTTAGTTTAATGGCAATTTTACCTATTTTACGTATGAATATAGGTAGTGCGAAAGTGACAAATCAAATGGAAAGTACAAAGCAAAATGGTGTTAAAAGCTTTAAATAAAAAGGGGGGATTTACACCCTTTTTATTTAGAACTTTTCGATAACTATATAGACAAAGGATATATTGATATTACAATGATAATTTGCAGACTAGGAGAAAGAATGGAAAAGTTAAATTTACAACTTGTATATGAAATACAATATTCGGAGCAGTAGCTAAAAAGTATAGAGATTGATATACTTCCGCTAAGTTAACATTAATTTACTTATTAGTACCACTCCTAGGTTCTTTAAAAAAGTTAGATGCAATGCAACAAACTATTCCAGTAATTAGAATACTATATTTCACCATTTTACTTGTATGCTCAAATAAATTAATTCCATTAAGTATTACAAGACCCCAAAACACTTGAGTCGCTCCAAAACCTAATAATATTCTTCCTGTTTGAGAAAATTTTCTCACAGTCTCCCAGTTTCCTGATATATGTAAATTGCATCGTGAAAACTAAAAATGAATGTTTAAAAATAAACTTTCTGCAAGTTTATGGGTTATTGGTATGCAATTGTATGAGTTAAGTCGCAGCTTGTTGAAGATTAGGAACGGATCAGCAGTAAGAGAAAAAATAAAGTTAGTGTAGTATGTTTGTAGTAGAAGTAAGTTTAGTGGTGCTTGTGTTTATATGATTGACGTGCAAATGCATTTGTTTCATTTTGCTTTTTACAGGCGCATCGTTCGTTTTAAACAAACGTTTGATTAGTTCGTTTGCACATAGCGTAGAATGAGTCATATTGTGAAATGGAGAAGAAACAGAAAGTGAAAAATAAAAGAAAGCTAGCATTCTGTTTTTATAGCTGCAAGATGAGTTTTCGTTATTAAACTTGCTGTTAAAATTGGAATGATTCATACGCTTCGAACGTGGTTCGAAAGTATATTTTCAAACTAAAAAATGCCACTTTTTTCATTATAATGTTTCTAATTTTGGCGTTGGTGGTGTAACGGAAGTAGTGTGTTCAGGTACGCGTGTTAGTATGAAGCCCCCTAGAATAAATAAAACCGTAATACTTAATACACCTGTATTTGTTTTTCCAGTTAATTGGGTTGTAACACCGACGAGTACGGGACCGATAATTGCAGCAAATTTACCAAAAATGTTATAAAATCCAAAGAACTCATTTGCGGCGTCTTTCGGTACTAATTTAGCAAAATAGGAACGGCTTAATGCTTGAATTCCTCCTTGAGAAGTTGCGACAAGCATAGCAAGAATCCAAAAGTCTAACGTTGTTTTTAGAAAATAAGCATATATGCAAATGATAATATAGATGATGATGCCGACATATAACATTTTTCTTCCTGTAAACATTGCAGAGAGTTTTCCGTATAGTAAAGCGAATGGACAAGCTACAATTTGTGTGACAAATAAAATGATAAGGAGATTTGTTGCACTAATACCAAGATCTGTTCCATAAGCTGTCGACATAGTAATAATCGTATCCACTCCATCGATATAGAAAAAGTAAGCGAGTAGGAATATAAAGACGGTTCGATATTGTTTTATGTTTTTAAAAGTATTTGTTAAACGCTTAAAACTCATAACAATCGGTTTTGATTCTCTTTCAATATAGTGTCTTTGTTCTACATTCTTTAGCATGGGAATTGTAAATAGTCCCCACCAAAGAGCTGTAATCGCAAAAGAAATTTGACTCGCTATGCCTGCTGATAAGGGAATGATTCCTTTTTGTGATAACATAATAAGAGCAATACAACCGATAAAGGGGATGGTGCTTCCGATATAGCCTAGTGCAAATCCGCGCGTTGAAATTTGGTCCATTCGCTCTTCTGATGTAACATCGACTAAAAATGCATCATAAAAGATATTTGCACCAGCAAATCCGATTAAAGCGAACATATAACAAATGAGTAATAGATACCATTGTGAAGTAGGAACGATAGCTAGCATACTTGTAAATAGAATGCCCAGACTGAAAAAGAAGATGAAAAAGCGCTTCTTAAATCCTTTATAATCGGCAACGGTGCCAAGTATTGGCGCAAGTATAGAAATGAGGAGTGTAGAGATAGAGTTTGCATATCCCCAAAATGCTGTTGAAGTTGCACCGGATAAACCAGCTTCTTTTGCCGCAGATTTAAAGTAAATAGGAAAGAGTGCGGTTGTAATGACAAGTGAATATACTGAATTGGCCCAGTCATACAATATCCAGCTTTTTTCTTGCCTAGATATTTTTTTCATAAAGTGTTCCTCCTTAGTATGTTCTAATAGTAGTGTACAAAAACATAACAGATAAAAAGAGAAACAGAGATGAATTTTACATAATTTTTACATATACACATTTTTCTTTACAATTGTAGTAAATCCTCTATTACAGTTCCATCCGTTTTGCCAAGGTGTAATCCAAGTAAGCGTGCAATGGTAGGGCCCTCATCAATAAGTCGCATATATGGAATGACAACTCCTTGTCGAATTCCTTTTCCACCCGCTATAAAGATTGTTTCATAGTTTGGTTTTGTAGGAGAATAACCATGTGTACCGAATGTATACTTTTTATTAGAAATTACATCGTTCTTTGTAATTTCTTTTATAAAATCTCCGGTGTAACTTTCAGTGAAATAATAATCTTCCTGAGCTTCTAGCATAAAAAGACAATTGCCATCAGCGCCATATTCTTTTGCCGCTTCATCATGAAGAATAAATTCAATTCCATTTTGTTTATTTTGAAGAAGGGTCTCAAGAAGATGTTGAACAGTTTGAATCGTTTGTATATCATTTTTATCTTTTACATACACGTAAGCTGAACCGTCACAACTTTGACAATATGCTTTCCAATGTGTGAGTTTGCCCCTTTGATTAATAGAAATGAGTCCTTTTTGATGAAAGAGAACGTTTAATTGAATTGCTTTACTTTCATTTAGAGCACTGTGATCACCGAGTGCGATAATGGTACTTTCTTCGTATATCCCACTTGCTTGTAAAGCCTTTGTTATTTTTCCTAACCGCTCATCGTGCCGTTTGATAGCCGCCTCTGTTTCAGGAGAACGAAATCCGTGATAATGGCGTTGCGTGTCTAAATCTGTAAAATGGACAAACATCACATTAGGTTTTTTCGTTTGAATCGTATAAACAGCGGAAGCAAGAACGAAATCATCGAGTTCTGGTTGCGATAATCCTTTTCTAATATGACCAAAACGATGGTTAAGTTCGAGCTGATAAAGCAGACTGCCGCTAAATAATGAAACTAAAATTTGATTTTGCCATGGTCTATTTGGAAAGATTTCTGGTAGGTTATAGTCTATTTTCGCTCTTCCCGTAACGGGCCATAGAAGTGCTGCTGTCGTTAAATTTGCTTTTCGTGCTTCGTCATATAATGTTGTTCCTTTAATGGAACGCCGATACCAATGCCAATCTGGTGATTCTCGCCCTGGTTGAAGTAAAGTATTGCACACAACGCCATGTTTACTAGGATAGTTGCCAGTTACAATCGTAGCGTGGCTTGGGTATGTTAACGAAGGATAAATTGTTTCCACCTTTTTGGCGATTGCTCCTCGCTGCATAAGAGATTGAAAATGGGGAAGCTCTTGTAATATAGGAAAATCTAAGGCTGATAAACAATCGAAAGATAAAATGATGACATGATTCGTTACTGCTGTATTCATTATCGTGTACACCTCCTCAAGATTTCATTTGTTTTTATACTCCTATTAAAAGGAGATTACAAAGATGGTATGAACAAATTCAAATATTTACTTTCAGAAAAATCAAACATAAAATAAGGATACGAAAGTAAATGAAAGGAGGAATGAAATGGATGGATTTGAAGTCTTTTATATCATTGGAGCGATGACCATTGTTATCGTATTTACTGTTTCGTTTTTGTTAAAAAAATTGTTTCCAGCAAAATCATTTGATATTATATTTGCACTTGTCGTAATCCTTCTTTGCATAGCTTTTTTGTTAGTCACAATTTTCGTTATTGGTAGTTGGGAAGGACTGGGATATGGTATAGCATGTTTCTTTATATTATTGGGAACACTTATTGGTATGATTGCTCATCAATTTTTTAAGCTTTTTCGAAATACATCTGTATAGATTAAGTATAAACGTAGAAGAGAATGAAAAGAATATAAAAAAATTAAGAAAATTAACTATTGTTTTAAAAAATAATTTATATTATGATGATAGGAAAATTTATCTTGTTATAACGATGAAAAAGGACTAGTACATATCTCATCTTTTTCTCAGAGAGGGAATCCATTGGCTGAAAGATTCTTAAAAAGGCGATATGGAACCTACCTTTGCGTTCTGCATATGCGGCGGGAAATTCCCGTTATCAAAAAAGAGAGCATGTACAACTTTTGTGCATGAATCAGGGTGGTAACGCCGGCAAAAGCTCGGTCCCTATTTCGGGACGCGGGCTTTTTTTTATGTTTTAAAGGAGGGGAAAATATGAAAAAAGAACAAGTGCAAGCCATTACAAAGATGGAGGAAGATTTTGCTCAGTGGTATACCGATATTGTGAAGAAAGCAGAACTGGTTGATTATTCAAGTGTAAAAGGTTGTATGATTTTACGTCCATATGGATATGCATTATGGGAGAATATACAAAAAGTGCTGGATGAAAAATTAAAAGCATCCGGTCATGAAAATGTGTATATGCCAATGTTTATTCCAGAAAACTTACTTCAAAAAGAAAAGGATCATGTGGAAGGCTTTGCACCTGAAGTAGCATGGGTTACACATGGAGGAGATGAGAAGTTAGGGGAAAGACTTTGTGTGCGTCCAACATCTGAAACATTATTTTGTGAGCATTTTTCAAAAATTGTTCAGTCTTATAATGATTTACCTAAATTATATAATCAGTGGTGTTCAGTTGTCCGTTGGGAAAAAACGACGAGACCATTTCTTCGCACAACTGAATTTTTATGGCAAGAAGGTCATACAATTCATGAAACGGCAGAGGAATCGCAAAGGGAAACTTTAAATATTTTGAATGTATATGCTTCATTTTGTGAAGAGTATTTAGCAATTCCAGTCATTAAAGGGAAGAAAACGGAAAAGGAAAAATTTGCAGGAGCAAAAGCGACGTATACAATTGAAAGTTTAATGCACGATGGGAAAGCACTTCAAACAGGAACATCTCATAATTTTGGTACAAATTTCTCTGAAGCATTTGAGATTAAATATTTAGATCGGAATGGAAAATGGCAATATGTACATCAAACATCTTGGGGCGTATCCACAAGAATGATTGGGGGGCTTATTATGGTTTATAGTGATAATAATGGACTTGTTATACCGCCAAAAGTTGCACCAGTGCAGGTGATGATTGTGCCAATTGTTCAGCATAAAGAAGGGATATTGGAAAAAGTAGCAGAGTTAAAAGAGCGAATTCAACAAGTTGCACGTGTAAGAATAGATGCGAGTAGTAAAACACCAGGATGGAAGTTTAATGAGTATGAAATGAAAGGTGTGCCAATTCGTTTAGAAGTTGGTCCAAAAGATATCGAAAAAAATCAAGTAGTACTTGTTAGACGAGATACGAAGGAGAAAGAATGTGTATCAATGGATCAATTAGAAGAGCGGATTGTATTGGTACTTAATGAAATTCATAATTTCTTATTTCAGAAAGCAAAGGCATTTCGTAATGCAAACACATACAGCGTTACAAGTTTTGATGAAATGAAGCAAGTAGCTAATGCAAAGCAAGGGTTTATTAAAGCGATGTGGTGCGGCGACCTTACATGTGAAGAGAAATTAAAAGAAGAGGTAGGCGTGACATCGCGTTGCATACCATTTGAACAAGAGCAGTTAGCGGAAGAATGTGTATGCTGTAACAAAAAAGCGAACAATTTAGTCTATTGGGGAAAAGCATATTAATGTATGTGACTTAGTCTGGAAAAGAATCTTACGTGTAGAATGAAGATCCTTTTTTTATATGAATTTCGATTCGTTATAATTAAGTATAGAAAAGTAAGGGTACTGGGAGATGAAAGAAAATGAAACATTATATTGCAGTTGATATTGGTGGTACACAAATGAAATATGGAGTGGTGTCAGAAGAGGGAACAGTGCTAGTACATCATGCAGTTCCGACAGAAATCCATTTAGGTGGGGAGCAGATTGTTCAAAAAATGATTCATTTATCTCATCATTTAATGAAACTTCACGATATCTCTGGCATCGGCATTAGTACAGCTGGAATTGTCGATATTCATAAAGGAATTATAACAGGCGGAATAGATCATATACCAAATTATGCGGGCATTCCAATTATTGAGAGATTACAAAATATATTGAATGTCCCTGTATCTATAGAGAATGATGTAAATTGTGCAGCATTAGGAGAAAAATGGAAGGGGGCCGGACAGCAAAGAGCAAACTTTATTATGCTTACGCTAGGTACAGGAATTGGTGGTGCAATTATCATTGGTGAGAAATTGTATCGTGGTCATTCATTTAGTGCGGGCGAATGGGGGAATATGCGAATAGAAGGGGAAAGATTTGAAGAAGTTGCATCTATTTCAGGATTAATTCGCCTTGTAAAGCAATATAAAAGTGGCGGTCAGTGGGATGGGAAAAGAATCTTTGAACTATACGATAAGAAGGATAAAGAAGCAACGCAAGCTGTTCAAAAATTTTTTCAGCATTTAGCGATTGGAATTAGTAACCTTGCTTACATTTTTAACCCAGAAGCAATCATTATTGGGGGAGGGATTACCGCAAGAGGGAACGTCTTTTTAGAAGAAGTGAAAAAAGAAGTAAAAGAATACTTGAATAGAGAGAGTTATGAAAACTGTGAGATTGAGCTTGCGCAACATGGTAATCATGCTGGAATGATTGGAGCAATTTACCATTTATTACATCCATCTAAATAAATAATACAAATGTTTTCATAATAATTGAAAATTTATTCTTTTTTTCAATCGACAAGAAATGCTACAATATAAGAGAAGAATACAATATTTTCCCTTTTCGGGAGAATATCTTGTAGAAAGGAAGAAACTTCATGCCTATTATTTTAGAAAAAGGACAGAAGATTGATTTAACGAAGGGACAACCAAAAGTAGCAAAACTACAGGTTGGTTTAGGATGGGATCCTGTGGGACAATCAGGTGGATTTCTCTCTTCCTTATTTGGCAGTAAACCAAACATCGATTGTGATGCATCAGTAGTTATGCTAGAAAACGATCGTTTTGTGAATAAGAATGATCTCGTTTATTTTGGGAATAAGCTTTCTGCTTGTGGGAGTATTATTCATTCAGGTGATAATTTAACAGGTGAAGGAGAAGGCGATGACGAAACAATTTTCGTAGAATTGCATAAAGTTCCAAGTCGTATTAATCGTTTAGTGTTTGTTGTAAACATTTATGATTGTGTGAATCGTCGTCAAGACTTTGGAATGATTCAGAATGCGTATATTCGTATTCAAAATCCGCAAACGCGTGAAGAATTAGCACGTTACAATTTATCTGAAAATTACGGTGGGAAAACGACATTAATTGCAGGTGAAATGTATCGATACGGAAATGAGTGGAAGTTCTCTGCGATTGGGGAAGGCACACAAGATAAAAATTTAAGTGAGATTGTATCTCGTTATCAGTAATTGAGTTTAAGGAGGAAGAATAAATGGCATCTATTTCATTAAAAAAAGGACAAAAGGTTGATTTAACAAAAACAAATCCAGGATTATCTAAAGTACTTGTAGGTCTTGGATGGGACACAAATCGTTATGATGGACAACATGATTTTGATTTAGATGTTAGCGTTTTTCTAGTAGGGGCAAATGGAAAAGTTTCCGGAGCGGAAGACTTTGTATTCTATAACAATCCAAAGGGCGCAAATGGTTCCGTACAACATTTAGGAGATAATCGTACAGGCGAAGGAGACGGCGATGATGAAGTAATTAAAGTAGATTTAAAGAATGTTCCTGCAAGTATTGAGCGCATTTGCTTTACAATTACTATTTATGAAGGAGAAGGTCGCAACCAAAACTTTGGACAAGTATCTAACTCTTTCGTACGCATTATAGATGAAGAAAAGAACGCTGAATTAATCCGCTATGACTTAGGAGAAGATTTCTCGATTGAGACAGCGGTTGTTGTTGGCGAGTTATATCGTCATGCTGGCGAATGGAAGTTTAATGCGATAGGAAGTGGATTCCAAGGTGGATTAGGTGCATTATGTAATAACTTTGGATTAGATGTAGAGTAATTAGGTTCATATATATAGAATGACAATAGAGGTGAAGATAGATGGCGATCCAGTTGCAAAAGGGACAGAAAATCGATTTGAGTAAGACAAGCCCTGGTCTAAAAAAAGCAATAATCGGCCTTGGGTGGGATATTAAGGCGTATGATGGTGGATCTGATTATGATTTAGATGCATCAGCCTTTTTACTAGATGCACATGGAAAATGTACGAAAGAAACAGATTTTATTTTCTATAACAACTTGCAGTCTCCTTGTGGATCTGTTTTACATACAGGTGACAACCGTACAGGTGAAGGAGAAGGCGATGATGAGCAACTTATTGTAGACTTAACAAAAGTTCCAGCGGATGTTCAAAAAATAGCTTTTACAGTTACAATTTATGATGCGGAAAGTCGGAATCAAAACTTTGGACAAGTCGCAAATGCGTTTGTTCGTTTAGTAAATGAAGAAACAAATGAAGAAATTTTACGTTTTGATTTAGGAGAAGATTTTTCCATTGAAACAGCAGTTGTTTTTTGTGAATTATATCGTCATAATGGACAATGGAAGTTTAATGCGGTAGGAAGTGGATTCCAAGGGGGATTAGGTGCGCTTGTAAGAGCGTATGGCTTGGATGCATAAGAAGGAAACGAACTTCGTTTCCTTCTTTTTGCCCTTTCTATAAATCTAGCAAAGAATAGGGGATAATGGTAAGATGAGCGTTTTACAAGGAATCCTTGATACGTATGCCCAATTTTTTGATTTGGACATGTGGATTAGAGTATTACAAGATCCAGTATCTTGGGGCTTAATTGGTACACTTGTTGTACTTGAAGGATTATTATCTGCTGATAATGCACTTGTGTTAGCTGTAATGGTAAAACACTTGCCGGAAAAGAAGCGTAAAAAAGCATTATTTTATGGTTTAATTGGTGCATATGTGTTCCGATTTATTGCAATTGGAATCGGGATGTTCTTAATTAAATTATGGTGGGTGAAAGTACTTGGAGCCCTTTACCTTGCATGGCTTTCTATCAAGTACTTTATTGACAAACGCAAAGGTGAGAGTGAAGAAGAAGAAGCTCATGGTATGAACCAAAATAGCGTTCTCTTTAGAATATTTGGTGTATTCTGGGGAACAGTTGTCATGGTTGAGCTTATGGATATTGCATTTTCAGTAGATAGCGTTCTTGCAGCTTTTGGTGTATCCAATGAAGTTTGGATTCTATTATTAGGTGGAATGCTGGGTATTTTAATGATGCGTGGTATTGCAGGTGTATTTTTAAGATTATTAGAACGTGTTCCTGAACTTGAATCGACAGCGTATATTTTAATTTTAATTATTGCAGCGAAGATGTTACTATCTGTGATTCATATTGAAGTACCGCACTGGTTATTCTTTATGATTTTAGTGATCGCATTTAGTGCAACATTTATTTTGCATTATATGCGAAAAGGACAAGCCAGAGAGGAAGTTGCGGCTACGAAGGAAGACGATAAATAATTGACTTGGGTTTGCTCGTTATACGAGCGCCCATTTTTTATAATTAAAAATGGTATAATAAAGAAATAAATGAATGAATCTTTTTTAACAGCAAATGTTTTTGGAGGTGAACCTTCGTGTTTTCGCGTTTTACACTTCATCCACACCCTTTAAAAGAAGAAGCTCATTTACAGCTATTCGAAACAATTTTAGAAAAACGTCCGCAATATGAGTTAACAGAAAATGAAATGAGATTTAGCTATATAGCCTGTCGTATTCTTGGAGTTCCTAATGATGTCGATGAGTATTTTAATGAATTATATGATTATAGTGAAACAAAAGGAATTCATGTATTGTATGAACAAAATTTAGATAAAGTCATTGATTCTGAAAAACTTCGTCAGATTCAAGAGATATTTGCTGTGCATCAAGAAGCGCCAAATGGTCTTACTGTGAATCGGCTTGTTGCACACTTATCGGGGAAACAATTGTTACCAAAAGTAGAGAATCCAGATTTACAGTACTATATACATAGTACTTTTATTTCTATATTGAAATTATATGAGAAGCAACATAATCAATCATTAAAAACAGAAGGATTTCGTCGCTTCTTAATTGATATAATCAAATTAAGTGAGAATTATATAGCTAAGTGGTTCTCTACAATTCACTATAAAAAACAAATGCCACGTATTATTTGGTATGGTGATGCAAAAGAGAGCCGCATCTACTTTTTATATTTTCTTATTATGCTTGGATGTGACGTTTTATATTATCATCCAGAAGGAAAAGATGTTTTGGAAAGTATTGATGAAGAGGGGCGAACTTTTGTATTCTCTCATCCAGGACGCATTTCATTGGAGCCATTTCCAGACCGCCGCCGTGAGCGCGTTGCAACAGTGGCATATCAAGCATCGAAGGAAATTGAACAAGTGCTTCATCATGATAATTCACTCTTATATAGACCGTGGCAATTCCGCATGTATACACCCGTAGCACGTACACTCAAGACAACATACGATGAACTTTTCATTCTTACAAAAGAAAAGGCATTTGTCCGCCCGACATTTTTTGTAGAGAATAAACATATTTATATTCCTTCTCTATTTGCGAAAATATCAGGGGTTTCCAAAAGTGAAAAAGAATATTTTCAGCGATTAAAAGCTGTTACATCGTTTGATAATAGTCTATTAATTAATAGATTTCCATTTACAAAAGAACAAAAAGCTAACTTTCAATTTCATTATCGAGATGCATTAGATCGAGCCGGGAAATTACATCCAGATCAAATTATGAATAGTCATTGGTGGCCACATAAGCGCCTGCCTGAAGGACTGCAACATGGTATCGCAGAAGCTATTATTCATACATGCGAAAGCGATCTATTTAAACCAATTGGAAAAGAAACAAAACAAGATGTTGCATTATATGTTTTTGCGCAACTTTCTCAAATTCCACCTCATATTTTAGAACTTCTTGAGAAATTCGATTATTCACAAGAGGTGCCAAAAATTGTTATATTTAACAATGAGAAGAGTGGGGAATTAACACGTTCTGACGCAGTGTTATTGTTATTTTTAAACCAAATTGGGATTGATGTACTACACTTCAATCCAACAGGAAGAAATGATATTGAGCCCTATATTGCAGAAGCAGCATTTGATTCCCATTGGCTTGAGGAAGTGAATTTCAATCTTGAATTTCATGGTGCATCAGCTTATAAGAATTTATCTCAAACAATTAAAGGGCTATTTCGTCCATTTTTATAAGGAAAAGGAGAAATGTATATGAAGAATCCAGTTATACTTGATTCTAAAACAGAATTAACGGAACAAACGGCACAAGATGTGCGCATGCAACTTAGACAGGATCCAGAAGTTCAACGAATTTATAATGCCATTGATATTAAAGATCAGCTGGAATTAATTGAGCTTGGTAAAGAGCCTTCAATGGAAATTTCTCGCTTTGCCGATCAAATTTTACATACAATGTCATTAGCGAAGGTCGAAGATTCCGGTGATTTACTGAAACAACTTGGTAAAATTATGGATAAATTTGATAGTAAAGATTTTGCGGAAGAAAAAGGTGGATTTTTCTCTCGTATGTTTAAAAAAGCAGATAAATTGATTGAACAAATCTTTAGTAAATATCAAACAATGGGGCGCGAAATTGACAAAGTATATGTGGAAATTACGAAATATCAAGATGAAATGAAAAAATCAATCGGTACGCTAGACGGTTTATATGATCAAAATTTAAAGTACTATTTAGACTTAGAGAAGTACGTGGTCGCAGGCGAAATGTTGTTAGAACGTTTAAATACAGAATTAATTCCTATGTATGAAGAACGGGTGCAAAATAACGACCAATTAGCAGGAATCGAGTTAGAATCTCTTAGAAACTCTGTTGAAATTTTAGAGCAGCGTATCGATGATTTGGAAAAAGCTCGTATGGTTGCATTGTTAACAGCACCACAAATTCGGATGATTCAACGTGGTAATAATAAATTAATTGGGAAAATCAATACAGCCTTCATTACTACAATCCCAATCTTCAAAAATGGAATTATTCAAGCTGTAAATGCAAAGCGTCAAAAACTAGTTGCGGATTCAATGGCCGAATTGGATCGTCGTACAAATGAGCTTCTTAAGAAAAATGCCCAAAATATTGCAACACAAAGTGTAGAGGTTGCGAGGTTATCTGGGTCTTCGAGTATTAAAATGGAGACGTTAGAAGAAACTTGGAATATTATTTCAAGGGGCATGCAAGAAACACGGCAAATTGAAGAACAAAATAAGCGGGAACGTGAAGAAGGGCGTAAGCGTATGGCTGAGCTTACAGAGAATATTAAAAAAGAATTGCGAGGATAAACAAAAAGCGATGAGAAACTTAACTCATCGCTTTTTCACTTTTCTTGAATAATTTTATTACTTCGTTAACGATAAGAGGAATCATGCTTAGAAAAAGTACAAATCCCCAATCTTTTAATGTTAAAGGGTGTACGCCAAATAGATTTGCAAGAGGTGAAATAGAGATGATACACACTTGTATAGCGACACCGATTAGCAGTGAGAAAACTAAATATTTATTTGTAAAGAGTCCAATTGAAAAAATAGATTTCGTACGTGATCGCAAGTTAAATGAATGAACAAGTTGAGAAAAACTTAATACAACAAAAGCCATTGTTTGTGCATGCAATAAAGCATCTTCATGAATATAAGCTGGAAAAAGATTTGTATCACCTGTATAGAGCTTTGTACCAACAATAAAGGCGATTAAAGTCATCATTCCAATTACCATACCATTTAGAACAAGAAAAGGGATGCTTCCGCTAAATAAACTTTCTTTTGCCCTGTGAGGTTTCTCTTTCATTACTTCAAGGTCTTCAGGATCAACACCGAACGATAAAGCAGGAAGTGTATCAGTGATTAAATTGACCCAAAGAATATGAATAGGACGCAGCGGTGTCGCCCATCCAAGTAATATAGCTAAAAAAAGTGCAATAATTTCCCCGAAGTTACAAGAAAGAAGAAAAAGAATTGCTTTTTTATGTTGCAATAAATGTTTCGGTCTTCTTCAACGGCTTTCACAATGGAAGAAAAATTATCGTCTGTTAATACCATATCAGCTGCGCCTTTAGCAACATCTGTTCCTGTGATTCCCATCGCCACCCCAATATCGGCTTGTTTTAAAGAAGGAGCGTCATTTGCACTGTCAACAGTCATAGAGACGATATTTCCTTTTGCACGCAGAGCTTTAACAATTTTTACTTTATGTTCTGGAGAGACGCGGGCAAAAGCATGTAAATGATGTATTTTATTATAAGCACCTTCAGTAAAAAAACATGTAGTGATATGCGTGAGGAAATAATCTACGATGAGGTTCTATCTTCATTGTATCGTACTTTGGCTTTGGGGGATGCGGAATAAAGTGATTTCATGAATTTGTTGGAATTCTATAAAATAAGCTGTGAAGAAATATTCTTCACAGCTTGTCTTCGCTATTTTTTCATTAATGTACCTAATTCTTCTGTAATAGCTTGCATTTCACTAATACTGAATGTTTCACGTTTCATAACATGATCGTAAATGTCGCGTAAATCTTCGTACATATCTTCGTCAAAGTTCGCAGCTTTCATGGCACCTGCATTGACCATACGTAATTTTTCTTTAATGGCTTCTACCATATGTTCAACATTTTCTTGTGACTTTACGGATAAATCCACCGAAGTGTCCCCCTTTAAAATAACATAAGATTATCTTAACATTTTTTATCATTTTCGTTAATGAAACTTTTCAATCCTATTAAATTAGTAGGAATTTCCTTTATAATTAATCATTGGTTGTTTATACTATATGTATATAAGAAAGCAACAAGAAGGGAAGAACAAATGTGATTCAAGTATTGTTTGTTTGTCTTGGAAACATTTGTCGGTCACCTATGGCAGAGGCGATTTTTAGAAAACTTGTTAGAAACGAAGGGTTAGAAAATGAGATTCAAATTGATTCTGCTGGGACAGGAGATTGGCATATTGGACAGCCGCCTCATAAAGGAACGCAAAAAATTTTAACAGAAAATGAAGTCTCTTTTGAAGGAATTAAAGCACGTCAAATAGAAAAAGAAGACTTAACAAAGTTTGATTATATTATTGCCATGGACAATAGGAATATAGTGGATTTAGAAAAAATCGGTAAATGTGGAGGCTATATTGGTAGACTGTCCGATTTTGTTCCAGATAGTGGCTGGACAGATGTTCCTGACCCTTATTTTACAGGGAACTTTCAAGAAGTATACGACCTTGTAACAGAAGGGTGCGCAAAGTTATTAACATTCATTCGCAATGAGCAAGGAATATGAGTGAGTTTAGAAAGACATACTTTCTAACATAAGAAAAAGAAAGGGTGAAGGAATATGGCAAAAAAGAATAATATAGCTCGAAATATTGCAATTGGGGTAGCAGCAGGTGTAGCAATTTCTATGTTAAAAAAAGAAAATCGTGAAAAGGTAAAACAAACAGCAGAAAAAGCAAAAACAAAGATGATTGAAATTGGTGAGAATGCGAAAATAAAAGAAAAAATGCAAACTGTTACAGATAAAGGGCGCGAGCTTGCTGATTTTAATGTAGTAAAAGCTAAAGTAGCAGAAATAAAGAAGTTAACGCCGACTGTTGTGGATACAATAAAGGAAACGAAAGAAATCTTTACTAAGAAAAAAATCCATTCAGAAGAGAAGCCGGAAACAATTGAAATTCAGGCTGCTCCTGTAAAAGCTAAAGAGTTAAAAGCGGAAGAAGAGCCAGTGGTAGCTCAAGACGGTGGTATGAAAGAAGCACGTGAGTTACTTATGAAGGACTCTCAGACAGAGGAAAAGAAAACAGAAGCATATGTGGAATTAAAAGAGAATAAAGAAGAGAAGAAAAGTGTTTAAGGACAAATGAAAAAAATTCTAGAAAAAGCAAGAGGAAATCGTGTCTATTCGTTTGGAAAAGATTTATATGATCGAACGATGCGAGATGATGTAGCGGGCTTAGCAGCACAGCTCGCTTATTTCTTCTTGCTTGCTATTTTTCCTGGGCTTGTTTTTGTAATCACGCTTCTTGGATTTATTGACCTTCAAACAGAGAATGTGCTCAACTTATTGGAGCCTTATGTGCCTGAAGAGGCAATGAACTTAATTGAAGTAAATGTAGATCAAGTAATAAATAATCAAAATGGTGGATTACTATCATTTGGTTTATTATCAATGCTATGGTTTGCTTCAAATGGTGTAAATGCAGTGATGAATGCATTTAATCGTGCTTATGATGTAAAGGAAACGCGCTCTTTCATTGTAACAAGAGCTTTGTCTATTGTATTTACACTGGCGATGATTTTTATGATCGTTTTCGCCTTAATTGTGCCTGTTTTTGGACAAGTAATTGGAGCCGCTGTGTTTAAAGTGCTCGGTTTATCAGAAAGTTTTTCTTTCGTATGGAGTATTATACGATTAGTAGCGAGCTTTTTAGTTTTATTCGCTTTATTTAGCTTCTTATATACATTTGCACCTGATCGCAAATTAAAAAGAAGAGAAGTTATATCCGGAGCATTATTTGCAACAGTTGGATGGATTGTCGTATCGTACTCATTTGCCTATTATGTAGACAAGTTTGCAAATTATGCCAATACATATGGTGGCCTTGGTGGTATTATCATTTTGATGTTGTGGTTCTATTTGACTGCTTGGGTCATTTTACTAGGTGGAGAAATTAATGGATTACTTTACTTTTACCGTACTAATGACAATAATTCCCGGAATGAAAAGTAGCCCCTTGTTCCATAATAAAAAGGAATAGGGGGGATTATGATGAGTAATAATAAAAAGAATCATAATAACAAAAATAATGGGAAACAAAAAAGTAGTTCACATCCGAAGCATAAAACGAGCGGTAGTGCGAATGGACAGAATGGTTACCATTAAAATAAACGGGTTCTCTCAGAGGACCCGTTTATTTATTGCCTTTTAATAATCGTAAGCCATTAAGGATGACGAGAATGGTACTTCCTTCATGCCCGATTACGCCGAATGGAAGAGCTAAAAGTTGTAAAAAGTTAGAGCAAATAAGCATAGCAATGACGGTTAAAGAAAAGATAACGTTTTGTTTTACAATACGATTCATTCGTTTTGATAACCGGATGGCTTGAGCGAGACGAGATAATTCATTTTTCATGAGAACTACGTCGGCAGTTTCTAAAGCGACATCTGTTCCTTCTCCCATTGCCACTCCAATGCTGGCAGTCGCTAATGCAGGAGCATCATTAATGCCATCTCCAACCATTGCTACGGTTCCATATTTTTCTTTTAGTTGTTTCACTGTTTCTACTTTCGTTTCCGGTAAACAGGATGCGTAATACTCTTTTATATTACTTTCTGTTGCGATCGCCTTAGCTGTTTGTTCATGATCTCCAGTAATCATAATGGCTTCCACACCAATGCTTTGTAAATCACGAATAGCTGCAATTGTTTCTTGTCGAAGCGTATCTTTTAAAGCAATAAGTCCAAGAATGCATTCATCATCACGAATATAGACAACCGTTTTACCTTCTTGTTCCAGTATAGTAGAAATACCGTTATGGAATGTTTTTGTATCTTCACCTATAAAATCTGCTTTTCCGATTTTATAAGCTTTGTTTGCCACTATTCCTTTTAATCCAAATCCAGTGACATCTTCTACATTTTCTGGTTTGTAGAGTGTAATGTCATATGTTTGTTTAGCATATTTAACAATTGCTTCTGCTAAAGGATGGGTAGAATGACTTTCAATTGCTGCTATGATAGAAATCAATTCTTTTTTTGCTATTCCTTCGCGCACATATATGTCGGTGACGATTGGCTTACCTTGTGTTAATGTTCCTGTTTTGTCAAAAGCAATTGCTTTAACAGAAGCAAGGCGTTCTAAATGAATACCACCTTTAAACAAAATACCGTTTCTTGCACCATTAGAGATTGCTGATAAAGTTGCTGGTGTAATAGCAGCAACAAGCGCACAAGGAGAGGCAACGACAAGTAAAATCATTGCACGATAAAATGTTTCATTCCAGCTCCAATCTAATAAAAAGTGAGGAACAAACATCATAAGAGCAACAATAAACAATACGCCTTTTACATATGTTCCTTCAAATTTTTCAATAAATAGTTGTGACGGTGATTTTTCACTTTGTGCATTTTGAACGAGGCGGATGATTTTTTGGAACAATGTTTGATCGCTACGTTTTGTAATATTTACTTCAATTGCACCACGTAAATTGACAGTTCCCGCAAATACTTCATCACCCAATTTTTTTTCATTTGGAATTGGTTCACCAGTAATCGCTGCCTCATCAATATTGGTCTCACCTTTATGGATGATGCCATCAGCAGGAACGCGCTCACCCGGCTTAATTAAGATCGTATCATTCACTTGTAATTGTTCCACAGGAATGCGTTCTTCGTTGCCATTTGAAATGCGCAAGGCTTCCTCAGGTTGTAAGTCCAAAAGTGCTGAAATTTCTTTGTGACTTTTGTTTAACGTGTAAGATTCCAAAGCACCACTTAAGGCAAATATAAATATGAGGATAGCGCCCTCTGTCCAGTATCCAATAATAGCAGCGCCGATAGCAGCAAAGAGCATTAACATTTCTACATTTAATTCCTTCTCAGCAATCGTATCTTCAATGCCTTCCTTTGCTTTGGCATACCCTCCAATTATATAGGCTAAAATGTAAAAGGTTACGCCAACTGTTGCCATTTCATTTTTTGTGAATAACCAGCCAGTTAAAATGAAAATACCTGATAGGATTGCAAAGATGAGTTCATAATGGTCTTGCAATGTTTTCAACCAAGATAAGGGAGATACATTTTTTGTTGGTGGTAATGTTTTTACTTCTGAGTTCATCCTTATTCACTCCTTCTAAATTCTTATTGAGAAAAAGAATCAAAATCGAAATCCTTATAAAACGACGAAAGCTGCCATCCATACGGATAGCAGCACTTTTTACAGAAATTAATTTTAATAGTTATTATGTTGTAATTGCTATATATTATATCACATGTTTTCTTTTTATGATACGTTTTTACTTATACAAAAAATTGAAAAACTTGTGTTTTTTCTTTTTCTTTGATATATATGAATATTGTTTGTAAAAAGATCGGGAAGGAAGACAACAAGTGAAGACAGAGAAATTTTTTACTCATCCGATCGGTGTATGTATCGCTGCTATAGCGGCGACATTTTTATGGGGAAGCGCCTTTCCCTTTATTAAATTAAGTTATGCCGAACTCGGAATTCAGCCGCATGAAGTAGGAGAGCAAATTTTATTTGCTGGTTATCGCTTTTTCTTATCAGGAGTAATCCTTTTATTCTTTTTTAAAGCGTTAGGAAAGGATATGTACTTCAAAAAAGAAACAACAAAGCAAGTAGTACAAATCGGGTTATTTCAAACGTTTTTGCAATATGTATGTTTTTATATCGGCATAAGTTACAGTTCTGGTATTGAAGGCGCCATTATTTCAGGAACATCTTCGTTTTTTCAAATTTTAATTGCGCATTTCTTGTATAAAGATGATGCGCTCAATATAAGAAAAATAATTGGTGTTTCCATTGGTTTTTGCGGTGTAATTTTAGTGAATGTACCAAGTGATGGAAGTTTTACATTCCATTTTGGAATCGGGAGTGTATTACTTCTTGGAGCAGCGATGATGTATTCATATGGGAATATACTTGCTAAAGAAGGTAGTAAAACATTAGATGTTGGATATATGACAGCATATCAAATGATTTTCGGATCCATTGGGTTATTGTGTATTGGTATATTTCAAGTTGGATTTATGCCGTTTATATTTACTACTAAGGCCTTTTTTATGTTCCTTTATTTATCATTCTTATCGGCGGCAGGCTTTTGTATATGGAATACAGTTATGAAATATAACAAAGTAGGAAAAGTGTCGATGTATATGTTCTTTATCCCTATGTTTGGCGTATTGTTATCTAGTATGATGTTAGGAGAAGCAATCCATTCGTTTGTATTATATGGGCTAGCTTGTGTTGCAGCAGGGATTATTGTCGTAAATCGTACACCTAAGGAACAAGAGATAAAGAAAGAAAGTAGCGTAGAAAAGTCATGAGGAGAGTCGATACTAAAATGTTATAAAAATTCCTTGTTATTGTAGCAGAAGAAAAAAATAATATATGATCGATTCGAAATGAGATATTGACTAATCGACAAATCTCGTCCCCTCACCGCTACGAAAACATAGAGAAAGAGCTCGTTCAAAAGCGATAATTTTGAACGGGTTCTTTTCTATTTGACGAAAAAACAGGAAAAAAGATATTATATCACGAAAAAAGATAAAGAGAACGCTATTTTTATGTAGAAGAGAGTATTGGATGAGACAATTAGAAGATTTTGTCCTTATGTTATGTAAAAGCAAAATGAGAAAATGAGCACATGTTCATGATTGGAGTTTATACGTTGGAAAATGAAAGAATATGTGTCATTCATTGAGGAGAACGTATTATGAATGAAATTTATCTTTTATTAACTGGACAAATTATTTTTTTTGTTATTGGTGCGATTTATGCCATTGTGCAAACAAATCAAGTGCAGGAGAATAGACCGCTACCATTAGCTGTTCGCTTAGTACTTAGTTTTTCCTTAACTGTGAGTGCGATATGGATGTTACTGCAAGATCCTTCTATTGAATATCGTCGATGGATTGCAATTGGGATGACCTTGTCTACAGTAGGTGATTTATTTATGGCTGGGCTTATTCCGTTTGGTCATCGATTAATAGGGGGAATGATTACTTTTGCAATTGCGCATTGTTTTTATGTAACAGCATTTTTGCAAGCAGGTATTTCATGGATTGGTTTTGGAATAGGGCTATTTGTATATGGTTTCTTGTTAGTCTTTGGGTGGTTCTTTTTTATTCGGAATCCAAATCAAGATAGGTTATTTACTCTTGGAGCACTTATTTATGGAGTATGGGTGGGAGGTATGGCTTGTTTTGCATTCGCATTAGATGATACAGCTCATACTATGTGGTGGTTACCGGCGCTTGGTGGATTTTTATTTGTGATTTCTGATTTTATTATTGGAGTTACAGAGATAGGTGCAAGAAAGATAAAATATGACCCACTTTTTGTGTGGTTAACATATGTTGCTGCACAAATGTGTATTATTTATGCGGGAATATAAAGAAGAAGGACTGCGAGTGAAGTAGTCCTTTTTGTAGCGAGATACCGAATTATAAGGAATATAGAAACAAATATGGATGGGGGAGAAAGGGGAAGGAGATGGAAAAGAAAAAACATTTTCGTGAATTGTTTGAAGTATTTGCGATTGCATGTTTACTAGCTTTTTTAGCAAAAGTGTTTTTATTTTTTCCGACCACTGTAAATGGGGCATCAATGAGACCGGCTTTGGAAGATGGTGATAAGGTCATTATTAATAAATTAGCAAAGAGATTTGAAAGCTATGATAGGGAAGATATTATTGTAGTGAAGACAGATAATTTTTATGTGAAGAGAGTGATTGGATTACCGGGAGATGTAATTGAGATGAAAAATGATCAATTATATATTAATCATCAAGTGCATAGTGAACCGTATTTAGAGAAAAATCGAAAACATGCTAAGCAACTCCTTGTTCATTTAACAGAAGACTTTGGGCCAATTACTGTACCAAAAAATAAAATCTTTGTTATGGGAGATAATCGTTTAATTAGTAGAGACAGTCGGAATGGTTTAGGGTTTATTGATAAGAAGCAAGTATTAGGGACACTGGTTGCTATTTATTATCCTTTTCATCATATGAAAATTATATAGAAATGATAGAAAGAATCCCCCAAACAATTCTGAAGAATTGCTTGGGGGCATATTTAAGTAGTTGGAACTTCATGATGTCCCTTTCTATTTAACATAAATTTATATTGGAATAGCTGTAATTTAAATAGAGATAACGGATCATGATAAGTTTCTGGGTTTGTTCTTAATTTTGTTAAATTATGTTCATCCTCTTCAATTTCTCGATGAGCTGCTTCTACAGTTTGTTTTAAAATGCTAAGAGGATCTTTAAAGAACATCATAATGTCGCGTTCTAATGCACTTTCGAACAATTCAAATTGCAGGAAGAATTGTGTAGAAATAGTTGTAGCCACATCTGTATAATCTTCCGTTTCAATATATTGTTTATATTTATTAGAGAGAAGAGGTTGATTTTTATTTCCAAACAGTTTTCCAGCACTCTTTAAGAAAAATTGTGTTGGTGTAAAACGTAGTAATATGTTGACATTATCGACTTTGATTCGGTGCGTCATTCTTACAACATCCCTGCGCCAATCATCTAGAAGTTTGAAATCACATGGTAATTGCATGCGTTCTTCTTCGTATAGTTTATTAAAGGTTGTACTCATTTCATCTAAGTAAGATTGACCTTGAATAAACTCATTATGAGCTGTTTCAATCCATTCTTGAATCGATTTTGTAAATTTAGGTAGTAGCACTTGTTGTAAATGTTTTTGAATTCGTTCATTCATTGCATCATTTATTTCCTCATGAACCGATTTAAAATCACTATCTTCTTGAACGAGATCAGAACAACTTTGTAACAACTCTGGAATTTGAGCATGTATATCATGTATAATTTCTTCTTTTGTTAATCGGTACGAATCTGTAATCGAACGGATGGTATCTGCTTGGATTGTAGTGAGATTATTCAGAAAACCATTTAATTTTACTAAAATATGCTTATTCCAACGAATTGATTTTTCTAATGTATTTTCTAGCTCGACACGTTCGTTTATGAGATATGTAATGGTCTTATGAATAAACCATAACAGTTTTTCTATGCGTTCTTGAGTTATATCTCTCTTAGCGATATTTGCAAGAATAGAATCAGTTACATCGCTTAATTCCTGACTATTTTCTTGTAGCGGTGAATAAGGAAAGATTTGTGCCGATGGGAAGTGCGCATGTATCTTATTTTCAATTTCATTAATCATTTGCTGTGCTGTCTCTGCATGAATATTTGAATCTAGTTTATTTCGTATAAATTGAATTTGTAAATTAGGCATTTGCTCTTGCATATATACCAATGTATCGAGTTCTTCATCCGATAATGGTGAAGATGTATTGATAATATAAATAAGACTATCGGTTGCTTGCAAATATTCAAGAGCCGTATCCTTCATATGTAACGCTTGTTTAAAGTTAGGTGTAACAATGAATGAGAATTTATTTTTTCTTAAAAATCTACATGGTAGTTTGAACTCGACACAGTTCTTTCTCGTTTCTTCTTGAGAAGGTGTCATCATCATATTTTGAAATGTATTCACGTCCGAAACACTTCGAATTGTTAAATCTGTAAATTCGTTTATTTCCGTTTGAACATTGTCTTTAAAAATGATAGGAACCGACTGGTAATCCCCTAATATGTCTTCCCCTAGTATTGAATTCATAAATAACGATGTATCGAGGTTGCTCGTTCCGGCTATCAGAAATTGTTTTACTTGTAAATTAGAAAGACCGCGAACAAGTAATGTGAATTGATGTGGTAAATCTACATCATTGTTTTCTGCCCATGTAGCAATTGTTTCAAATAGTGTAGAAATATTATCTATATTCATTTCTTCATTAGCCTCTAAATGAGACAGAATAGCTTTAGCACTTTTTACAAGAAGTGAATCTAAAGTTTTAGGAGCGACTTCATCCCAAGCTAATACCGCAGCGGAAACAAATAAAGAATTTTCCTTTTTGGTAATACTGAACCAATTTGTTAATAAATCTGGAATGATTCCTTGTAATTCATGCATGAAGTGCTGGCCTGTAATTAACTTACAATATGTTTCTTGATAAAGGATAGAAATTTCATTCCAGTCCTCGGAAGGACCTACTTCTAAATGGCAGAATAAATGATTCACTGTTTGGATCCATGTTAAATAGTTTGGTTCTTCTCGGTAGCTATTCCACAGTGCTGAAATGAGTTCTTTAAATTGTGCTTGATCAACTGTATATAAGGTTTTTAATGCTTCATAAAAATATTCTGGTTTCATATTTTTTGTGAAACCTAGATTGATATAATGAATCAAAATATCAAACCAATGTAAAGATTTGGTTCGAATCCCTTCATGTACTGCAAGTTCAATTGCGTTGTTCCAATCTTCTTGTTTTTCATAGAAGGAGCGAGCGATTGTAGTAATATTAGGATAATCAGGCTGGAATGAAACAGCTTCATTAATCGTTTTAAAAGCCAAACCTAATCGATTTTGTTCAAGATAAAGAGAAAAGAGTTGTAAAGCAACTTCCATTGTAAGTGTTATATCTTCCGTTTTAATAGAAGTATAAATTTCTTCTGCTGTGGAAAGGAAACCTAATTCAAAATAAGCATCACCTATATTTTTCTTTGCCCAGAAAGAAAGTTCATTATTTACTTTTTCCCATTTAAAAATAGCAGCTTCAAAGTCTTTATGATGAAAATAAACTTCACCTTGTGCAAAGCGAATATTTGATATGTTGGCAAATTCGTTTTGGGATTCATTTATGTATGCTTCTCCAAGAATTTTTTGGGCATCAGTGGAGGCTTGTTCTGTTAAAAATGTTTCATAATATATCTTTTGAATGAATTGTTTTTCTGTGGTCATGTTATTTCCCCCTATATAAATTAGAAAAATGATTTGTTATGTAAAAAGGGTGCATTTTCATTTAATGGATAGAATTTGCATTTTATCGACCAAAATATATTTTTTCAGTTATATCATTTTTCTGAAGAGTGAAACCGATGCTAACAGTAACTTTCTTTCTATTGTAACAAAAAAAATCGTTTATGAATTTTTATTTTTTAATGACTTTACAAAATGAGATGTATATGAAAAATGAAAGAATAGGAGTAGAGTTCATTATAAAAAACATGTATAGTGAATATGTATACCATGTTTGCTACAAAATGAGAATGGGCATAATATGGAATAACGATTGTACATGGGATGTGTCATCCGAATGGAACAACATATTGCTGAATTAATCACACAATACGGATATTTTGGGATTATTATCGCTTTAGCTGGTGGAATTGTCGGGCTGCCGATACCAGATGAATTTCTCTTAACCTTTATTGGGTATAACATTTCAAAGGGTGTTATGTCAGGACCGGCAGCGTTTTTAAGTGGGATGGCAGGTGCGATGCTTGGAATTACATTAAGTTATTTATTAGGTTTAAAGCTCGGCTTACCTGTATTGAAAAAATATGGTCCTAAGATTCGAATTAAGGAAAAACAAATTGAAAAAACACATATTTTGTTTGAAAAATATGGTCCATTTCTTTTACTGGTAGGATACTTTATTCCAGGAGTGCGTCATTTAACAGCGTATTTTGCTGGAGTGTCCAATCTAACTGTATGGCGCTTTTGTTTATATGCATATAGTGGTGCGCTTATTTGGATTAGTGTTTTTATCGGACTTGGTTGGAAATTGGGAGAGAAGTGGCGTTTTGTTGAATATAGCTTACATCATTATGGAATTTGGATATTAATTATTTCAGGACTAATAACAATTGCAGTTTGGTTTTATTTAAAAAGAAGAAGAAACCGCTTATGATAAGCGGTTCTTTAGCTAAAAGCGATGAATAAGACACCAGTTGTAATACATATAACACCGATTCCGGTCATGAGATTTATTTTTTCACCTAGAATGATCATCGCTAGGAGAATTGAGATGACTACACTCAATTTGTCAACAGGACCTACTTGCGAAACTTTCCCTGTTTTTAAGGCAAGAAAATAGAATAGCCATGATGAAGCACCTGCAATACCACTTAATGTGATGAATAGCAGTGCTTTTTTATTAAGGAGAACATCTCCAATGTTTTGGAATTTTCCTTGTACGATAATAACTCCGATCATAAATAATGCCATAATGATTGAGCGGATGGTTGTTGCGACATTTGCATCAATGCCATCTAAACCGATTTTCCCGAATATAGATACGAGAGCTGCAGCAATTGCTGATAATAGTGCGAATAATAACCATGAACTCATAGTAAAACTCCTCCCATCTTTTAGTATTATACATGAAAATCATTCTCATATATAATAAGATAGGAAAAGAAAAACCCACTTTATTACTTTTAAGGTGGGTTTTTCTTCGTATTATTCTACAATTTCTTCGTACAAAAAGTACGTTACATTATAAATGTGCTCTACTTCCTCATCTGTCATAAACAGCAGGTCTGTACGTTCGATTCCTTTTTTCTTTTCAATAAATTCAATCATATTTTTCCGTTCTTCTCTTTTCATATTTTGTTCTCCTCCTAAACTGTTTTAATACAGTTTATTTAAGTTAATATTTATTATATAACAGAATCTTTAGAAAGTTCCAGCTTTTTTATCTTTTTTTACCATAAGTTTTCGACAAAACAAGCTTTTTTTAAATGGAATTGTGATGAAATAGAACCAGTTAGGAGAATACTAATAAATAGTGAGGATATATGATGGAAGGGTGAACAGGATGTTTAATAAAATTTTTCTTATATTGACAATTGTTGGGGTACCGCTTTCAATTTTAGGAAAAACAATGCACTGGCCACAAACAATTATGTTTGCTGTCTATTGTTTAACAATTGTTGCTTTAGCTGCTTTTATGGGAAGGGCAACTGAAAGTTTAGCAATTGTATCAGGTCCAAGAATTGGAGGGCTATTGAATGCAACTTTTGGAAATGCAGTAGAACTTATTATTTCTATTTTTGCTTTACGAGCAGGACTGATAGAAGTTGTATTAGCCTCATTAACAGGGTCTGTTCTTGGAAATTTATTATTAGTAGGAGGTCTTTCTTTTTTTGTGGGGGGACTGAAATATAAAAGACAAAGTTTCAATGTGTATGATGCAAGGCATAATTCAGCATTATTAATATTTGCAGTCGTTGTTGCTTTCGTTATTCCAGAAGTCTTTTCAATGAAAATGGACATTGAAAAGACACATCAATTAAGTATTGGCGTTTCCATTATTATGATCATTATGTATTTAGCAGCTCTGTTTTTTAAATTGGTTACACATCGCGGTGTATATCAGCATAGCAGTGATGATGCAAAACATGAAGAAGAACCGGAATGGTCAAAAGGAAAAGCATTGCTTATTTTAGCAATTTCAACAGTGGCAGTTGCTTACGTTTCAGAAGCACTTGTGCATACATTTGAAACAGTCGCAAAATCTTTTGGGTGGTCAGAATTATTTATTGGGGTTATTATCGTTGCCATTGTTGGGAATGCTGCTGAACATGCTTCGGCGATTATTATGGCATATAAAAATAAGGTAGATATCGCTGTTGAAATAGCGATTGGTTCTACTTTACAGATTGCCATGTTTGTTGCTCCTGTACTCGTGCTACTTTCAATGTTCTTCACGATAAAAATGCCATTAGTATTTACAGTGCCAGAACTCATCTCTATGATTACAGCTGTATTTTTAACCATTGCAATTTCCAATGATGGGGATACAAACTGGTTTGAAGGAGGCACTTTATTAGCTGCTTATTTTATTATGGGAATTGGTTTTTACTTGTTGTGAAGAAAGGCGGATAACAATGAGGAAGAGAGAAAAGAATAAATAAAGTAAATCATTTTGATGCTGTTAATTAGGAAGGAGTCAGACAGGTGAAAAGAGTGTACAGTATATGGCTTTTAACAATAGCCACACTAATATTATTATTTCCTTGTAATAGTCTTGCCAAGACGACGTTGCAAGTTAAGATGCCATCATCTGTTTTAAATATTTCAAAAGATAATACGTATTCAAATGAAACACAAGATTTACCACGTTTGCAACCAAGTAAGCTTGCGCAAGAATTGTTAAAAACATCAAGTATTAAAATTGAAAATCCAGATTTAATTCGGATGTTAAATGAAACTTCAATTTCAAATGCACCACTTGCAATCGGATATAAAGCAAAAATTTATTTAGGACAGTGGCCATTACATTATGAATCAACAGATACAACAATGAATTGGGAATATAAACAAGTAAATCGTAACGTGTATGATAATAGAGGAGTAGAGGCGGTGCATCCGCTTCGCTATAAGCAAGAGATTCAAAAAACGATAGAAGGAAATCTAACATCGCCTATTAAAGATGCGGCAGATGTGAAAGCTATGATGTTGTTAAAGGCTTCTGAAAAAGTTCAATTGCCTCTTTCTTTTAAAACCACAATTGGATATGGAACTCATCATGAACGAGTGTACAAAATTAGTCCGAAACAAATGGGATATTTATATGCGTATGTGCCAGCGGTAAATGAAAAAGGAAAAGTTACGTTTGGTGAGGTATATCTTGTTTTGAAGGGCAATCAAAAGAGATTGGTTGTTAAAAATGTAACATCACAAGGAATTGGAGCCGCTATTCCAATTCAAGATTATTTATCCTTTAAATTCATCCCATCACCACATCCGCAATAGAAAAAACGTCAGCTATAGGAAGCTGACGTTTTTCTTACAATGTAATCTTCGCTTTTTTTGTTAAGAAATCTTCATTTTGATAGTAACTATTTTTGACAAGAATATTTGGACCAAGGCATTTTACAGCTGGACAATGGCAGCTTAATGATTTTGCTGTTTTGGAACTGTACCATTTGTCGTATGCTTCTTGTAATGTATTTGTTTGTACATTGCCGAGAACGGGAATATCGCCAAAATCAGTAACGATAATATTGCCATCAAAGATATTTACATTTAAGCGGGAGCGGCCATCTGGATCATTACGAACAGTTACATTTTTGCTCTCATGCAGTTTTTTTAGAGTAGCTAAATCACGTTCATCATCGCTACATGCATAAAATGGTAGCGTTCCGAATAACATCCATACGTTTTCATCCCGAATAGCTAATAGATGTTCAATTGCGCTTCGGATTTCAGCTTTTGTTAGAATTTCAAGATTGCTAGCAAAGTCACTTGGATACATTGGATGTATTTCATGACGCTTACATCCCATTTCTCCAACAATTTGACGATGAATGTTTTCAATATGTGGTAATGTACGTTTATTTAACATTGTTTCTGCGGAAACGATAACACCGGCATCTGATAAAGCTTTACTATTTGTAATCATGCGCTCAAACAGTTTTGCACGTTGTTCATAAGTAGGTTTGCGGGCCATCATTGCAAAACCACCTTCAACGAAATCATCAATCGTTCCCCAGTTATGTGAAATATGCAACACATCTAAATAAGGAATAATTTGTTCGTAACGGGCTAAATCTATAGTTAGGTTTGAATTAATTTGAGTGCGAACGCCTCGTTCATGGGCATATTTTAAGAGTGGTGTTACATAGTTGTCGACGGATTTTTTTGACATCATAGGTTCTCCACCAGTGATGCTTAGAGAACGTAAATGAGGCACCTCATCTAATCGTTTTAATAAAAGCTCCATTGGAAGCGGATTTGGATCTTTAGGTTGCAGTGTGTACCCAACAGCGCAATGTTCACAGCGCATATTGCATAACGTTGTCGTTGTAAACTCAACGTTTGTTAATAGTAATTTGCCGTACTCTTCAAGGTCCATATACGCTTCCCATGGATCGTAAGAAGGAGTAATCGGCTTCATTGTTTGTGATATACTCATATGAAATACTCCTTTGACTATTGGAATAACAATTTGTCCATTCTCTATAATAGAAGAATATAGACATTTTATAAAGTGAAACTTTTCATAACAAAAAATTGTAGAGTTACTTAAGACGTGTTAAAAAATAAGAAAATTTTTTATATGTTCATTTGTATAGAATAATATTATGTACAAAAATTGATAAAAAGGCATGTTCATGTCAATCATTTTTGCGGTATAATGAAAACAACTCGAATAAAAAGGAGAGTGCTTTCGTGGGAAAAGCAATTCATGATAAAGATTCGCAATTAGTATATTTAAAAGAACGTTTAAATATGTTCATTGAAGTAATCGATTCAATTGAACCAGAAGAAGTGGAATTAGAAGATGTAGATCGTCTTCTTGCAATGTTAGATGAATTAGAACTAAAATGTGAGCAATTTAAAAAAGATTAATAATATATGAAAGTGACCACCAATGATATGTTGGAGGTCATTTTTTCTTTTATAGAAGTTCAAGTTGGTGAAGGCTCATAATCAGTGGGGAGTGAAGCCCCTCTTACTGATTAAAGTTGTACTTTATCATTTTAGAAACCAGAGAGAATTTGTTTTATCAAATAGAATGAATATAAAAAAAAGGGTATAATCAAGTTGTGAAAAATTTCATTTTACTTTCAGATGATAGACATACAAACAAGGAAGGATAGAATGAAGTTTTCATCTAACGACGTTTTGGTAGCGTTCACAATTGAGGGGGAAGTAACAATGGAAAAGCTTCAAGAAAGCATGTATCAACTTATTGTTGAAACGTCGACGAATTTACCAAAGGATGTTCGTCGTGCAATTCAACAAGCAAAGGAACGAGAGAATGCAGGGACTCGTTCCGCGATGGCACTTGGCACAATTACAAAGAATATTAAAATGGCAGATGACAACATTTCGCCAATTTGCCAAGATACAGGGATGCCAACATTTAAAATCTATACACCAGTTGGTGTGAATCAATTAAAAATGAAAGAAGCTATCTATAGTGCGCTTGAGCAGGCGACCAAGGATGGAAAATTACGTCCGAACTCTGTCGATTCCCTTTTTGGAGACAACAGTGGAAACAACTTAGGGCCCGGAACACCTGTTATCAAATTTGAACAGTGGGAAAAAGATTATATCGATGCTCGTTTAATTTTAAAAGGAGGCGGCTGTGAAAATAAAAATATTCAATATAGCTTGCCTTGCGAACTAGAAGGGCTTAGACGAGCAGGACGTGATTTAGAAGGGATTCGTAAATGTCTTCTTCATGCGGTATATCAAGCACAAGGACAAGGATGTAGTGCAGGTGTAATTGGTGTCGGTATCGGGGGAGACCGCACGTCGGGATATGAATTAGCTAAAAATCAATTATTCCGTCCATTAGATGATGTGAATCCAATTCCAGAATTGCAGAAATTAGAAGAATATGTATTAGAGAATGCTAATAAACTTGGGATTGGTACAATGGGATTTGGTGGAGAAACGACTTTACTTGGTTGTAAAATTGGAGTATACAATCGTTTGCCAGCGAGCTTCTATGTGTCTGTAGCATATAATTGTTGGGCATATCGCCGTCTTGGTGTAACACTTCACCCAGCAACAGGTGAAATTATCGAGTGGTTATATCAAGAAGGAGAAGATACGCTTCAACAAGAGGTTGTACAAGAAAAACAAGAACAACGTGAAATCGTATTACAAGCCCCAATTACAGAAGAACAAATTCGTGAACTGCGCGTTGGGGATGTTGTAACAATTAACGGTATGATGTACACAGGTCGTGATGCGATTCATAAACATTTAATGGATCATGACTGCCCTGTAGATTTAAATGGTCAAATCATCTATCATTGTGGGCCAGTTGTAGTGAAAGATGAAAATGAGAACTGGAAAATTAAAGCGGCAGGCCCAACAACAAGTATCCGTGAAGAACCATATCAAGGAGATATTATGAAGAAATTCGGTATCCGTGCAGTCATTGGTAAAGGTGGTATGGGTGCAAAGACATTAGCTGCACTGAAAGAACATGGCGGTGTCTATTTAAATGCAATTGGCGGTGCTGCGCAGTATTATGCCGAATGTATTAAAGAAGTAAAAGATGTAGATTTTCTACAGTTTGGTATTCCAGAAGCAATGTGGCATTTACGCATTGATGGTTTTAAAGCAGTTGTAACAATGGATTCTCATGGTAATAGCTTGCATGCTGACGTGGATAAAACATCACTTGAAAAGTTGGCGGAGTTCAAAGAACCGGTATTTAAATAAAGAAAGAAAAAAATGCATCTCGAGTTACTGGAGATGCATTTTTTGGTATATGTAGAAAAATATGCTCAGCATGAAAGGAAGATTAAAAACAGAAACTATCGATACGATGACATATGGAAAGGGGAGTATGTATGAAGTTTAGATATTTATATATAGGTCTCATTTTAATGATTATAATGGCATTTGTACCGAAGTTTGCTTTTGCTTATACGAATGAGGCGAATCATTGGGGAATCCCGCGAGCTAAAAGCGAGACTCCGCCGGATGCGGGGAAAAAGTTTATGGATTTACTTCGTAATAATGGTGGCTTTTATTTAGGCGATACGACTAAAAAAGATATATATTTAACATTTGATAATGGCTATGAAAATGGATATACTGAAAAAATTTTAGATGTATTAAAAGAAAAGAAAGTACCAGCGACATTTTTTGTAACAGGACATTATGTGAAAGGGCAAAAAGATTTATTAAAGCGAATGGTAAATGAAGGACATATTATTGGTAACCATTCACAAACACATCCGGATCTTACAACCGTCAATGATGCAAAGTTAAAAGAAGAGCTACAAAGTGTAACAGATGAAATTAAAAAAGTAACAAAGCAAAAGGAAGTAAAATATTTACGTCCTCCGCGCGGTATTTTCAGTGAACGCACATTGGCGCTTGCAAAAGAAATGGGGTATTACAATGTATTTTGGTCACTTGCTTTTATTGATTGGAAAGTAGACGAGCAAAGAGGATGGCAATATGCATATGATAATGTGATGAATATGGTTCATCCAGGTGCGATTATTTTATTACATGCCGTATCAAAAGATAATGCAGAAGCCCTTGCGAAAATCATTGATGATTTACGAGAGAAAGGGTATCATTTTAAAAGTCTAGATGATTTAGTAAAACGCAATCAACCGTAAGCATGTATGCTTGCGGTTTTCTCATGCTATAATGATGTGTAAAAAGGATGGGGAAACGTATGTGGAGTGAACATGTTACGTTAAAGAGTCCGTACCATTTTGAAGAAGTATTAAGGCGCTTATCTTTTGATCCATTACATCGTGTTCAATTAGATGAGAAAATCGTGTATGTTCCACTGTTTATAAATGGAGAACAAATTGTTGTTCGCATACAAGGGCTAGGAACAATCGAGAAACCACAATTTTGGATTTCGAGCGAGACAGGTCAGCGCGAACAAGTTATGGAACGGATTTATACTATTTTCCAGTGGAATGAATCTTTGCAAAAGATACAAGACCATTTTCAAAACACATCACTACATCCACTTTTTGAAACATATGCGTATACACCGCTTATTTTAGAATTTGATTATTTTGCTTGTCTGCTTCGATGTATCATTCACCAACAAGTTAATTTAAAGTTTGCTACTGTTCTTACGGAACAATTTGTAAAGACATATGGAACAGAGAAGAATGACGTTTTCTTTTTTCCAACGCCAGAAAGAGTAGCAAAGATTTCAATAGAAGAACTTAGAGGACAAAAGTTTAGTCAACGAAAAGCGGAGTATATGATCGGATTAGCAAAACAGATTGTGGAAGGTAAGCTTAATTTGTCAAAGTTAGAAAAACAAACAGAGGAAGAAATTTCTGCACAATTGTTACCAGTACGAGGCATTGGAGCATGGACAGTGCAAAATTTTTTATTATTTGGACTTGGGCGCCGAAATATGTTTCCCAAAACAGATATCGGAATTCAGCGTGCACTACAAAGATTATTTCAATTAGACAATAAGCCAGATGATGCACTTTTAGAACAAATAAAACAAGAGTGTGAACCATACTGTAGTTATGCAGCGTTATATTTATGGAAAAGTATAGAGTAGAGGTGTAATAATCGTGCAAAAGCAACATGAAAGCAAATTGCAAGTTGGCCAAACGTTTCCAGTGACCATTAAGCGTCTTGGGATTAACGGAGAGGGCGTTGGTTATTTTAAGAGACAAGTTGTCTTTATTCCAGGAGCATTACCAGGTGAAGAAGTGGTTGCAGAGACAACGAAAATTCAACGCGGTTTTGCGGAAGCAAAAGTGAAAAACATTCGTAAAGTTTCCCCACATCGCGTGAAAGCTCCGTGTCCAGTATATGATAAATGCGGTGGTTGTCAGCTCCAGCATTTAGATTATGAGGAGCAATTAAATCAGAAGCGTGATATCGTTGTACAAGCATTTCAAAAGTATATGAAGAATAGTTTGGAAGAGAAGATTCGCCCGACGCTTGGTATGAAAGACCCATGGCACTATCGTAATAAAAGTCAATTACAAGTAGGAAGAAAAGACGAAAAAGTTATTACAGGATTATATGAGCAAAATTCACATCGTCTAATTGATATTGCGCATTGTATGATTCAACATAAAGCAACAAACGAAGCGACGAAAGTCGTTAGACGTATTTTAGAGAAGCTAAACATTTCTATTTATAATGAGCGGAAAGGGAAAGGGCTTATCCGTACAATTGTTACACGTGTAGCAGTCCAAACAGGAGAAGTGCAAATTACGTTAATTACGGCAAAAGACGAATTTCCAAATAAAGAGCAGTTTATTGCAGAAGTACAAAAACAAATGCCAGCTGTGAAATCTATTATGCAAAATGTAAATGGACGTAAAACATCTGTTATTTTTGGGGATAAGACGTTCCACTTAGCTGGGAAAGAAGTCATTCAAGAAACGCTCGGCGATTTATCATTTGAATTATCAGCGCGTGCCTTTTTCCAATTGAATCCAGAGCAGACTGTTGTTCTTTACAATGAAGCGAAAAAAGCAGCAGCATTAACAGGAAAAGAAAAAATTGTAGATGCGTATTGTGGCGTTGGTACGATCGGACTGTGGCTTGCAAACGATGCAGCGGAAGTGCGCGGTATGGATGTCATTCCAGAAGCAATTGCAGATGCACGAAAAAATGCAAAACGCCACGGATTTACAAATACGAAATATGAAGCAGGGAAAGCTGAACAATGGTTACCGAAATGGGTAAAAGAAGGCTGGCACCCAGATGTAATCGTGGTGGATCCACCACGTACAGGTTGTGATGATAAATTGCTTGAAACCATTTTAAAAGTACAACCAAAAACAGTTGTATACGTTTCTTGTAATCCATCTTCACTAGCACGCGATGTAAAAACATTAATGAAGAGCTATGAAGTGGAATATGTACAGCCAGTGGACATGTTCCCGCATACAGCACACGTTGAGTGTGTTGTCTTGATGTCACGGGTGGAGAAATAAAGGAGCTTTACAAGCGTATAAACAAAGGGTTTTCGAGATTGGGAAACATTCTGCCAGTTGTGCGGTGGAAATTCTTAGTCTCGAAAACCCTTGTTTTTATTTATTAAGGAAACATATCGACTGTGGAAATCGGCAGAGGGTTGAGGAGATAGAATGGATGATGTTGTAGAGTTGTAGAGATAGGATAGATGTAATAAATAACAAATGACCTAACCATATGTGTTCGATAGGATAGATGGAATTGAGATAATAATTATTTAATATAAACAATATATATCAACGCTAATTCATATCTATTACCATTAAATCATATTTAATAATGCGATTTTATATTAAAAGATTTATATTCATAGGTTTTTTATGTTATAATAGATTACTATTATTATCACCAGTTTGATATCCGAGGTGAAAGAAATGAATGAGATGAATGAAAAATGGTCAAATCTTGAGGAAATTTCAGAATACTTAGGGGTTACAAAAGATACAATCCGAAATTGGATAAAAAAAACTGATATCCCTGCTCATAAAATTGGTCGGCAGTGGAAGTTTAAACTTTCAGAAGTTGATGAATGGGTCAAGAGTGGAAAAAGTGCGATAGAATAAGTTTTGGAAGGAAGAGCATTATGGCAGAAATACGTTTATACAACGGTGATTGTATCGAAACGATGAAACAACTAGACGATGCATCTGTTGATTTGATAATAACCGATCCCCCATATAATTTAGGGAATTTTATGAAAAATAGAGATACTAATCTTGTGAAAATGAGAGAAAACTTTTTTGGAGCAGCTGGTTGGGATGACCTTGACTTTGATGATTGGCAAAAGTCAATGGACAACTTTTTTATGGAGTCTGCTAGGGTTTTAAAAAAAGGTGGTTCTATGATTGTTTTCATGGCAATTATTAAAGTTGAAACATTGATTAGCCTTGCAGAAAAAAGTGGATTTTATTATAAGACTACAGGTATTTGGCATAAGTTAAATCCAATGCCACGAAATATGAACCTCCATTTTGTCAATTCAACTGAAGCATGGCTATACTTCACATATAAAACACGTACAGGTACATTTAATAATGAAGGGCGTTTAATACATGATTTTATAGAAACCTCAATTACACCGAATGGGGAGAAAAAATATGGCAAGCACCCTACTCAAAAGCCAGAACAATTAATGGAACATTTTGTGGAAATTTTATCTATTGAGGGTGATACTGTCTTGGACCCATTTATGGGAAGCGGAACAACTGGAGTAGCTGCGAAAAGACATAATAGAAACTTTATTGGAATTGAGTTAGATAAGGGTTATTTTAATGCTGCATCTAAGCGTATCGAGGAGGTGCCAAATGAAGCCTAAAGTAATCGATTTATTTGCAGGTGTTGGAGGAATGTCTTTGGGATTTGAACAAATGGGATTTGATGTAGTATTTGCAAATGAGTATGATGTCTCAATAGCAGATGCCTATAAAATAAACCATCCTAATACCGATATGTTAGTGGCCGATATAACAACTGTAGATTTTGAAGAAACATTTTCAAGGTATTTTGGGGAAATAGACGTCATTATCGGCGGGCCACCATGTCAAGGATTTTCGCAGAAAGGTCAGAGGAAAACAATTCATGATGAACGTAATTTCCTTTTTAAATCTTTTGTGAGAGTTGTTGAGAAAGTACGACCAAAGTACTTTGTTATGGAAAATGTCCCCAATTTACTTACTGCTGAACGCGGGTATTTTAAGAAGGAACTAGAGAAACTCTTTAATGACATGGGTTACGAATTAAACATGGGAGTGTTGAATGCGTCAGATTATGGAGTGCCACAAAATAGAAGACGTGCGATAATTATTGGTAAGCAAGGAGATGTTGCTCCTTCACTCCCAACACCACAAGAAGGTAAAGTAACAATATGGGATGCAATAAGTGATTTAGCTTACTTGAATTCTGGTGAGGGATCTGAAAAACAAGAATATAGAAACCCGCCACAAAGTTCTTACCAAGAAACTTTGAGAAAAGAATCGACTATTCTATATAATCACGTTGCAACTAATCATTCTGCTTTAGCTTTAGAAAGGTTATCATTGATTCCACCAAATAGTGGCAAGGAGGTTCTTCCAGAAGAGCACTTAACAAAATCTATTTATAGTGGTACTTGGACCCGTATGAGAAAAAATGAAGTGTCTGTTACCATTACGACACGGTTTGACACACCATCATCAGGAAAGTTTACACATCCTTTTTTGAATCGTGCAATTACTGTTCGTGAAGCGGCTCGCATACAGTCTTTCCCAGACTCCTTTCACTTTGTTGGTACTAAAGGATCTCAAATGAAACAGGTAGGAAATGCTGTTCCGCCTTTATTAGCTAAAGCCATTGCTCAGGTTATTATGAAGGATATAGAAGTCTATAAGGAGGATACTGCATATGCAAAGGCCTGAAAACATGGAAATTTATGAAGACATAGATTTAAAGCTTGGCATTAAGTCATCTTTGCCCAACGTTAAAGCCACACTTGCCCTTTTTATTTTGATTTGGAAGAGTGAAGGACGTCCGGCAGAAGTGAAGTATTCAGTTCAAGATGGTGATTCAATTCGTATTTCGGATGAACTCATGAATAAGCTTGTAGCATACTCTTCACCAGTGTATAGTGCTCATGGCGTTTCGGATGATCAATTTCGTCAAAAAGTGAATAACAATCAACTATTAAAATCACAAATGGAAGCTCTTATTGTAGCGTTTGAACTATATTGGAAATTGGGCGAAATTGTTTTTCAGGATAATACTAAGCCTGTTAGTTCTGAGAGAACAGGTGGTGTGAGGTATCCAAAAGAGATACATTTTACTTTGAATATGGATATCATTGATGTCGCTATGGCTGTGGCAGAGGAGAAATATAAGGAAGTATTGCTTAATTGGTTGGGATTGAGTGTCGCCACAAGTGAACGAGAAGATAAATTGCTTAAGTCCGTATTAACGGCTTTGTCAGAAACAGCAGTATTTAAACTTGTTGATAGTGGTCAAGATGTAATTTTTAATCAAGATAGCATCTATCGTAAACTTTTAGCTACCACCGAACCAGTAGACATTAATGGTGATAAAGAAGCCAAGGGTTCGTTACGAGTTCTGAAAACCTCTCTAAATGATGGAACTAATCCATATTTGAACTATTCGCGTGGAACAGTTACTTCTACGAACGATCCGGATCTAAACCTTGCCGATTATCAAAAACGTGTTTCTACATACTTGTCTCTAAGTACTACAAAAATTGTAGGAATTGATGAGTATGAAGAAGTACAGAGTGGGGCAGATGCTGCACATGAATCCAATGATGACTATCTTACCGATTCTTCTAATGCTGAATTAATAAAATTTAAAACAGGATATCAAACTGATTTCCACCATAATAGAATTATCTTTGGTGCCCCAGGAACAGGTAAAAGTTATACTTTAAATCGAGATAAGGAGACCTTACTTAAAAATGGTGGTGAGTACGAGCGTGTGACTTTCCATCCTGACTATTCGTATGCTAACTTTGTGGGAACTTACAAGCCTACGATGGTGGATTCAGAAAAGAATCTGATTGGAAGCAAAGATGAGAGGGATGTTTTAACTGTTCTGTTGGATGATAAAACGGCTCAAGAAAAATATGACTTGCTATATGAAAAATTTAAAGATGGAGATTTAACTCGCTTACCACTTTTACTAGGATTATATAGTGATGACAAGTTTAAAACTAAGAAAAAAGATGGCTCTGATGCCAGTGGTGATAATAGCGTTGAACGAAATCATGGTCGTGCGATTAGGCCATATGTAAACCTGATTTCAAAAAAACAACCTGCTAGTGAAATTGCATATGAATACGTTCCTGGCCCATTTATGAGGACGTATGTGAAAGCACTTAAAAATGCTCAGTCAGATAGTCCTAAGCCATTTTTATTAATTGTTGAAGAAATCAATAGAGCGAATGTTGCAGCTGTATTTGGTGATATATTTCAGTTATTAGACCGTGATGAGGATAATGTTAGTGAATATGCTATTCAAACATCTGAGGATATTAAAAAATACCTTGCTAAAGAATTAGGGGGTAATCCACAAGAGTATTCTGAAATCAAAATCCCGGATAATATGTTTATATGGGCAACTATGAATAGTGCTGACCAAGGAGTATTCCCTATGGATACTGCATTCAAACGTAGATGGGACTTCACTTATTTAGGTATTGATGATAGCGAAGAAAAAATTGTAGGTAAAACTGTTGAACTAGGTAAAGGTGCAAACAAGAGAATAGTTGAGTGGAATGAATTGCGTAAAGCAATAAATACTGAACTTCTTTCATATAAAGTGAATGAGGATAAGTTGCTTGGTCCATATTTTCTGTCAAAGAAAATCGTTCCTGAATCGGAACCTATTGACCCAACAAAGTTTATCGCCACATTTAAGAGCAAAGTTATCATGTATTTATTTGATGACGCAGCAAAGCAAAAACGACATACTCTTTTTGATGGTTGTAATGATAAGACGACATACTCTTCTATTTGCAAAGAGTTTGAGGAAAAGGGTGTATTTATCTTTGCCAAAAATATCAGCAATAAATTCCCTGCTACTGCTCCTACAAATAACCTTACAGGGGACGGTGCAGAATGATATCGAAGTTTGTCCGAGAACAGAAAAGATATAATCAAACTGAATTACAGGACATCTTTCAATGCTCGGAAGAAAAAACGGTAGATATTATTAAGCGTTTGAAAGAGTATGGTGTTCTAAAGGCTGTTAAAGCAACGGATTCTCAAAAAAATATGTCAGACCTGTTGGACGAGGATATTGAAGTTGCAGATGTAGAGATTGGTGAGAATGAATACTTTTATGTGTTTACTTTCGTTGGTGTAATAACCGTTTGGGGTTGTGTATTAAAATGCTATCCTAAATATATCTTAACTAATAATAATCCCTTAACTGAGTTAAAAACAATAATAAAAGTTCTTGAAAAGTATAATGCCAAAGAGCAAATCATTCGTATGTATAATGATAACAGTGAAAGTAGTGCTTTCAACTTGCTTGCTGTTATGATTTTCTTGCTACATGACTACTACGAAAATGGTGCATATACGAATACAAAAAATATAATTGAAACTAATGGTTCGGGTGAAATACTGTGGGACAAGACGATAAATGAGACCTTTACTTATCTCAGTAATAATCGACCATATTACATAGAACTATTTACACAAAAACGTATAAATGATGATTTTGATTACTTTAAAAGGCTCCATGAATCTATTATAAGTATTTGCTCTAGGGAACTAAAAGATGCAGATTTATTGGATTTGTTTGATATACTGCCGGTTGAAGTGTCTGATGAAGAACTTGATGACTTTGGAGAAAAAGACTATATACTTTACCGCATACAAAATGAATTGAATTTGCAGTTTAATACAAGAAAGCAGTTATTACTAAAGACGTTATACGCCTATGTTGCACATAGTAGCACACTTGCAGAAATTGATTGTTTCACTATGTTTGGTACAAACAGTTTTAATTTAGTATGGGAAAAGGTGTGTGCGGAAGTACTGGACAATCAATTACAGACTCCACTAGGTTCACTGCCTATTTCGTTATCTGACGGATATAATCCTTATGACCTGCTCATTTCATTAATAGAAAAGCCAAAGTGGAATGGTTATAAGCAAGATGGTTCTGAATTTCAAAAGCACGCTAGGGAAACCCTCGTACCAGACATTGTGTCAATCCATAAGATGAATAACTCACATCAGTTCATTATATTTGATGCTAAGTATTATAATATTCAACTTGAGCATGGAAAAGAACTACGAGGACAACCTGGAATTGGTGATATTACAAAGCAGTACCTATATCAGTTGGCATATAAAAAATTTGTTAATGATCATGGAATTCAAGATGTTAAAAATTGCTTTTTGATGCCAACCGAACAACATAGCATTATTAATAAGGGATACGTCAATATAGAAATGTTAGATGCTCTTGGGTTACAGAATATACAAATAAGACAGTTGCCCGCAGAATTGATATACTCGCACTATTTAGCAAATGAAAAAATGGATATAGGCTTACTTCATTTATAAAGGGGATGTGGGGGAGTATGGCAGGTAATCGTTCATTTAAAGAATATGTGGCAGAAAGATTCTATAATAAAATGTTTGCTGTCATACAGGATTTCACCGAAGAAAACTATGATCGCTTAGACTTACGGCTATACAGAGTTCAAAACATCGGTGGCATTGAGTTATCAGATATAGAAGTAAAGTTCGTATCTGTTAATGACTTACCGGACATGAAAATAGAATTTGATGTTGCTGTTGAAGCGGAATTCGAAGTCCGTGAATCAAATCATCGTTATGATGAATCAGAAAATTGCCGGCAATGGTTTATGCTAGAATGCTCAGGTGATTTGGATTGCAATTTGGATGATTTTTCAATCTCTAGTATAACGGAGTATACTAGCAAAAATAAGCAGCCGAAACCTATGTCAGACTCCCTTGTCCCTATCATTCATAAGGAACAACTAGAATCTGTTGCCACAGACTTCCTTAGAAGACATTACCCTGAAGCATTAAAAACCCCAATGGCAGTTGAGCCACAGGTGTTGGCAGAAAAAATGGGCCTTACAGTAGAAATGAGGGAGATTACAAAGGATTTCTCTGTTTTTGGGCAGATATACTTTCACGACTGTGATGCAGAATTTTATAATGTAGACATCGATGAAATGGTACAGACCCGTGTGAGTGGCCGTACAATAATCGTGGACCCTAAAGCTTACTTCCTTCGTAATCTGGGATCAGTCAATAATACTATTGTGCATGAGTGTGTTCATTGGGATCAACATAGAAAAGCATTTGAATTGGAGCGGTTGTATAACAGCAGTGCCACACGAATCAAGTGTCAGGTGGTCGGAGGTATAAAAGACAATACCAGAGATGCAGCTGACTGGATGGAGTGGCAGGCGAATGCCCTCGCTCCAAAGATACAAATGCCACTTGCTATGTTTAAAACCCAAGCGTTCAAATTTATTAAGCAATTCCGTTCAGAACTGGGAACATCTGAACTTATAGATGTAATGGAGCCAGTTATTGATGCATTAGCAACGTTCTTCAGTGTATCTCGGACAGCAGCTAAAATCCGAATGATTGATGCTGGATATGAGGAAGCAATCGGAACCTTTACTTACATAGATGGTCGCTACGTCAAGCCTCATAGATTTAAGAAGGGTGCTCTTGAAAGAAATCAGACCTTTTCTATAGGTGCAGAGGATGCTGCCATCCAAAGCATAACCAATCCAGAAATGGCCGCTTTAGTTAGGGACGGAAGTTATATATATGTAGATTCCCACTTTGTCTTAAACCATCCAAAATATATAACGCAGGATATATTTGGACAGACTGTACTTTCGAACTATGCACGAACCCATATGGATGAGTGCTGCTTGGTTTTCGAGTTATCAGTCAAATCTGGGTGCAAGGAAAGATATTATACTGAATGTTTTCTCAATCGTGATAAGACATCGAATATTGATTTTGATATAAAATATTGTAATGGTTTTGAGTATGCGGCTCCAGAAAAGAAGGCCCAACTACTAGCCGAAACAATAGCTGAAGAAATGCGAATCTATAATGAATTGCCAAATAGCTATACCAGCTCTCTTAAAATAGTTCGTAAGTGGAGAAAAGTAACTTATAACGAATTAGCAGAGGAAATAATGGTCAATGAGCGTACCATAAGAAGAATAGTTAATGGTGAAGAACCAGGCTCTATTAATTCCATAGTTTTAATTTGCCTTGGACTTCATCTGCCACCTAAAATTAGTAACCATATAATTAGCAATTCTCCATTTTCGTTGAACTTCAATAACAATAGTCATATTTGGTATGATTTTGCATTGACTCACCTATATCCAAAATCGATGGATGAGATTAGAACATTTTTACAGGAACATGGCGCAGAGCCATTATAAAAAATCAAAATATTTTTGAAAAAGCGGACACGGGATGTCCGTTTTTTAGTTGCAAAATATGTGAGCCATACATGAATCCTTTTAGGGGTTTGTGTATGGCTTTTTTTATTGTCGTTTTTAGGTGTTTTTGTGAGGGAAAGCCTAATTTTAAGCCTGAAATTAACGGGCATGAGGTGTCCGCCAAGGCTGTCCAATTCTCTCTTACAATAATACTAGACGAAGGAAAGGTCCTTCGTAGTTAGCAAGAATTAGACCATTCCTCGTCTACAAAAAAATATCAAATGCCTGATTTGCAATAAGGGCAAAGGATACATATTGCTACGTTTCAGTCCGTTTAGGATTGTTATGCGTTGCAATAAAAGTACCTTACCTTGTTGCGCTCATTTTCAGGACAAAGGGTCTGTGTACTTCGAGGCACAGACCTATTTTTGTATCCTTTGCCGCCAATGCAGTCCGGCGGAAAGGATGCAAAATGAAAATTAGAATTCAGCACGAAAACAAATCTATCTATCTAGAGGTACCAGACGAGGACTTCACTTTAATGATTGATGCAGATTACGAGGACAGGCTATCTTCTGTCGAGGAGAAGGAAACTGTAGCACGCCGTTCACCACAAGAGATTATGGACGAGCGTTTCAACAAACCCGAGTACAATAACTGGCATAAATTTGATAGACACAGAGGGATGCCAAAGAAACCATTCCGCAAAGATGACGAATCTGAGGATGCAACGGATCATATGGACTATTTCCCTGATAACACCGATGAAGTGACTCGAGAGAAACAAGAAGAGTATGAATACCTCTGTGAAATTATCCGCAAGACCCTCAAGGAAAAACAAGCAGAGTTACTGATTGCTATATTTCTAGATGGTGTTTCTGTAACAGAGTATGCAGAGCGTGAGGGTGTTAGTAAAAGTGCCATTTCACACCGTTTAGATACAGCTAAGAAGAATTTCAAAAAAGTTTTTCCAGAATCCTCAACTTTCCCCTCTTGCCACGGCTAATAGATAGAGGGCAGCAAATAAACGCTTTCGGAAAGAGGTGAAGAACATGAAACACAACTTAAAAATCAGTGTTTCAAAAACTCCACAATCTGGCGGGATTGTTTCCTGTCGTAATGTCACCATAAGGGAGCGTTTCCTCCGTTTCTTACTTGGTGATAAGCAGAAACTGACTATCCTTGTTCCGGGTGACACCGTACAGGAACTCGCCATTAGTGAGATTAAGGAGGGAGGATTAAACCATGAGCAAAATCAAACTACTTCTTGATGTGGTTTCAGATATGCGCTCTTTGGCAGACAGCATACAAGCGGTTGCCGATGCAATGGCGGGCAATGAACCTGTCGAAGCAAAAGAGCCGACTTCACCTGTAAAAGAACCTGCGCCAAAGAAAAAGGAGATCACTCTAGAGGAAGTAAGAGCAAAACTCGCTGAAAAGAGTCAAGCCGGTCTTACTGCCCAAGTGAGAGAAATCATCCAAAAATACGGTGGCTCTAAATTAAGCGAAGTTGACCCGAAACATTATGCAGATATGTTGAAAGATGCGGAGGTACTAGGGAATGAGTGATCACGCAGTACTTTCCGCATCGGGGTCCCATAGGTGGCTGAATTGCCTTCCATCTGCAAGATTGGAACTAGAATTTGAAAATAACGAATCCAATGCAGCTGCTGAAGGCACCGCCGCCCATGCTCTTTGTGAACATAAACTTAAAAAAGCACTTCACATGAGAAGTAAGCGTCCTGTTTCAACTTATAACAACGATGAGATGGAAGAACACAGCGATGCTTATGTGGAATTTGTAATGGAGCAGTTTGAACTGGCAAAACAAAGCTGTACGGACCCGTTAATACTTATTGAACAACGTCTTGATTTTTCCTGCTATGTACCACAGGGGTTCGGAACTGGTGACTGCATCATCATTGGCGATAAAAAGCTTCATATTATCGATTTTAAGTATGGCATGGGTGTGTTAGTAGATGCGGTGGATAATCCGCAGATGAAATTGTATGCCCTTGGTGCTTTGGAAATCTACGATAGCCTGTATGATATCGAGGAGGTTTCCATGACCATCTTCCAACCCCGCAGGGAAAATGTCAGTACATGGACAATCCCGGTAAAGGAATTAAAAGACTGGGCAGAAAACGAGCTGAAGCCAAAGGCGAAAAAGGCCTATGAAGGCGAAGGTGACTACCTTCCAGGTGAATGGTGTACATTCTGCCGAGCGGCTGTTAAATGCCGTGCAAGAGCAGAAGAAAAGCTGAAATTAGCACAGATGGAATTTAAACTGCCACCCCTGCTTACAGATTCTGAAATTGAGGAAGTTCTCTCTAAATTGTCCGACCTTACAAAGTGGGCAAATGAAATCATTTCTTATGCTACGGATGCCGCCGTTAATCACGGGAAAGAGTGGCACGGTTTTAAGGTAGTTGAGGGTAGGTCTATCCGTAAATATAAGGACGAAGAGGCTGTGGCTGAAGCAGCCAAGGCAAACGGCTATAAAGATATTTACCGTCAGAGTCTCATTACCCTTACGGAAATGCAGAAGCTGATGGGTAAGTCGAAATTTCAAGAAATCCTCGGTGGTCTCATACATAAACCACCAGGTAAGCCAACGCTGGTTCCACTTTCGGATAAGCGGCCAGCTATGAATATATCAAATGTAAAAAACGAATTTAACGAGATAACGGAGGAATAGGAATATGAATAATCAAAACAGAACGAAGGTTGTTACAAGCGTCAACACACGTCTTAGCTATTTTCACGGCTGGGAACCCGTATCCATCAATGGCGGAGCGGAAAAGTACAGCGTATCTGTATTGATTCCCAAAACAGATAAGGAAACTATCAATGCTATCAATGCAGCAGTAGATGCAGCCATTGAAGAGGGCATTGCAAAGTTTGGTGGTAAAAAGCCGAATAAGGCGGCTATCAAACTGCCACTTCGTGATGGTGATGTAGAACGTGATGACGAGGCTTACAAAGGACATTACTTTGTAAATGCCAACAGCAAGACTCCACCCCAAATAGTAGATAAAGCAGTCAGACCTATCTTGGATCGTAACGAGGTTTACAGTGGTTGTTATGCAAGAGTATCCCTGAATTTCTATGCTTTTAACTCTAATGGCAATAAGGGTGTAGCATGTGGACTTGGCAACATCCAGAAGATAAGCGATGGAGAGCCTTTAGGCGGAAGAACCAATGCAGCTGATGACTTCACAACTATTGAAGATGATGATTTTCTAGCATAAAGAATAAATACAGACGAGGTGGTGGAGGTTGTTCTTCTGCCACCTCGTTTGCATTGGAAAGAGGGATAATACATGAATTCTATTTCTATTGATATTGAAACATTTAGTAGTGCCAATCTTCAAAAGTCTGGAGTTTACCGTTATGCCGAGAGTGATGATTTTGAAATTCTACTATTTGGCTATTCGGTGGACGGTGGCGAAGTACAAGTTGTTGACCTTGCCAGCGGGGAGGAAATACCAGATGAAATTATAAATGCACTTATGGATAATTCCGTTACTAAGTGGGCTTTCAATGCAATGTTTGAGCGTGTGTGTCTATCAAAATGGCTTAACCTTGAAGATTATCTTGACCCTGCATCCTGGAAATGTTCCATGATATGGTCAGCATATATGGGACTACCTCTTTCTTTGGAGGGAGTCGGTGCAGTTCTAGGTTTAGAAAAACAAAAATTGACTGAGGGTAAAGACCTTATTAAATATTTCTGTACACCTTGCTCCCCTACAAAATCTAATGGTGGTCGAGTTCGTAATTTACCAGAACACGACATGGATAAATGGGAGCGGTTTAAAGTGTATAACCTTCGCGATGTGGAATCCGAGATGTCTATACAACAGAGATTATCCAAGTTTCAAGTACCGGAGAATATCTGGGAGGAATATCATCTCGACCAGGAAATCAATGATCGTGGCATTGCCATTGACATTGCTTTCGTAAAACAGGCTGTTGTGATGGATGAACATTCCCGTAAAAAGCTAACGGCTTTAATGCAGGATATAACTAATTTAGAGAATCCGAACTCTGTACAACAAATGAAAGACTGGCTTGCCGATAACGGGCTAGAAACAGATACCCTTGGTAAAAAAGCGGTTGCTGAGATGTTAAAGACAGCACCTGAACCACTAGGCACTGTTTTGGAACTTCGGCAACAACTTGCAAAATCATCGGTGAAAAAATACACAGCAATGGAGAATGCAGTATGTAGTGACGGTCGTGCAAGAGGAATGTTTCAGTTTTACGGAGCCAACAGAACCGGCAGATTCTCTGGCAGGCTGATTCAGTTGCAAAATCTACCCCAAAACCATATGCCTGATTTGGAACAGGCGCGTACTTTAGTTCGAAGCGGAAACTTTGATGCTCTTACTTTACTTTATGATTCAATCCCAGAGGTACTGTCGGAGCTTATCCGTACTGCTTTTATACCGCGAGAAGGTATGAAGTTCATTGTGGCGGATTTTTCAGCGATTGAGGCTCGTGTCATTGCCTGGCTGGCAGGAGAAAAATGGAGAATAGAAGTATTTCAAAATGGTGGTGACATTTACTGTGCCAGTGCCTCTCAGATGTTTAATGTACCCGTTGAAAAGCACGGTGTGAATGGGCATCTTCGTCAGAAAGGAAAAATTGCTGAACTTGCTCTCGGTTACGGAGGTTCTGTCGGAGCCTTAAAATCAATGGGTGCTTTGGAGATGGGAATTGAAGAAGAGGAACTACAACCCCTTGTAACAGCTTGGAGACAATCTAATCCCAACATCACAAAACTATGGTGGGATGTTGACCGGGCAGTAAAAACTTGTGTTAAGCAAAAAACTCCTACAGAGACACACGGTATTAAATTTATATATCAAAGCGGGATGCTCTTTATTGTTCTTCCTTCTGGCAGACGGCTTGCCTATGTAAAACCTCGTATGGGAGAGAATATGTTTGGCGGTGAAGCGGTTACTTATGAAGGTGTCGGTGGAACGAAGAAATGGGAAAGAATCGAAAGCTACGGCCCAAAATTTGTAGAGAATATTGTTCAGGCAATCAGTCGTGACATTTTGTGTCATGCCATGCAGACATTAAAGAATTGTTCCATTGTGGCTCATGTACACGATGAAATTATCATCGATGCGGATATGGGAATGTCACTTTCCGCTATTTGTGAACAGATGGCTAGGACACCAACATGGGCAAATGGCCTGTTACTTAGTGCTGATGGCTATGAGTGTCTGTTTTATCAAAAAGATTAAAATAAATATTTTCAAAATCCTCAACAATCATTACCTCCTGTGGCTATTAGGTAGAGGGGTTTCCTCTCTGACTATATTGCAGGAGGTAATTCGTATGGACGAATTAGTAAAAATCAATTATGAAAATCAACGACCAACCGTACTCGGACGTGATTTACATGAAGCCTTGGAAGTAAAGACCGCTTATAAAGATTGGTTTCCAAGAATGTGTGAGTACGGATTTGAGGAAGGATCAGACTTTAGCCCATTTTTGAGCGAAAGTACTGGAGGCAGACCAAGCATTGACCATCAGTTAACAATTGACATGGCAAAAGAGCTGTGCATGATACAGCGTACTCCAAAAGGGAAAGAGTGCCGTCAATACTTTCTTGAAATAGAAAGAAGATGGAATTCCCCAGAAGCAATCATGGCAAGGGCACTTCAGATTGCCAATCAACAGCTAACACAAGTAAGGAAACAAAATAAAGTGCTTGAAGGTACAGTTGCTGTTCAGAATCAGCAAATTGCAGAAATGAAACCGAAAGTCTCTTATTACGATGTGGTTTTAAATTGCAAAGACCTCATTTCCACATCAGCAATTGCCAAAGATTATGGCAAATCAGCTATTTGGATGAACCGCTATCTTAATAAAAAGGGCGTCCAGTTTAAGCAAGGTGGTATCTGGCTTTTATATCAGAAGCATGTGGAAAAAGGATACACCAGTACTAAGACACATAGCTACCTTGGCAGTAACGGTGAACAGCATACAAAGGTCCATACATATTGGACTCAAAAAGGCAGACTCTTCATTTACGAACTTATGAAGGCGGACGGTATTTTGCCTCAGATAGAAATGGAGGGTGTGTAATGGGAATCAACAAATTTAACCATGAAGGATACCATGACCCAACTCCCCATGAAGCACTAACCAACATAATGAGAAAGGAAAAGGCAGAGAAAAAATCTGCCTTTAAGCCGCTTGTATATATCTGTTCTCCCTATTCCGGTGATGTAGAAGGAAACGTTAAAAAGGCTCGTAACTTTTGTAGATTTGCCTTGGAGAGTAATTGTATCCCAATTGCTCCCCACCTTATGTTTCCGCAGTTTATGGATGATGAAAATTCAGAGGAACGTGAACTTGCCATATTTATGGACATCGTTCTTATGTGCAAATGCTCCGAGGTGTGGGTGCTCGGCAATACCATCTCAAGCGATATGGCGAGGGAAATTGAAGTAGCCAAGAAACGCAGACAAACGGTCAGGTATTTTAATCCGGAGCATGAGGAGGTTGAAAGCTTATGAAAATTGCAGTGGGCAATAGCCGGATGGATAGGAAATGGAAAAACAAAGATATCTCCTGGGAGGATTTTTGCTCCCGTGTAAAGACAACCCAACGTACTACAGAAACGGTAGAAGAATATCGGAAACTTAAAAAAGGCCAGCAAGATGATATCAAAGACGTGGGCGGCTTTGTTGGAGGACACTTAAAAGAAGGAAGGCGAAAGAAGGGCAATGTTTTATGCCGTTCTTTGCTTACCCTTGATATGGATTACGGCAGACCAGACATCTGGGAACAAATCAGTATGCTTTTCGATTATAAATGTTGCGTTTACTCCACTCATAAGCACACACCAGAAAATCCAAGACTCAGGCTTATCGTTCCTCTTGCTCGTGAGATCGGTGAAGAAGAATATGCAGCCGTTGGACGTATGGTGGCAAAAGAAATCGGTATTGACCTTTTCGATGATACGACATATGAAGAACATCGCCTTATGTATTGGCCATCCACTTCCTCTAATGGTGAATTTGTCTACGAAGAGCAGGATGGAGCATTACTTGACCCGGATGTTTATCTTTCAAAATATGAAAACTGGCACGATACATCAACTTGGCCAGTATCAAGCAGGCAGTCTGAGGTTATTAATCGCAGTCTTAAAGAACAAGCAGATCCGCTTTTAAAAGAAGGTGTGGTAGGAACTTTCTGTCGTGCTTACTCCGTTCATGAAGCAATTGAGAAATTCTTAGGTTCCGTTTATGCACCATCTGCTATGGAAGGGCGCTATGACTATATTCCAGCTGACAGTAGTGCGGGTGTGATTATCTATGATGATAAATTTGCATACAGCCACCATGCTACCGACCCAGCAAGCGGCCTGCTCCTTAATGCTTTTGACCTTGTTCGTATTCATAAATTCGGCTCTTTAGATGATAGAGCTTCCACGACTACGGCTCCTGGTAGGATGCCGTCTTTTGTGGCAATGTGCGAGTTTGCTATAAAAGATGAAGCGGTAAAAGCTGAGTTTGCTAAGGAGAGACAGTCACAGGCTGAAGAGGAGTTTAATGATGAGGATTGGCAGACAGGTTTGGAATTGGATAAGCAAGGTCGGATAAAAGACACGCTGGACAACATCGTCATGATTATTCGACATGATGAAGATTTACAGCATATCGCTTTCAACTGCCACCGTGATGGTATTGATGCCAAAGGTGGTCTGCCTTGGGGACAGCTTAAGGCGGGTTGGAATGATTCGGACAATGCACTTCTTAAGGTGTACTTAAGCAGCAAATACGGAGTCTATTCCCCTACAAAGACCAAAGATGCTGTGTTAGCTGTAGCGTCAGAACGAGCCTACCATCCTGTTAAGGAGTATCTCGACTCACTGCCAAAATGGGATGGTATTAGTCGAGTGGAAAATCTGCTCATTGATTATTTCGGTGCAACAGATAATTCCTACACAAAAGCGGTGATTCGCAAAACGATGGTTGCAGCGGTAGCACGCATTTATAGACCCGGTACAAAGTTTGATAGTGTTCTAATCTTAAACGGGCCTCAAGGTATTGGTAAGTCAACCTTCTTTGCCAAACTTGCTGGAGACTGGTTTTCAGATAGTTTGACTATTACAGATATGAAGGATAAATCCGGGGCTGAGAAACTTCAGGGATATTGGTTACTGGAACTGGGGGAACTTGCTGGAATGCGTAAGACGGATGTGGAGGTTGTAAAGTCCTTTATTTCAAGGGCGGATGATAAGTACCGTGCCAGTTATGGGGTCAACGTCGAAAGCCATCCCCGTCAGTGTGTAATTGTAGGTTCAACGAATGCAGAAAGTGGATTTCTTCGAGATATCACGGGCAACCGCAGATTTTGGCCAGTCCGCATTAACGGTAACGGTAAAAAGAAAGCTTGGCAGATGACCAAAGAGGAAGTACAGCAGATTTGGGCAGAAGCACTAGTGCTTTATGAGAAGGGCGAAAAACTCTACCTTGAAGGTGATGATGTATCTATGGCGACGAGTGAACAGGCAGATGCGATGGAAACAGATGAACGAGAAGGACTGGTTCGTACCTATCTAGATACGCTCTTGCCGGATGATTGGGACACGATGTCTTTGTACGAGCGTAGAAATTTCCTCGGCGGTAGCGAATTTGGCGGCGGCACCCGTGTTGGAACAGTAAAAAGAACCCTTGTCTGTAATATGGAAATTTGGTGTGAGTGTTTCGGTAAAGAGGCCTCAATGCTAAAGCCTTCAGATTCTTATGCCATCGGTGCCATTATGAGAAAGATCAGTGAGTGGAACAAGTACACCGGGAACAAGAATGGTGTTGTGACGTTTCCTGTCTACGGAAAGCAACGAGCTTATTCCCGAGTCGAGGAACAACGCTAAGTTGTACCTTACCTTGTTCCCATACTAGTTCCTTCCCTAAAGTTAGTAATAATAAGGAAAATCAACGGTTCGGAACAAGTGGAACAAGAAGTAACCTATTTATTTATAAATAGTCAAAAGAAGTAAGAGTAGCCTGTGCATACACGCATACACGCGCGTATAGGAAAATTGGTTCAAAGTTGTTTTCTTGTTCCGAGCTTTTTATATGGGAGGTAGGTATTTATGCTTGAAAAATATATCGAAAAGAAACTGGTGGCTGAGGTAAAAAAGATGGGAGGCATTGCTGCGAAGTTTGTTAGCCCAGGTTTAGATGGGATGCCAGACCGCATAGTGCTTTTACCATATGGGAAGATGGCTTTTGTGGAATTAAAGGCTCCGGGAAAGAAACCTCGCCTGTTACAGATTAGAAGAATAAAGCAATTACAGAAGTTAGGCTTTGCCTGCTATGTCATTGATGATGTTAAGCAGATTGGAGGGATACTGGGTGAAATACAATCCTCATAAATATCAGACCTATGCAACGAACTTCATTCTAGAGCATCCCATTGCTGCGGTGTTTTTAGAAATGGGTCTTGGCAAAAGCGTCATTACTCTAACTGCTATATTTGACCTATGTCTTGATCGTTTTGAAGTTGGAAAGGTTCTGGTTATTGCTCCACTTCGAGTAGCTAGGGATACTTGGCCAGCTGAGATAAATAAGTGGGAGCATTTAAAAGGACTCAAGTTTTCGGTAGCAATCGGTACAGAGCAGGAGCGATTGGCGGCTCTAAGGAAGCCTGCAAGTGTCTATCTTATAAACAGAGAAAATGTTGACTGGTTGGTAAACAAAAGCGGTATTCCTTTTAATTTCGATATGGTGGTCATTGATGAACTATCATCTTTTAAGTCCTATGGCGCAAAAAGGTTTAAAAGTTTACTAAAAGTAAGACCGAGGGCAAAACGGATTGTGGGTCTTACGGGTACACCCTCCAGTAATGGATTAATGGATTTGTGGGCAGAGTTTCGTATTCTCGACATGGGTAAAAGACTCGGCAGGTACATAACACACTACCGCAATTCCTACTTTACACCGGATAAACGAAATCAGCAGATTGTGTTTTCATATAAGCCATTGCCAGGTGCTGAAGATGCCATATATCGGCTCATTTCAGATATTACCATTTCCATGAAGTCGGTAGATTTTCTCAAAATGCCAGAATGCGTGATCAATGAAGTACCTGTCTATCTATATGAAAAAGAACAATCAGTATATGATCACTTTCGTGAAGAGATGGTTCTTGAATTTGCTGATGAAGAAATAGATGCCATGAATGCAGCGGTCCTTTCAGGGAAACTCCTGCAAATGGCAAACGGTGCTATCTATGATGATGATAAAAATCCCCATATTATCCACGACCGCAAGCTAGATGCTCTTGAGGACTTAATTGAAGGTGCTAACGGCAAACCTGTGCTTATTGCCTATTGGTATAATCACGATTTAGAGCGTATTAAGGCAAAATTCAATGTCAGAGAAATTAAGACTTCCAAGGATATCAAGGATTGGAACAACGGCGATATTTCTGTGGCGGTTATCCATCCTGCATCAGTAGGACATGGTCTGAACTTACAAAGTGGCGGTTCAACGCTTATCTGGTTTGGACTTACTTGGAGTCTAGAACTCTATCAGCAAACCAATGCGAGACTTTGGAGGCAAGGTCAAAGTGAGACAGTGGTTATTCATCACATTATTACTAAAGGCACAATCGATGAAGATGTGATGAGGGCCTTGAAACGAAAGGAAAAGACACAATCCGATCTTATCAATGCGGTCAAAGCAAATCTTGGGAAAGCGAGGGATGCTGTATGATGGATGCATTTGAAAAACTGGCAAGCGCCATTATTCTACAGGCAGTCAAAGATTATCGTTTTGCTTTGAAAAGACTAGCAAAACACCCTCGCAATGATTCTGCTTTATATACAAAACGTGAGGTGGAGTGCTTCTTTCATTCTGGATTGTTCACTGTTCTCACCTCCCTAAACCCTGATATGTTAATTCAACAGCTACAAAAGGAGGTGGTGCGATGATGACAGCTAAGGAATTCTTAAAGCAGGCTTATCGTTTGAATGAACTAATTAATTCCGACCTTGAAGAGTTACAAAACTTAAGGGATTTATCAAGAAGTGTTTCATCTCCTGTGCTTGAGGAGAAAGTCAGTAGAACCAAGAGCACTGACCCACCCTTTGAAAAATATGTGATTAGAATAGTAGATTTGGAGCAACAAATACAACAAGAGGTTGAACGATTAGTAAAGCTGAAATCAGATATCCGTGAAGCGATTAACCAGATGGAAAACGTGGATGAGAAGCTACTTCTTCGCTACCGATACATTAACTTTCTTAACTGGGAAGAAATCTGTGTCAATCTTAATGTTTCTATGAGAACCGTGCATAGACTCCATTCATCCGCTTTGCAACATTTAAAGGTACCTAAATAAAAGTTGGCACACTGTGGCACAGTTTGGCATACGATGACACTGTTTGTCCGTAGTGAAAGTTATATAATGGTAGTATGGAATATTAATAAACAGAAGCCTTCACGGGAGCATTTCTCCTGCGAGGGCTTTTTCTATGGGCAAAAGGAGGTGCAGTATGCCAAAGAAACCTAATCGACCGTGCTCTTACCCTGGTTGTCCAGAACTGACTGACAGACGGTTTTGTGAAGAACATGCTAAAAAGGAAGCCGCAAGGTATGAAAAGTATGACCGCGATCCAGCAACCCGTAAGCGATATGGTCGTGCATGGAAGAGAATACGTGACCGCTACATTGCGGCTCATCCTCTTTGCGAGGAGTGTAAACGACAAGGAAAGCTGACCCCAGCAACCGAGGTACATCACATTCTTCCTCTTGCAAGAGGTGGAACACATGATAGAAGCAATCTGATGTCCCTTTGTACTTCCTGTCACTCTACCATCACTGCAAAAGATGGAGACCGTTGGGGAACCCGGTAGGGGGAGTCAAATCTCCACAGCTTTTCTTTTGTGTAACGGGCGTGGGGTAACGCGCGAAAAAACGCGGTTTCAAACGGGGTAATAGGCCTATCGACGAAAAGAGGTGAGTGAATGGCCAAAGATGGAACAAATCGAGGCGGCACCCGTATAGGCGCTGGTCAAAAGAAAAAACCACTTGCTGATAAAATTGCACAGGGAAATCCAGGTAAGAGAAAGCTAGAAATCATTGACTTCCAAAATACCGCTGATTTAAAGGGGCAGGAAATGCCAAAGCCAAGGGCCATGCTCTCAGCGGTGCAAAAGGACGGGAAAACCCTAGTAGCCAGCGAGATTTATGAAATTACTTGGAAATGGCTTGAGGAGCGAGGCTGTGCCCATTTGGTGCTCCCACAGCTTCTAGAACGATATGCCATGAGTGCGGCCAGATGGATACAGTGTGAGGAGGCGGTAACTGAGTTTGGCTTTCTTGCCAAGCATCCAACTACCGGCAATGCTATTCAAAGTCCTTATGTAGCGATGAGCCAGAACTTTATGAGTCAAACAAACAGACTGTGGATGGAGATATATCAAATCGTTAGAGAGAATTGTGCTACAGAATATTCTGGTTTAAACCCACAGGACGATGTGATGGAGCGACTGCTATCTGCCCGCAGAGGAAAATAAAGATGAGGAGATATGATGTAATGAGTAAAAGATATTTAACAGCAGAAAGTGTATGTGCTGGACATCCTGACAAACTATGCGACATCATAGCAGATAGCATTTTGGAAGCTTGCTTACGTAAAGATAGGGCATCAAGGGTAGCTTGTGAGGTAATGGCAACTAAGGGGAAAATTATCGTGGCGGGGGGGATCTCCTGCAGCGAGAAAATCGACATCCGATACATTGTTAGAAATGTCCTAAAAGAGATTGGATACAATCCTCTAAAATTTTTGATTTATGTATATGTACATAATCAAAGTGTAGATATTGCGGCTGGTGTGAATAACGCGCTGGAAGCACGAAATGGTATAAACGAACAGTACGGTTCGATAGGTGCCGGAGACCAGGGCACTATGTACGGCTATGCTACAAAGGAAACAAGAGAAATGCTTCCCCTACCCCTTGTGCTATCCCACAGAATCGTAAAGAGACTGGATGATTGTCGCAAAGGAAAGCTGATCAAAGGGATTCTTCCCGATGGTAAAGCACAGGTAACGGTGGAATATGAAGATGACACTCCAGTGAGAATAAAGACGATCGTGATATCGGTACAGCATGATAAGAATAAAACACAGGAAGAAATTAAGGTAGATATCCTTAACAATGTCTTATGGCAATGCTTTGAGGATTTTCCTTTTGATGATGAAACAGAACTTCTCATCAATCCATCTGGTCAGTTTGTTCTTGGTGGTCCCGCTGCCGATACGGGTTTGACCGGTAGAAAAATCATGGTTGATACCTATGGAGGGCTTGCATCTCATGGAGGTGGTGCTCTTTGTGGTAAAGACCCAACAAAAGTTGACCGAAGCGGTGCTTACATGGCACGGTATATTGCCAAGCATATCGTTTGGTGTGGTTATGCCAAGAAATGTGAAGTTAGTATTTCCTATGCCATTGGTAAGGCAAACCCAGTAGCCTTTACTGTAAATACCCTTGGCACTGGCACTGTTTCTGATGAAATATTAACTCTTGCTGCCCAGGAGACTTTCAACTTAAGACCTGCGGCCATCATTGAAAAGCTACGTCTTAGAAATGTGATTTACTCTGACACAGCGGCTTATGGTCATTTTAATAGTTGTCTGTTCCCGTGGGAGGATGTAAATAAATACAGTGAATTTAGAAAGGCGGTGGAAAAGCATGTTGATAGAGAAGATTAAAACGAAACAACTCATCCCCGCTGAATATAACCCAAGGAAGGATTTAAAACCGGGTGATCCGGAATATGAGAAACTTAAACGCTCCCTTGAGGAGTTTGGATATGTAGAACCCGTTATATGGAATACGACCACAGGCAGAGTCATCGGAGGGCATCAGCGTTTAAAAGTTCTGCTGAGTATGGGTATAGATGAGATAGAATGCGTAGTTGTTGAAATGGACGAGCAAAAGGAAAAGGCTCTAAACATTGCACTAAATAAAATAAGTGGTGATTGGGATAAAGATAAACTGGCACTTCTCATTACAGACCTAAATGCTTCTGATTTTGATGTTTCTCTAACAGGATTTGACCCAGGAGAGTTGGAGGATCTTTTCAAAGATTCCCTTAAAGATAATATAAAAGAAGATGATTTCGATGTGGACAGCGAGCTGAAAAAGCCCGCTGTTTCGCATTTAGGGGATGTTTGGATACTTGGACAGCATCGATTAGTCTGCGGAGACAGTACAAAGAAAGACACCTTTGATGTCTTGATGGATGGGAAAGCTGCCAATCTAGTAGTTACGGACCCTCCATATAACGTCAACTATGAAGGCACTGCCGGAAAAATCAAAAATGACAATATGGCTAATGAAGCGTTCTATGATTTTCTGCTTGCGGCATTTCAGAACACCGAAGCAGTGATGGCAAAGGACGCTTCTATTTATGTATTCCATGCTGATACGGAAGGACTAAATTTTAGAAGAGCATTCTCCGATGCAGGATTTTATCTTTCCGGTACTTGTATATGGAAAAAGCAGTCCCTTGTTCTTGGACGCTCTCCTTACCAGTGGCAGCATGAACCGGTTCTTTTCGGTTGGAAAAAGAAAGGCAAGCATCTCTGGTATTCAGACCGTAAGCAGACCACCATCTGGGAGTTTGAGAAACCGAAGAAAAACAGCGACCACCCAACCATGAAACCCGTGGCACTTGTGGCATATCCCATTATGAACTCAAGCCTTAGTAACTGCATTGTGCTCGATCCCTTCGGTGGTTCAGGAAGTACACTGATTGCCTGTGAGCAAACAGATAGAATCTGTTACACCATTGAACTGGATGAAAAGTACTGTGATGTCATTGTAAAAAGGTATATAGAGCAAGTGGGAAATTCTGATGGTGTATTTCTATTAAGAGATGGTTCGAAATTCAGATATTGTGACCTGCCGGAGGTGAATGAGGATGAGTAAATTGACACTCGGTTCACTCTTTGATGGCAGTGGTGGTTTTCCTTTAGGTGGTTTGCTTTGTGGCATCGAACCGTTATGGGCATCTGAAATTGAGCCGTTTCCTATACGGGTTACGACCAAACGCATCCCTCAGATGAAGCATTATGGGGATATCAACAAATTGAATGGTGCGGAGCTTCCGCCTGTAGATATTATAACCTTTGGCTCTCCCTGCACGGATATGAGTGTGGCGGGTAAAAGAGCTGGTCTGGACGGAGAGCAATCCGTCCTTTTTTATGAAGCGATCCGAATTATTAAAGAAATGAGGTGTAAGACCAATGGACAATATCCAAGGTATGCAGTCTGGGAAAATGTCCCTGGCGCATTCTCATCGAATAAAGGAGAAGACTTCAAGGCAGTCCTCGAAACGGTCATCGGTGTCAAAGAACCGAATACCTCGGTGCCTTTACCTGAAAAAGGACGATGGCCTTACGCAGACATCTATATGGGAGCCGGATGGAGTGTGGCTTACCGAACTATCGATGCACAATATTTCGGAGTCCCCCAACGTCGTCGTAGAATCTACCTTGTCGCAGATTTTGCAGACAGATGTGCCGGAGAAATACTATTTGAGTCCGAAGGCATGCCAAGGAATTTTACGCCGAGCGGCAGCCCGTGGCAAAGAACTGCCGACAATGCTAAAAACTGCACTGGAAAAACAGGCGATAGCATAACTGGCATAAATGACCAAGGCGGAAGAGTGATGTCTGTTTCTAAAGATATTACTGCAACGCTTCGAGCAGAGGAACACGGGCATCAGCCTTGCGTAATGCAGTCAAGCGGGTTTTGTACCGAACACAGTGCCAAGAGTAGAAGTGTAGGATATGAGGAAGAACGCTCCCCTACCCTTAGAGCAGGTGTTGTTCCAGGTACAGTCATGTCCTTTGAACCGGGGGCTGCTTCTCGAGTTGGTGGTCATACAGATGAAGATTTAAGTGGATCACTTCGTGCAAGCATGGGAGATAATCAAACGGCTGTTGTAATAGAAAATCATCCAACTGATAGTCGAGTAAAACTCTCGGAGGATAATAAAGTACAGACGCTAACCTCTCGGATGGGAACTGGTGGAGGGAATGTCCCCCTTGTTATGAACACTCCTAAAACGTTAAAAATCCGCTCCGGCTCTGAAGGCGGTGGTAAGGGTGCATTGATACAAGATGATAAGTCTGCAACTCTTGGATGCAATAATGATCAAACCGTTTTTGTGCCTACCGCATATGGCATCTGCTCTGATAAAAGTAATTCCATGCAGTCTAGCAATCCACATAGCGGTATATATGAAGCGGATACATCTCGAACCATTGATGCCAATGGAGGAAATCCAGGATGTAATCAAGGTGGTATTGCAGTGGTTGCTCTGCAAGGCTCGATGATTGGAAGAGAGGATAAAAACGGCCCCCAAGGAAGCGGTATAGATGAAGATGTTTCTTTTACGCTTAATACCGCTGATCGTCACGCTGTTGCCTATGCCATGACTACCGGAGCCTATGCACAGGTTGAAGAAGATAAAGCACCTACTCTATTGTCGAGAGATTATAAGGATGCCCCTGTTGTGACTCAGCCTTCTTACGGTATTGATAGGGCGGCTTTTAATCAAGGAAGGAATGCTCTATATAAACCTACTGTAGATGAAGAACAGCAACCTACGCTCACAGCAAAAGGTCCTGGAGCAGTGGCACACCCAGCTTCATTTTATCCGCAGATGAAAGCTGAAAGTCAATGCTACAGACAGGACGGTACATCAAATACGATTATCAATGGCACCAATCCAGGCTATCAAAACGGATTGGTTGAGCCGGACTATATTGTTCGAAGGCTTACACCAACGGAATGTGCAAGATTGCAAGGTTTTCCCGATAATTGGTGCGATGATCTTGGTACGGAAAATCCTACAGAAGATGAAATCTCATTCTGGACGGAGGTTTGGGAAACTCACCGCAAAACTATAGGTAAAAGCAAAAGGCCAAAAACAAGAAATCAGATTATAAAATGGCTTAACAATCCTCATTCCGATGCAGCTGAATACAAAATGTGGGGTAATGGCGTAGCACTTCCATGCGTTTGTTTTGTGCTGACTGGCATTGTGTTATCTACACAAAATACCGCCGATTAATGAAACAGTATTTTCTACAGAAAGATGCTCTAAATGACTTGATAATAACAGCTTTTAGAGTGATATATGTACGTACCGAAAATAGAAAGGCGGTATGAAAATGCAGATTAACTATAATGTTACAGGACCAAAAAGAAAGGAACTAGTTAATGCGATCAGCCAAGAACTAAATGCCCCTGTAAAATATCTCGGAGCACCTACATTTGCATATGAGGTGGCAGACTACAATGTTAACAAAAACGGAGTTCTAAGCGGACCAGATAATAAGGAATTGGTCGATGATCTATTAGGACTTTACGACCTCAAAGCAATTTCAGAAGAATTTGACACACCACCTCCCAAAGCAGAAGCAAATGAAACGGAAGAATCTATCAATCTGATAATTCAAATGCCACGGGCAGATTTTACCGACACGGCACTCGAGAACCTAAAAGGATTGGTAGAGAGCAAAGCGGCTCTTATAAAGAAAGCACTTGATACGGATTCCATTCCCATCATTGTAAATGAGGAATTTGTAGCATTCCCTTGGTTTCAAGGTGAGTGCTCCTCAGAGGAGGTTAAGGCATACACCCATTTTGTCACGGCACTTTGCGAAATGGCGAAAAAACAGACCCGTGTCAACTCCACCGAGAAATCAGTAGAGAATGAAAAATACGCTTTCCGTTGCTTCCTTCTAAGGCTTGGTTTTATCGGTTCAGAATATAAGATGGAACGAAAGATTCTTCTATCCAAGCTTTCAGGTAGCTCCGCTTTCAAAAGCGGAACGGCCAAGCAGGAGGTGAGTGAACAATGAATAGCATTCACCCAGAAATGTTAAAGCAACTTAGAAGCTATTACACTCCAGGAACTCGTGTCATGCTACTTAAAATGAACGACCCCTATACCAAACTTCAGCCTGGAGCGAAAGGTACGGTTACTAGTGTTGATGACATAGGAACGATTCACGTCAGTTGGGATTCCGGTGGTTCCCTTGGAGTGGCCTTTGGTGAGGATTTATGCAAGAGAATCGAAGAGTAAACATGAATGAGATAATCAAAGAACAAATCCTTTCCATCCGAGAAAGTGGAGTCACAAATATGTTTGATGCAAACCGAGTCCAGTATGAAGCAAATGAACGAGGGTTTTATGAATTGGTAGTCTATTTAATAGACCATAAAACGGAATATGCTCATTTCATACTGACGGGGGAAGTGGATGAAAAGAAGTAAATAAAATTTAACTAGGATAAGGAGAAGGGCTTCATCTATAGGATTGAGGCTCTTTTCTTTTGTCCTTTTTCATAAAAGGGGCGGTGTTTATGCGGAAACTGAAGAAATATAAGCCGACCGCCTTTATAGCTGATGGGTCATATTACGATAAGGATGCTGCTGATTACGCTGTAGCTTTTATCGAAGCACTCTCCCATACGAAAGGTTTATGGGCAGGTAAGCCTTTTGAACTTATCGATTGGCAGGAGCAAATAATCCGTGATTTATTCGGAATTTTAAAGCCAGATGGATATCGGCAGTTTAACACTGCTTATGTAGAGATACCTAAAAAGATGGGAAAAAGCGAGCTTGCCGCAGCAATTGCGCTTCTCCTCACTTGCGGTGATGGTGAAGAACGGGCAGAGGTGTACGGTTGTGCCGCTGACCGCCAGCAGGCATCAATTGTATTTGAAGTAGCAGCCGATATGGTGCGGATGTGTCCAGCGCTGAATAAACGAGTAAAGTTGCTTGCTTCAACTAAGCGATTGGTGTACCTGCCGACCAACAGCTTCTATCAGGTATTGTCGGCTGAAGCCTACTCCAAACACGGCTTCAATATACATGGTGTTGTTTTTGATGAACTTCATACTCAGCCAAATCGGAAACTATTTGATGTTATGACGAAAGGATCTGGGGATGCAAGGACCCAACCGCTGTATTTTCTTATCACCACAGCGGGAACGGATACTCAAAGTATCTGCTACGAAACACACCAAAAAGCGGTTGATATTATTGAGGGCAGAAAATACGATCCTACCTTTTACCCCGTAATCTATGGTGCTAAAGAAGAGGATGATTGGACAGATCCAAAAGTGTGGAAGAAAGCAAATCCAAGCTTGGGAATTACGGTGGGGATTGACAAGGTAAGGGCAGCTTGTGAAAGTGCAAAGCAGAACCCAGCTGAGGAAAATAGCTTCCGGCAATTGCGCTTGAATCAATGGGTTAAACAGTCTGTCCGTTGGATGCCAATGGCAAAATGGGATGCCTGTGCATTTCCAGTTATTCCAGAAAGTCTTGAAGGGCGGGTATGTTATGGAGGTCTTGACCTATCTTCTACAACAGACATTACAGCCTTTGTGTTGGTGTTTCCACCGGAGGATGAAACAGATAAATACGTTGTTCTTCCGTATTTTTGGATGCCAGAGGACAACATTGACCTCCGAGTCCGAAGAGACCATGTGCAATACGATCTTTGGGAGAAGCAAGGGTATATTCTAACTACAGAAGGCAATGTAGTACATTACGGCTACATTGAGCGGTTTATTGAGGAACTTGGAGAAAAGTATAACATTCGAGAGATTGCTTTTGACCGTTGGGGAGCTGTTCAAATGGTTCAGAACCTTGAAGGATTAGGCTTTACTGTCGTTCCTTTCGGTCAAGGCTTTAAAGATATGTCACCACCAACCAAAGAACTGATGAAATTGACATTAGAAGAAAGAATAGCGCACGGTGGGCATCCAGTACTTCGTTGGATGATGGACAACATCTTTATAAAAACTGATCCGGCAGGCAACGTGAAGCCGGACAAGGAAAAAAGCACAGAAAAAATAGATGGGGCGGTAGCAACTATCATGGCACTTGATCGTGCTATACGCTGTGGCTCAGGTAATAGTGGAGATTCGGTGTATGACGAGAGAGGTTTGATTGTCTTTTGAACCTTAATGGTTAGCACAATGTTTATATTCGGAGGTGACGCCTATGAATCTAATAAAAGGACTGTTTCGGTCAAGGGACAAACCGCAAAACCGTGTGGGTAGTGCATTTTCCTTCCTGTTTGGTGGTACGTCATCTGGCAAAACAGTGAACGAGCGTACTGCAATGCAAGCAACAGCAGTGTATGCCTGCGTAAGGATACTAGCTGAAGCGATTGCAGGACTGCCACTCCATGTATATAGATATCGTTCTGATGGAGGTAAAGAAAAGATTCCTTTTCACCCGCTGTATTACCTTCTTCATGATGAACCAAATCCAGAGATGACTTCATTCGTGTTTCGAGAAACACTGATGAGTCATCTTTTGCTTTGGGGCAATGCCTATGCACAGGTGGTCAGAAACGGTCGTGGGCAGGCAGTTGCACTTTATCCCCTACTTCCTAACAAGATGGAAGTTAGTCGAGCAACAAACGGAGAGCTGGTCTATACCTACTATCGTGATACTGATGAAAGTGGCCTAAACCCAAAAGGTGGCTATGTCACACTCCGTAAAGATGAAGTTCTACACATACCTGGCTTAGGTTTTGATGGACTCATTGGCTATAGCCCAATCGCTATGGCGAAAAATGCAATCGGTATGTCACTTGCTACTGAAGAGTACGGTGCGGCATTCTTTGCCAATGGTGCTAATCCCGGAGGTGTGCTGGAACACCCAGGAGTAATCAAAGATATACAGAGGGTCAAGGATAGTTGGAATAGTGCCTACCAAGGCACAGGCAATGCTCACAAAATTGCTGTGTTGGAAGAGGGCATGAAGTTCCAAGCCATTGGTATCCCGCCTGAACAGGCACAATTCCTAGAAACACGGAAATTCCAAATTAATGAGATTGCGAGGATTTTCCGAGTACCGCCCCATATGGTGGGAGATTTAGAGAAATCCAGTTTCTCCAATATTGAGCAACAGTCTTTGGAGTTTGTAAAATACACCCTCGATCCTTGGGTGGTGCGATGGGAACAAAGTCTCCAGCAATCGCTTATTTTGCCTTCTGAGAAAACTTCACTGTTTATCAAGTTTAATTTGGACGGTCTGCTACGTGGTGATTACCAAAGTCGTATGAATGGCTACGCTACAGGTCGGCAAAATGGCTGGATGTCAGCCAACGATATCCGTGAACTGGAGGATATGAACCGCATACCAGCTGAGGAAGGCGGCGATTTATATCTGGTTAACGGAAATATGACAAAACTGGCTGACGCAGGCGCGTTTGCCAAAACCGAAGGAGGTCAGTAAATGAGGAAGTTCTGGAACTGGGTGCGAGATTCTGATGAAGAACGTACCCTCTATTTAAACGGAGTGATATCCGAAGAAACGTGGTGGGGCGATGAGGTTACACCTAAGATTTTTAAAGATGAATTGCTGGCAGGCACCGGCGATATTACGGTGTGGATTAATTCCCCTGGCGGGGATGTGTTTGCAGCAGCCCAGATTTATAACATGCTGATGGAGTATACCGGAAAAGTCACTGTAAAGATTGATGGGCTTGCGGCAAGTGCGGCTTCCGTTATTGCAATGGCGGGTGGAGATGTATATATGTCCCCAGTTTCCATGCTAATGATTCATAACCCATCAACGATTGCGATCGGTGACAGTGAGGAAATGCTTCGAGCAAAGGCTCTATTAGATGAGGTCAAGGAAAGTATTATTAATGCCTATGAGTTAAAAACGGGTCTTTCCCGAACAAAACTCTCCCATCTGATGGATGCAGAATCATGGATGAATGCAAATAAGGCTATTGAACTTGGTTTTGCAGATAAGATCATGTTCATGGAAAGTGAAACACCAGATTTGACAGATAGTCTTATTTTTAGCAGGATGGCGGTTACTAACTCGCTTATCAACAAACTTCCAAAACAACCAAAACAGAAAACAGGTACACCCATTGAGTCGCTCGATAAGCGGCTTTCTTTAATTTCGCACTAATTTAAAGGAGGAAATAACGATGAGTAAAATTCTTGAATTGCGTGAGAAACGCGCTAAAGCATGGGACGCAGCAAAGGCATTCCTTGATTCAAAACGTGGCGGCGATGGACTGTTATCCGCTGAGGACACGACAACCTATGAAAAAATGGAAGCCGATGTGGTGGCTCTTGGTAAGGAAATTGAGCGTTTAGAACGTCAAGCATCTATCGACTTGGAACTGTCGAAAGCAACCAGTAACCCAATTACGAACGAACCTACTAGAACTGGAGAGGAAAAGACTGGTCGCGCAAGTGCTGAATACAAAAAAGCTTTCTGGAATGCGATGCGTGACAATGTCAGCTATGAAGTAAGGAACGCTTTAAAGATTGGCACTGATTCCGAAGGCGGATTCCTCGTGCCAGATGAGTTTGAGCATACGCTTGTAGAAGCCCTAGAGGAAGAAAATATCTTCCGTAGGTTGGCCAATGTAATCACTACATCTTCTGGTGACCGCAAGATTCCTGTTGTTGCAAGCAAAGGCACTGCAAGTTGGATCGATGAAGAGGGAGCTATACCAGAGAGTGATGACAGCTTCGGTCAAGTATCGATTGGTGCTTATAAACTAGCAACGATGATCAAAGTCTCTGAGGAACTGCTAAATGATTCCGTGTTTAATCTCGAAAGCTACATCACAAGAGAATTTGCCCGTCGCATTGGTAACAAGGAGGAGGAAGCCTTCTTTATAGGTGACGGTACAGGAAAGCCAACAGGAATTCTGAATGCTACTGGTGGCGGTCAAGTTGGTGTTACTGCGGCAAGTGCCACTGCCATTACTTTGGATGAGGTATTAGATTTATTCTACAGTTTAAAAGCACCGTATCGAAATAAGGCAGTATTCGTAATGAATGATGCCACTATAAAAGCTATCCGTAAATTAAAAGACGGTAATGGTCAGTACCTATGGCAACCTTCTGTCCAAGCGGGGACACCTGATACGATTCTTAACCGTCCGCTGTACACCTCATCATATGTACCTACTATTGAAGCAGGTGCAAAGACTATGGTATTCGGTGATTTTAGTTATTACTGGGTGGCAGACCGTCAAGGACGCGTATTCAAACGATTAAATGAACTCTATGCTGTTACAGGTCAAGTAGGATTTATTGCGACTCAGCGAGTTGATGGAAAGCTTATCTTACCGGAGGCCGTTAAGGTACTCCAACAGAAAGCGTAACGGGGGTGCTTTATGAGTTATAACACGAAGAATTATACCGAACAAGGCGGAGAAAAAACTGTCATCGGAGGTGTTTTAGAAATTAAAGAAGGGGCCTCGGTTATGGGGCTTCCTGTTGCTGAAAACCAGGCAGACAGCACCGCCACCGATGTTGCTGGTCTAGTTACGGACTTCAATGCTCTGCTTGCCAAACTAAAGGCAGCGGGGCTTATGGAGACGGACTAAGGTGGAATGTAAAGGGGGTTGGTGGTATGGCAGTGGCAGACAATCTTTTGCCTAAAGTTAAGGCAAACTTAATTTTGGCGCATGACCAAGATGATGCCCTCCTTATTGGATTTATCACTGCGGCAGTCTCATATGCACAGAGCTATCAGCATGTTCCTGAAAACTATTATGAAACCCATGCCATGCCTCCAACAACAGAACAGGCAGTGATTATGTTATCGAGCCATTTCTATGAAAGCAGGGATGGCTCGACGGCAGGTTTCTTTGCTGATAGTGTACAGGCGGGGCAACAAGTATGGAATACAGTGAACTTGCTTTTACGACTTGATAGAGAGTGGGGTGTTTAGCATGAGCTTTGGGAAGATGAACACCTTTATCGATATCATTTGCACGATACCCACAAAGGATAAGGAAGGCTTCGCCACAAAAGATGACAACATACTCGCAAGTGTACTTGCTTACAAGGAAGATCGGCATGGCAGTGAGCGATGGACGAATATGGCATCATTTTCATCTGCAACTTCCCTATTCAGGTTTAGAAAAATCTTCGGACTTAAGGTGACCAATGAAATGGTTATCGTCTGCGATGATGGCAGATATCAAATTTTAAGTGTTGAGGATGTAAGAAATCGAGGTATGTATGTCGAGGTTTTAGCCGAAAAGCTAGAACCAACTGTGAGGTGATGGATATGGCAAAAGCGAATATAAAGATGCCAGAAGAATTCCTTTTAAAGGTATCCCGATTAGCTGACCAGACCGATGTGATTCTTCCTAAGGTTTTGGAAGTTGGCGGTGAAGTGGTGCTGGATAAAGTCAAGGGAAATCTAAGTAAGGTGGTAGGCAATGGCACGAAATATCCATCTAAAAGTACGGGCGAGCTGCTATCTTCATTAGGACTCTCGAGTGCAAAGCAGGATAGAAACGGTAACTTCAATGTAAAAGTTGGCTTTGCTGAGCCGCGATCTGACGGTGAGAGCAATGCTAAACTTGCCAGCATCATCGAATATGGCAAACATGGTCAGCCTGCAAAACCCTTCCTAAAGCCTGCGAGGAATACATCCAGGAAACCTTGCATCAACGCAATGGTCGCCAAGCTGGAGGAGGAGATCGAGAAAATATGAATATTTTAGAGGAATTGAATACCCTTGTTTCCACTATACCGCTTCCCGTGGAAACCGGGGTTTTTTCAGGTTTGGCACCAGATGAGTATGTCGTGATTCTCCCTCTTTCGGATATTTTTGAAGTTCATGCGGATAACCGTCCAGGCTTTGATGTGCAGGAAGCGAGGATATCACTGTTCTCTAAAAATAACTATCTAAGGCGGAAAAGACAGCTCACAACTTCTTTAATAAATGCAGAGTTTACTGTGACCGAACGAAGATATATCGGTCACGAGGATGATACTGGATATCATCATTACGCCATCGATGTGGCTAAAAACTATAGATTGGAGGAATAACACATGGCAACGATCGGTCTTGATAGACTGTACTATTCAAAAATAACCGAGGACGCTAACGGTGAGGAAACTTATGCCCAACCTTCTGTACTTGCAAAAGCCATCACTGCTGAACTCTCGGTAGAACTGGTGGAAGCAATTCTGTATGCTGACGACGGAGCGGCTGAGGTTGTGAAAGATTTTAACAGTGGTACTCTCACTCTCGGTGTAGACGACATTGGTCCGACAGTCGCAGCGGATTTAACTGGTGCTTCTACAGATGATAACGGAGTATTAATCTCAGCCAGTGAAAACGTGGGTACACCCGTTGCAGTTGGGTTTCGTGCGCAAAGGGCTAATGGAACATACCGCTATTTTTGGTTGTATCGCGTTAAGTTTGGACTACCAGCAACCAACTTGCAGACAAAGGCTGATTCCATTACCTTTTCTACACCCACCATTGAGGGAACCGTTATGCGTAGAAATAAGCTGGATGGATTGGGCAAGCACCCATGGAAAGCGGAAGTTACAGAAGGTGATCCTGGTGTTTCATCGACCACCATAACAGGTTGGTTCACAGAGGTCTATGAACCTGTATATACACCTGAACCATAGGAGGGGAAATCATGGATAATGATAGAAGTGCCTCAATCAACATAGGTGACAAAGAGTATGAACTGGTTTTAACTACACGTGCAACAAAGGCCATTGCGGGTCGTTACGGTGGTCTTGAAAACCTTGGAGAAAAGCTGATGAAATCAGAAAACTTCGAGATGGCACTGGACGAGATTGTTTGGCTAATTACATTGCTTGCAAACCAGTCCATTTTGATTCGTAATCTTAAGAATAAGAACGCACCAGAAGAATTGCTTACAGAGGAAGAAGTGGAGCTTCTTACTTCACCGCTTGACTTAGCGGCATATAAAACTGCAATTACCGAGGCAATGTTCAAAGGTACAAAGAGAAATGTGGAAAGTGAGGAGGAAACTCCAAAAAACGTGGAAGTCGGGTAACGGACGCTGAGGTCTTTACCCGGCTTCTTTATTATGGAACAGTCCAGATGGGCATGGAGGCAGAGGAATTCTGGCTTCTGCCAATTGGACTGTTTTTTGATTTATGGGCTTGCCATAAGCAGTGGCATGGCATTGAAAAGCCAAAGAAAACTCAGACCATTGACGATATTATCCCACTAGGCATATAGGAGGAGGTGAAGGTATGGCGGATAATTTTGGATTAAAAATAGGTGTCGAGGGTGAGCGAGAATTTAAGAAGGCACTCTCCGAAATCAATCAATCATTTAAGGTACTAGGTAGTGAAATGGCCCTTGTAACCAGTCAATTTGATAAAAACGATAAATCCATTCAATCGATTACGGCTCGAAATGCCGTTTTAAATAAAGAAATTGACGCACAGAAAGAAAAGATTTCTACCCTTAAGGCTGCCCTTGATAATGCCTCCTCCTCTTTCGGTGAAAATGACCGTCGTACCCAAAACTGGCAGATACAATTAAATAGGGCTCAGGCAGAACTGAACCTTATGGAACGTGAACTTGAGGAGTCTACAATTGAAGCGGATAATCTCGGTGAAGAGTTAGAGGATTCAGGTAAAAGTGCAGAGGATGCTGGTGGCAGGTTTGAAAAGCTTGGCGGTGTACTCAAGGGAATTGGTGTGGCGATGGGTGCGGTTGCCGTTGCCGCTGGAGCCGCGGCTATTAAGTTAGGTAAAGAGGTAGTTACTCAGTTCGGAGAATTAGAACAAAACCTAGGTGGATCGGAGGCGGTTTTTGGAGCATATGCTGCATCGATTCAGAAAACTGGTGAGGAAGCCTATAAAAATCTAGGTGTTTCCCAAAGTGAGTACCTTGCAACTGCCAACAAAATGGGCGCGTTATTCCAAGGTTCTGGTATACAGCAACAGAGAAGTCTTGAGCTAACTGAAAAGGCCATGCAACGTGCGGCAGACATGGCATCTGTTATGGGTATTGATATGTCCTCGGCATTGGAGGCAGTCACTGGGGCGGCAAAGGGTAACTTTGATATGATGGATAACTTAGGTGTTGCGATGAACGCTACAAACATCGAAGCCTATGCTCTCGCAAAGGGTCTGGATTTCACTTGGAATACTGCAACACAAGCGGAAAAAGCCGAAGTAGCAATGCAAATGTTCTTTGAGAACACAGAGCAGTATGCAGGTAACTTTGCAAAAGAATCAACAGAGACAATCTCCGGTTCTATTGGGTTACTACAGGCCGCACTTGGTTCATTTACAGCTGGACTCGGTAATGCCAATGCTGATATGACGAATCTGACTGAGAATCTTGTTGATGCTTTCGAGGCGGTTGTCACTAATATTGTACCGGTTTTAGAAAATATCGTAGCCGCATTACCAACAGCGACGGGCGCAATATTAGCAGCGGTTGCAGACTTGCTTCCAATGCTTCTTGAATTAGTTACAAATATATTCGCGCAAGTACTGGAAACAATTTTGAGCCTTTTACCCGAACTTATTCCAGCTGCGGTAAGTGCTCTAATGACGATTGTCGGTGCATTAATTGATAACCTTCCACTGCTGATAAATGCAGCAATTGAATTAGTAACAGCACTTGTGGAGGGAATCGGCATAGCGTTACCACAACTCATCCCTGCGGCAGTTTCTGCAGTTATGCAGATTGTCCAAGGATTGATGGATAACCTACCACTCATTTTGGATGCCGCTTTGCAGTTGATTATAGGGTTAGCACAGGGATTGGTAGAGGCAATACCTCAGCTTACTTCTGCCTTACCGGTCATCATCAAAGCAATAGTGGATTTTATCATTGCATCTATTCCACAGATTATTGATGCGGGTATTCAATTATTGACCTCACTGGTCACAGCTTTGCCTACCATTATTACAGCAGTTGTGGAAGCAATTCCGCAAATTATCGATAGTATCATCAGTGCTGTTATTGGGTCGATTCCTTTGATTATTGATGCAGGTATCCGGCTTCTAATATCACTCATACAGGCATTGCCACAGATTATTACTACTGTTGTAGGTGCTATTCCCAAGATTGTTAGCTCGCTGGTCAATGCCATTATTGGTAACATCGATAAGATTATCTTAGCGGGTGTACAACTGTTTGTGGCACTGATTGCAAATCTGCCAAGGATAATCGTGGAGATCGTAAAAGCCGTACCGCAGATTATCTCTGGACTGGTTAGGGCCTTTACTGGCTATATCGGTCAAATGGCACAAGTGGGCGGCAATTTGATTAAAGGGCTGTGGAAGGGTATATCAGACGCAGGTGCATGGTTATGGGGTAAAATATCCGGGTTTTTCGGAAATGTTGTTTCAAGGATTAAAGACTTTTTCGGTATCCGCTCCCCTTCAACTCTATTTGCTGGAATTGGCCACAACATGGGTGAAGGTATCGGTGTAGGTTTTGAGGATGCAATGACAGCAGTTTCAAGGGATATGCAAAATGCAGTACCAACCAGCTTTGATTTTAATTACAGAGGTGTATCTGGACAAGGTAATGCCACGGGTTCAAGTATCACTCAAAATATTTCAGTTGTGACACCTAAAGCTCTATCAGAAAAAGAATTAGCACGGGAGTTTAAGAACCTATCCCGTAAACTGGCACTTGAATTGTAAAGGAGGTACGGAAATGGAGCTAACATACACCAATAGAGATGGAGAGAGTATTACGCTTAAGCAAAGCCGACCGTACTTTCTTACGAAGGTAGACGGTACTGGAAATATTCGTCAAACCGTCAACACTTTCAAGGCGCCGGATCAGGATGGCGCTTTTTATATTTCCTCCACACTAGATATGCGAAACATAACGATTGAAGGTACGGTTGTTGCTGATACTCCCGATGAAGCCTTTAAAAGGAGACAACGATTCCTTCAAATATTCAGCCCAAAGCTACTAGGGACCCTTCAATACCGTGACCGACAGATATCCTGCGTGGTGGAGGAGGCAGGTTTTAGTGTTTCTAATCGGCAACGAATACCAAACTTCTTTGTCAGTCTACTCTGCCCATCCCCTTTCTTCGAGACATTAAATGAGGTGCGAGAGGAACTGGCATCATGGATACCGCTATTTGAGTTTGAATTGGAAATTCCTATGAGTGGGATGGAGTTCGGAATGCGTCAACCTAGCCAAATCATTACAGTGGAAAATATCGGGGATGTATCTTGTGGATGTGAGATTGTATTCCGAGCCTTAGGTACTGTGTCGAACCCTGAACTATTAAACATAGACACGGGAGAATATATCCGACTTCTCACTACAATGAGCGCTGGGGATGAACTTCGCGTATACACCCACTTCGCTGGTAAGCGTGTGGTCCAGATTAATGGGTCAACGATTACAAATGCTTTTTCACTGTTGGATACCAATTCGGTGTTCTTTCAACTCGCGGCAGGTCTTAATACACTACGATACGATGCTTCAGTCAATATGGAACTCCTAGAGGTTAGTATTTACTTTCGTCCGCAGTTTTTGGGGGTGTGAAGATGGAACTGTATATCTACAATTCAAACCGAGAGCTTGTGGGCATTGTGGAGTCCTTTGAGTACTTACGCTGGACGAGACGCTATTCCCAGTGCGGCTCATTTGAGTTAAAAGCGATTGCAACTACGGAAAATACAGAGCTATTAAAGGAAGGAAATATCATCTGGAAAAATGATGATGAGGAAGTCGGGATCATCGAACATCTGGAACTTTCTCAAACCGAGCATGAAATTATTACTGCAAGTGGTCGGTTTGCAACTTCCTTCCTCTCCCGCCGCATTGTTTGGCAAACGGAGAAATTGTCTGGTGATATTTCTACTTGTGTAGAGCAACTTTTAAATAATAATCTTATCAATCCTTCTGATGTAGCAAGGAAGATTGCGAACATATCCTTTTCTGCTCCAAACTTTAATGTTCCTATCAGCACACAGGTATCGTATCGAAATTTGATGGATGCTGTGACGGAACTATGTGTTGCATCGGATGTTGGCATTAAGACTGTGTTCACTCCTACTACAGGGGTTTTTACCGTAGCGTTATATATGGGAACGGAATCACAAGCTGTATTTTCTAAGGAATATGAAAACCTTACAGAACAGATTTATACAATAAGTGCTGGAGATTATGCCAACACCGCCCTTGTTGGTGGTGAAGGAGAAGGTCCAGACAGAACTTTTGTTACAATTACAAGTGGCTCTGGTGAGACAAGGCACGAAATTTTTGTGGATGCTAAGGACTTACGGGCAGAAGACTTTGGTTTAGATTACATTGATACATTAATCTTTCGAGGTCAAAGTAAGCTGAGTGAGCAAGCCATACGCTATTCATTTGATACATCGGTCAATCCACACGGTAATTTGTCATATAAGATAGACTTCGATCTTGGGCAGACCGTCAAAGTTATTTCCAAAGCATGGGGTGTATCCATGACGACACGTATCACCGAAGTTGAAGAAACTTATGACGCAGATGGCCGGAGTATCAGTGTAGTATTCGGAAAAGCTGAATTGACAATAGCCCAAAAATTACACTCCGACTTGAGCGAGGTGAAAACAGCAATATCGGCTCCAACTGGCATATCTGAAATTGCACAGGCTTTAGGAGCAGTGGAGGATACGCTAGTAGCAGTTGAGGAAACCTTAGGCGACTTGACGGAGGTAGATTCAAAGATTCAAGGAGACAACGTAGCATCTACTATCAACAATCTGTATGGAAAACTACCTGCGCTCGAAATCAATGTTGGCGGAGGAACTATATCGATTGGACAATATGCGTTGTATTATATGAAACCTGGAGATGCCTTTTATTTCACCTCATGGAGTGGCAATAAGTTTAGTGACCAGCCAAGTGACGACGGCCATGTCTTTTTGATAAAACATAGCGGGGACAATACGGGAAATGGATATCAGCGGGCAATGGGTTTCTTTATTTCTCGCAATACGCTGACTTTCTATGTGATTTCTGTTTTCGTATTTAATAACCCTTCTGGACAAGCAAACTGGCTTAATATCAATAATGAACCTGTAACTACTGCAAGAATTGCCAATGGAGCAGTTACAGGTTTAAAAATTGCAGACCGTACAATTACAGCTACTAAAATGGTTTCTTCTTTTAGCGACTATTCAACTACAGAACAAAACACAGGGCGGCTCTGGATAGATGGCAAGACGATTTATCGTAAAGAGATAAATCTCGGTTCGCTTACGGATACAACACCAAAACATGTACCTCATGGTATAGCAAACCTCAGCACTGTTGTCAGTTTAACCGGTTTTGTCACGAATGGGAGTGTTTTCTTGCCACTGCCCCTTGCTCGTTACAACAACTTTGCATCTCAAATCGGACTCTTCGTGAATATGACCGACATTGTAGTCGAACCAGGCAATGATAGAACTGCATATACAGGCTATGTAGTTATAGAGTACACAAAAACCGTTTAGTAAGGAGGGAATAGTTTATGGAGAAAAGTGGATTTTTCAACTCATCTGATGGAGATAGAATCTATGACGCAACAGATTTCGCTGCATATTTTGGAAGCCTTGTCTCGAATGGTGTATTTTATTCTACACCAACAAACCTTCTGGTGTCTCCAGGGATTGGGTTGGTAGTGAGCATAGCAGCGGGCAGTGCGTGGATTAATGGTTATCGATATGAAAATACGGATGTTTTAAACAAACCACTTTCTACAGCAGACGGAAGCAATCCTCGCATAGACCGGGTTGTGGTTCGCTTAAGTCAAATTACGAGGAGCATTCAGCTTGCCATTGTCACGGGTACTCCCGCAGCAACACCCATAGCTCCAGAGTTGACAAGAACAAGCGATGTCTATGAACTTGGCATCGCTGATGTTTTAGTACCTTCGGCTGCCACATCGATTTCAGCAAATAACATTATAGATACCCGATTGAATACTAGCCTTTGTGGGCTGGTAAACTCGCTAGTTTCGGCTGTTTATGAATAGGAGGAGGTGAATGTAAGTGGCGGATATTAATGGCATCACTCTGCAGGCGGGTTCTAGCCCGACCGTCCATTACACAATTACTTATACCAAAAGCCGTCTAAATAATAGTCAGATGAGATACAATTTCACCATATCCGCTGCGTTGGGTTCATCAGGTTCCTTTATCCGTAGTGGTTATGCATTGCTTTGCACTATGACTGTAAATGGATCTTCTTCACAGGTACGTATTAAAGCGGCGGATGGAGATAACTGGGAAGGGACCACACCAAGGCTCAGATATGTTTCGGTAACCTGCGCTTCTACTACAGGTAATGCAACCCAGCCAGTCACATTCAAAGTGGTATCTGATGGACGATTGCCATTATCCTCTGGTGTAATTACCAATTCAAGCTATACGGTACTAAGTGCTCCATTGCTTACTACAGCTTGTGGAGCCCCAACATCTTGTACTGTTTCTCCAACACTTGCGGAAAGGAATGTGACTCTTTCTTGGAGCGGTGCTTCTGGAGGCATCAATAATACGATTTCCAGTTATGAGATTCAATATAGTGATTCCGCCGATAATGTCACATGGGGAGCATGGACTGCTCTGACAACGGTGACCACCACAGCGACAAGTGGTAGTGTATCCGTTGCACCGCCTCCTACCCGAGGTAATTATCGTAGATTTCAGGTACGAACCCGTGGTACAGCAGGTGCTAGTTATTACTCTAGCTGGAAAGTATCCACAAACAGCATCCGCAGAAATACGGTGCCAAAGCCAGCGACGACTGCTGTTGCCTCCCCGGCTGCATATAGCGATGAGACTATCACGCTTAATTGGAGCGGAGCATCTAACGGTACCAGTCCAATTAAGGGATATCAAATTGCCAGTCGCACATCTACGGATAATAGTACTTGGAGTGCGTGGAATGTGTTGACCACGTTGACACTGGCGGCAAGCGGAGGGAGCTATAACCCAATAGTTTCAAGGACTCCAGGAACATATACTCAATTTGGTATTTGGACAATTGATACATTGGATGTTTATTCAATAGAAAAAGTCAGCAATAGTATCTATTGTAATGTCACAGCTTGTGCAGCACCGACCCTTTGCACGGTAAGTGCAACATTATCTGAAGGAAATGTCACTCTTTCTTGGAGCGGAGCATCTGGCGGTGCAGGTAACCCTATCACTTCCTATGAAATACAGTACAGTGATTCACATGATAACATCAATTGGGGTGCCTGGCTGGCATTGGCTATAGTCAATACTTCTGCAACAAGCAGTATTTTAAATGTCAGTCCACCTGCTACACGTGGCCATTATCGTCGGTTTCGAATAAGAACTCGTGGTACGGCTGGTGAGGATTATTACTCAGACTGGACTATTTCCAGCAATACTGTTCGTAAAAACATACTGCCCATACCACCGACTATTTTTGCCGCAAACCCTCCTATATATGAAGCTAATACAATAAATCTTTCATGGAGTGGGACGGTACCTGGAACCAGTGCGATTAAGCAGTATGTCATACAACAGTCTACATCGACAGATGGTGTGAATTGGTCGGCATACGTAGCACTGACGACTATTATTTCAAGCAATACCTCAGGTAGCCTTCAGGTAAATGCTTCACAAATAGCTGGTCGGTATACCCGTTATCGAATCAGTGTTACAGATGCACTTGATGCAGTTTCTGCCTTTGTAGTTAGCAACATGGTAAAGAAAAACAGCCCACCTGCATCACCAGTAGTGGACTGTCCAATGTCTGGCAATTTTACTTATAACTCTACACCACGTTTTATGATTACAACAGGGATTGAACCAGATGGACAAACACAAATAGTGGAGGTAAGGATTGACTCTGGTCCATGGCAAAATAGCGTGGACAATCCTGAGCGGTTTTCTGTAAGCGGCTATCTTGGTAATGGTGTCAAGACGATTTACCAAGCAGAACCTCTTTCTGTAGGAAATCATACCGTTACTTTTCGTTGCCTTGACAGTGATATCGAGTCAGCAAGCACAGAAGTTGTTCGTACCTTCACGATTTTAGCATTACCTTTTGAAATCATCACCGCTAATGTGACACATGTAAAGGCAGCGCATATTAAGACGTTTCGAACTGCTATAAACAGGGTACGTAGCTATTACAATATGTCCCCTGCAACTTGGAAAGAGGAGATCATCGCAAGAAAGACCACTGTTAAGAATTGGCCATTCCATATCGTTGAAATGCGTAAAGCTATAGATGCGATTATTATGATGATTAATAGTTTCGATTCTTCCCATGCATTCGATACACCATCTGTCACATGGCTACCTATTGGTACAGGAAGACCTAGGGCAGATGTGATGCAACAAATTCATGACCTAATAAAAATAATGTAAAAATAAAATTCAGCGCTCTTGTCATTTGCAGGGGCGCTTTTCTATATGGAAATACACGAAACGGAGGTGTCTTTAATGAAAGAAATTTGGAATTGGATACAGCTGGCTATTGCCGCAGTCGGTGGATTTCTTGGGTGGTTTCTCGGCGGTTATGACGGATTTCTCTATGCACTGGTAGCTTTTGTGATCATTGACTACCTGACAGGTGTCTTTTGTGCAATTGCAAACAAAAAACTGTGTAGCGAAATCGGTGCTAAGGGGATTTTCAAAAAGGTACTCATCTTTATAATGGTAGGCATCGCTCATATTATCGATACACAAATTTTGGTTAGTATTGGAGAAAATAGTGGCATTTTACGAACTGCAGTAATCTTTTTCTACCTAAGTAATGAAGGAGTATCCATTTTGGAGAATGCTGGACATATTGGACTGCCTATCCCAGAAAACCTAAAATCGGTTCTACAGCAACTACATGGACGTGATAAGGAACCGCCTAAGCCTGGTGATGGAAGATGATTGAATTAATATTTGATTAGAGGTGATTTTAATGAAGTTACGCAAACTAATACTTACGAACAATGCCTGCTATAAAGCGGGTAAAACCATAACGCCAAAGGGTATTATGGTTCACTCGACTGGTGCAAACAACCCATGGTTGAAGCGCTACGTTGGCCCAGACGATGGCTTGCTAGGAAAGAACCAGTATAACAACCATTGGAATCAAGACAAACCTGGAGGGCGTGAAGTCTGTGTCCATGCCTTCATTGGTAAATTAACAGATGGTTCCATTGCTACCTATCAAACATTACCTTGGAATCACCGAGGTTGGCATGCTGGCGGAGCTGCGAACAATACTCATATTGGATTTGAAATTTGCGAGGACGGATTGACCGATGCCTCGTATTTTTCTGCTGTTTACAAGGAAGCTGTGGAGCTTTGTGTACATCTTTGCAAACTCTATGGATTTAGCGAAAAAGATATCATCTGTCACAGCGAAGGTTATAAACGAGGCATTGCCAGTAACCATGGGGATGTGATTCACTGGTTCCCTAAACATGGGAAGAGTATGGACACCTTTCGAGCGGATGTGAAGAAATTACTAATCACAGAAAATAAGCCAGCAGAACCAGTGAAAAAGAAATATTACCGTGTGCAGATCGGTGCATATTCGGATAAAGCAAATGCTGAGGCACAGCTTGCCAAGGCTAAAAAGGCAGGCTTTACGGATGCATTTATTAAGTATGATTAACAAATTGAGCGAGTTAAAAATCATCGAGATTCCTAAATAAAATATTAAACTATTAATTTATCTAGCCTGCGGGGGTTCTTCCCTTGCAGGCTCTTTTTTTATGCCTTGATTTAATTAAATTCTACAAATCCTCAACTTCGACCTGTTCCCACGGCTATTAGGTAGGAGGTGATTCCTAGTGAATCAGCACGAGGATAAAAAAGTTACGAAGATCTCGGATGAGGTTATAGACAAAAGCACCACCGCACTTAAGAGAGTGTCACAGGAACAGTTACAACGTGAGTTTGATTATATCCAGGCAGAAAAGTTGCTGAGAAAGATGCTCGAAAAAGGCTTAATAACTGAAGTGGAATTTAACAAGATAGACGCATTAAACCGCCAAACTTTCTCCCCTTTTTTAGCTGAGATAATGCCCTGAAATCGTTGATATATAAGGGTTTCAGAGGTAATATGTGACCTACCAAGAAGGAGGTGAGAGGATGAAAAGGATAACGAAAATAGAAGGAAATACGGCCAATTCTTTTATTAAGCCCAAAATACGAGTAGTCGCCTACTGCCGAGTTTCTACAGATAGTGATGAACAACTTGTCAGCTTGCAAGCACAAAAGACCTATTATGAAACCTACATAAAGGCGAATCCAGAATGGGAATATGCAGGCCTATATTATGACGAGGGAATCAGCGGCACGAGAAAGGAAAACCGCTCTGACCTACTTAGAATGTTATCAGACTGTGAAACTGGGAGAATTGACTTAATTATTACAAAGTCCATCAGCCGATTTGCGAGAAATACTACAGACTGCTTGGAGATGGTTCGAAAACTGATAGACCTTGGGGTTCATATCTATTTTGAGAAGGAAAACATCAATTTGAAATCATCACCGCTAATGTGACACATGTAAAGGCAGCGCATATTAAGACGTTTCGAACTGCTATAAACAGGGTACGTAGCTATTACAATATGTCCCCTGCAACTTGG
>NZ_JAKUDY010000007.1:0-215005 GCF_022662635.1 Bacillus cereus group sp. BfR-BA-01522 | reverse complement strand
GAGGGAAAAGGCTTCGCCATGGCTGGAGTAGGAAATGTCTCAGGGGGAGGACAGTATTCTCTGAAAGAGGCTTATCAGTATATGGAGAGTAAGGTTGTTAAGGGTACGGGTAAGGATACCCTAGAAGTAAAATTCACAAAGGAACAGCTTGCTACTAAACCATCATATTCACCTGTTCCAGAGAAGTGGATGAAAAAAGGTGGGACTGTGAAAATAGATGAGGATGGAACTTGGGTATATACAAATAAAAAAGGACAGACTGTAAGGTATCCTGATGGTTATCCGGATTTCACTGAATATGCGCATCCAACTGTTAAGCCGGTAGAAATTGAAATTGCAAGTCCAACGAATCGTCCATCTGATTATAAAAATGCTAATATAGAGGCGGGTTTGAATAAAAATTCTGATCCGCCGGTACCAGCGCTAGATAAGCCAACTGTAGGATATATATGGCATCACCATCAAGATGGAAAAACAATGATTCTTGTGGATAAAGATATTCATAGGGAATTTACTCATGCTGGCGGAGTATCAACTGTTAATGGAAAATAAATTAAGGGGAGGATATTAATATGGTGAAAATCGAAAGCTCACATAAGAAACTTTCTATAGAAGAGATTGAGAAGTTTGAAATAGAAAATGGAGTGAAATTAACGGAAAAATATAAGAAATTTTTACTTCAATGGAATGGCGGATACCCAGAACGTAGTATATTTAATATTTCTGATGAACTTGGGAAAAGTGTTTTGAATGTATTTAATGGAATTGGTGATATGTATGATAATTTAGAGAAAGTTATAGATATATATGAGTTTAGGCTTGCTAAGGGCTTTATTCCAATAGCAGATGATTCAGCTGGTAATGTTATATGCTTAGGTACTGAAGAGTCCTATTATGAAAAAATTTATTTTTGGGATCATGAGAAAGAACCAGAAGATCCTGATGATATGAGTAATATGTATTTTCTAGCAAATGATATTGATGAATTCTTGGATAATTTATATGAAGACGATGATGAATAATATAGAATTGTTAGTATAGATAGGTTTAATGTAATTAAGTTTTTAAGTTATATTTTATACACAAGAATGAAAAAGCTCGTGGTGTTAAAATAAATATACACAGGCATAAAAGACAAATGAACAAAAAAGAACTTATTTTTGAAGTGGAAAGAAAAATGTTATGAAAAGTACGGACTCATGATGGTTGTACCGTCATGGAGTACTGTGTGCAATGATAGAATAGAAAAAGAAGTACGAGCTTAGGCGAGATGACATTTTACTGTGCGACGAATATAAAGACATGGAATGTACATAAAACTAACGAACTCGTACAAACTCGTAAGTTTTAATATAGTATTTGTCATGATGTACAAAAGGTGTCATACTGTTACTACAAAACTTACAAATTTACGCAATTTAAAAACATATGAACTGAAAGCACTTGATTGTCAATTAAAGGAAACAAGTGCTTTTTTGCGTTTTAGCGTAGAAATTTAACAGAGCAATATAATTCTATAAGTGCATTAAGTGTTAAATTTTTATTGTTGTTTTATAGATTGTAATGGCTATCTACAGTGTACGACGATAGTAGAGGAAAAAATAAAGGGTTGTGTTACTTTTTGAAGTCATCGTAAAGTACGTTTTAACGGATGGAGGTTATGCACACGAACAGGTAAACGTTACGGGGATTTTAATTGCCGTAACGGGAAGGAATTGAATATGGAAGAGAAAGGAGTTGGTTATGTACGAGTTTCAACAGAAGAACAAGTACGTGACGGATACAGCTGGATGTATCAAGTAGAAGAAATTCAGCGGAGCGACAGTAGATAAAGATGGATTAACAGTTGAACGTGAAAGTTTACAAGAGCTATTGTCGGATATGACGTATCATCAAGTGAGCATGCCTATGGTGCCCCGCAAACCATTACGACAAAAAAGAAAAAATAACAGTAGATGACATTTTCAAAGACTCACTGGCCTTTGATCACGTACTTCGCGCGCAGTATAAAGAAGTCAAAAAGCAAAATCCAGATGCGAAACTAAACTACAAAGAATATCGTCAACTAATCCCATCTATGCGAGGATTCGAGTATACCTCTATAGAAGACGAACAGAAAAAATTAGAAGCATGGCGTGATGTAGCAATCAGCGGAGCGCTGATCATCACGACAATCTTCTGTCCACCGCTCGGAATCGCAGCTTCAGTTATATACGGTGGTCTCCAAGTAAAAAGTGCCATCGAAGGGGAGGACTGGGGAACGCGCCGAAAACTAAGCAAAGAAGAACAAGTAGAAGCTGGCTTCTTCGGAGCACTTGACCTTGTCCCAGGACTCGGTTCAGCAACAAAAGCATTCAAAGGAACACTCGACCTTGGATCCCTGGCAAAACTCACAAAATGGAAAGAGGGAATCGCTGACTTCCATCCAAATATGGGGAAAAATGTGGTACAATCGTTAAAGGAGAATGAGACGTTAAAGAGTGCATTACATACATGGAAAAAAACGAAGGTCCCCGTAGCAATCAGGTCAGCAGACACTGGAATGGGAATAAAAATTCCTCATATAGAACATGCAACTGTTGGAGAAATAGCAGAAAACTTTGCAAGAGTGCGAGCAACCGCTAAAGAGGATGCTTATCAACTTGCGAAGGGGAATGGTGGTTCGGGAGTTAAGGGTACGGGTAACGCTAGTAAGGCTGCTGATGATGTAGTTAAAGATGGTAGTCACTTTTTAGATGAATTTAAATTGAAACCTAATGTGAAATATGAAACGAATGGATATCTGTATCAAACGGATGAACTAGGAAGAATTGAGAGAGCTTCTGGAGAATTAACGTTAGAGATGGGAGAACGTAATAGTAAGCATCAGTTAGCTGCTGGGGGGGAAAATAGAGTTAAAGCTCCTAGTACTCAAGGAGATCATGGTGGACATTTAATCGGTACGCAATTTAATGGATCTCCACTAATTGATAATATAGTTGCAATGAATGGTAATGTTAATGTAAGTGCTTATAAAAAATTGGAATCTGCTTGGGCAAAAGCTTTAAGAGATGAGCGGAAAGTTATAGTTGATATTAGACCTGTATATGAAGGGAATTCTGTAAGGCCTGTTAGCTTTAACATAAAATATAGAATTGATGGAGAAAAATTTAAAGCCAGTTTGAAAAATGTATATGGAGGAAAGTAAATGAATACAGAGAACTTGGAAAGTATTTATCAAAAAGTAGCTATACAGTTAAACAATATTATTCCAGAACCATGGGAAAAAGTAATGGTATATTCAGAAGTTGATGAATATAGTGATTCGACGGTATTTTTCTACTATCCAAAAAATAAGCAGGAACCAATATACAGTTTAGATATTGAAGATATGGAAGGAATTGATGAAGATGAGATTGATCATCAATTAAATAATCTTGACAGCATCTTTAGAGAATTATGGGAAGAATTTAAAAGAAATAAGCAGGAACCTTGGACTAATTTAACATTTGAGTTATATTCTACTGGTAAGTTTGATATTGAGTTTGATTATACTATATTAGAGGAAGAAAATAATTATAATCATTATGAGAGATTAATTATATGGAAGTATAAGAATTTGGGTATTTTCCCTGATGAAAAAAGAGAAAGTGATGTGAAATTAATTAGAGAATATATTAATACACAAAAATGATCTCTACTAGGGTTATAGATATAAGGTGTTTGAAAATACATACTCCATGATGGTTGTACCATCATAGAGTATTATGTGCAATGATAGAATAGAAAAAGAAGTACGAGCTTAGGCGAGATGACATTTTACTGGGCGATGAATATAAACACATGGAATGTATATTAAATTAACGAACTCGTACAAACTCGTAAGTTTTAACGTAGTAGTTGTTATGACGTATAAAAGGTGTCATACTGTTACTACAAAACTTACAAATTTATGCTGCTTAAAAACAAATGAACTTAAAGCGCTTGATTGACTACTTGAGGCAACAAGTGCTTTTTTTGTTTTAGCGTAGAAATAATGTGGTACAATCGCTTAAGGAAAATAAGACTTTAAAGAATGCACTAGATGCTATGAAAAATACTCCTATTTCAGTAGCAGTTAGGATGGTGGATACTGGAATAGGAGTGAAGCTTCCTTATATAGAATCTTCAACTGTTGGAGAAGTAGCTGGAAAGTTTTCAAAGGCAAGTACGATAGCTAAGGATGACGCTTATCAACTTGCTAAGGGTACAGGTAATAGAGAGGCTGAAGTTCCACCTGCTTTTAGACAAACTGATTTTGCTAGTTCTTATGAGGCAAGGCTTAATCAGACACCTGCATTAGAGAATCCAAAGGTTGAATTTGAGGGAATACGGGGTGAATCTAAGTGCATACTTAAGCCACCACCAGACCGTCAATTAAAACAAATTTTAGATGAAGTTGGGATTGAGGGTATTCAATATAAAAATGCAGTTCCTGACTTTTCACCAACAGCAAAGGCACAAGTTGAAATCAACTATATGCTTGGAGGAAAAGGAACTTATGGAGGGAAAGCCAGACGAGCTAATTTTGTTCAATCAGACCAAAAATTAGCTGACCAGATTAATGGTTCACCTGAATTAGCAAGTCAATTTGGGATGGAATCTGGTAAAATCAGTGCAAGAGATATAAAAAAATATCGAGAAAAAAATAAATTAACATGGCATGAATTAAATGATGTTAAAACAATGCAACTCGTGCCAACAAAAATAAATAGTGAATTCGAACACTTTGGTGGTGTAGGGGAAATAAACGCAGGAGCTTTTAAACCTGGAGGGTTTGCTAATAAATAAAAAGAGGAGATTTTAAAATGACTATAAACGATCCGATTTTTGGTGAACTTGAGTATGAGTATGGTTGGACTAAGGATACCATTATTCGTTTTTTTGGAAAAGAATCTGAGATATCTTTGATGATAGATGGTGAAGAAGATGGGGAGTTTGATGAAGAGCAGTATATGGCATATCAAGCATTAATGCAGAATTGGGAGGATTTACAGCCAAGTTTATTGCAATCAATATTAGACTATTACAAACAAAAGCGACATGAACTAGGTTATGATATTGGATTAAATGAAAATTATCCATTAATTGAAACACCTGATCAAATACTAGAAATGATAACTTTAGATGGAATTGTTGTTCCATATGCGGATATTTTTGAAGGGCGAGATATTGGAATTACATTTAACTGTACATGGGATATAGAAAATGGATTAGGGCTTCGTCTATTAAATGAAAAAATAATTGAAGTAGGTTATCAGGATGTTGCAATTTAAAACAGGCTGTTAAAAAGTAAAGACTTATGATGGTTGTACCGTCATGGAGTACTGTGTGCAATGATAGAATAGAAAATAAAGTACGAGCTTAGGCGAGATGACATTTTACTGTGCGACGAATATAAAGACATGGAATGTACATAAAACTAACGAACTCGTACAAACTCGTAAGTTTTAACGTAGTAGTTGTCATGATATATAAAAGGTGTCATACTGTTACTACAAAACATACAAATTTCTGCTACTTAAAAACATATGAATTTAAAGCACTTGATTGTCAATTAAAGGCAACGAGTGCTTTTTTTGTGTTTTAGCATAGAAATAAGTTGGTATACGCATAATTTTATAAGTGTATTAAGTGTTAAATTTTATAGACTGTAATGGCTTTGTACAGTGTATGACACTATTAGAGAAAAAACGACTAAACAATTTAAGGGTTGTATTATTTTTTGAAGTCATCGTAAAGTACGTTTTAACGGATTTACGTTACGAACACGTTATCCGCAAAATACGGGTAAACGTTACAGGGACTCAAATTACTGTAACGGGAGGGGATTTATGATGGGTATAGTTTAGCGTATCAAGTAGAAGAGATTGAACGTTACTGTAACGAAAATAATTTAGAACTACTTCGTGTGTATGAAGATAGAGGATTAAGCGGAGCGACTGTTGATGAAGAGGGATTAACAGTTGAACGTGATGAACTACAAGAGCTATTGTCGGATATGGCGAAAGTATTGATACAACGAGAACTAAAGAAACATGAAGTAGATGTGAAGGCAATTGAACAATCAAGCTATAATATTTACACATATGATCCAAATGACTTTTTAGTAAATGGTATGTTAGAGCTATTAGATCAATATCAACGTCTTGAGATTGCATGAAAGCTAAGTAGAGGCAGAAAGAAGAAAGTGGAACACGGTGGATATGCAGGGGGGCGGTGTGATGTTTGGTTATAGAGTAAAGAAGGGACAGAAAGTGTTAGAAGTAGATGCTAATAAAGCAATTATTGTACGCAGACTATTTGAATTAAGACGCTTTTGTAGGCACTGGTCGTTAGCTCAATTGGCAGAACGACTGAATAGGGAAGGCTATCGTACAGAGAAAGGGAAGCGGTTTACGAAAGTACAAGTGAAACGCATGTTAAATAGAGAGAACTTTTATCGAGGGGTGTATACATACGGGCAAATACAAACAAATGGGAAACATCCGGCAATTATATAACAGTCGTACTTAAAAAAATCGCTCATTTTACTATACATACTTTAAGATCTGAGCAATAGCGAATCGAACGTTCTGATATTTTTACCACATTTTCATTCTTTTCTAGTTGTTTCCGTTGTTGATCATGAAAAATCATTTTACTCATGTTTTGTACCGCACTTATATCGTTGTATTCATTATAACGAGGTTTGCTTATAAACATACACAAAAAAAAACGAATCATGGACTTTTTTAAGTGTCCATGATTCGGGGTACAGTTCATTAGTAGAATAATGACCACTTATTTTTTAGCTTCAAAAAAATAAACAAACGGTTTTTCTTTATTTTTTTCTTTCACTATAACAGCTTCATCTTGTTGTTCGGATTTTATTGTAACTTGAATTTTAGCATCTTTAGGTAACTTTTCTAACATACTTTCAGAAACGACTTGTGTATAAGCAAGTAATTCTGATTTACCATTAAATTTAATTACAGTATCTAAAGTGAGCGTATCTAATTTCTCATTATTATAAGTTACAACAGCTTTAACAGGATAATAATCTTTTTTATAGAATTCACTTATGGCATCCTTAAATTCATCTAATTTTTTCTTATCGGTATCATGTGCTTTTTGAAACTCATCAGAAGGATAAATAAACTTTTGTTCGTGCATACTAGTCCATTGTGATATATTTTTTTCATTTTGTTGTACGGTTGTACTAGAAATAAACACACCTGGTTTTATAGATGTTGTTGGTTCTTGTTTGAATACAGCAAATGTGATAGGAACATTTTTGAAATTTTTATTACTATGAATAAGCTGTAAAACATGATTTGACATTTCGGTTGCTTTGGTCATAGCCTCCTCATTTGAATGATCAGCAGTCATAGCTAAACCTATTATGATGCCTGCTAAACTTAATTCTCCTGCATCTTTTCTTGTAAAATAATCATGCTCTATAATGTTAGATACATATGGAACTTCTTGCTTTTTAAGTAATTCATGTATCTTTTTTTGAGAAATAAATTCCCCTCTTTGTAGATAATGAGTTTCTCTATCGAATTGTTTCGATGCAATATGAAATAAACCTTCTTCAAAGGCAGTTACATCTAACTTGGAATTCGTAGCCTGGTTGATTTCTCCGCCTAAAATCTGTTCATTCAAAGGAATAACAGTTTTGAAGTAATTGTCAGAAACATTATACTTTGGAATGATTTTTTTTTCTTGATGCTTTTCAGTTACTACCTCTTCTTTTTTTGTACTTATACTACATCCGCCTATTGATAAGCTCAAAGAGACTAATAGTATTGGTAAAAATCTTTTCTGCATATTTTATAACCACCTTCAAAAATGTAACACTTTCTATATTATAAACTAAAATCTTAATGAAAGGATTAGAAAAAACAAATATTATTTCGTAAAGCTGATGTGAATATTTGAGGTTGTATAAATGAAGTAGTAAGAATCATATCATCATTTTAAAATGACATAGAGGAGGCAGGGGAGGAGATACATGAAGTATATACATATAAAACATGGTAACAAAATCATTAAAGTTAAAGGTATAGTCACTCGGAATGACGAAAACGATCTTTATAAGTAAGGAGAAAGAAAAAACCCTGTAAAGGGAACAGGGTTTTACAAAGATTTTTCAGTTAAGGGAACATATGACCTGGCAATGATATTATATCATGTGTCAGTATTATAGACTTGGAGATGTTTTGTCAATTTTAAGAACAAAAAGAATCGTTGCGGGATTTATTGGTTTTTATAGTTCTAAAGAGTTGAAATTAAGACCAAATCCAGCGGTCATCCTGTACATTTGATGTTTTCGTTTCATTGATTTTTTCCATATTTACTTCGTCCGTTTCAAACTGATCACTTCTGAACCATTCCATGATGTTTTTTACTTTTACTGTATCGCCAACGTTAAATTTATTATTCGATGTTAAGGAAACATGTACTGTCAAAGGTTTTCCTTCCTTGTTTGGGTATGTAACTACTACAAAATCTTGTGATTTATTTATATCATAAAGGAAGTTATAGTGTTTTGTAATTGTACCAATTATATATGCTGGTGTGCCTTGTTGATCGTAATGAATTCCTGGAGTGAATGAATCATCTTTGTTCACTTTTTCCACTGCGTTTGCTCTCATATATGTAGCCATATTTCTCCATAGTGTACCAGTTGCTTTTACTGTATCACCTACTTTAAATGTATGAGTCGGGTTGTCCAGTATAATTTGAATCATATAATCCATATGGTCATTATATTCTTTAGACTGAATATAAATTGTACCATCTACTACGTCGACAATCTGCCCTTGAATTGTATCCAATTCAACAGAAGCTGCACTAGCTTTTGGAATTTCTAAACTTGATACATTTACACCTGCAAGTGTTGTAAGTCCTAATGCACTAGCTAAAATCACTTTTTTAATATTCATTTTATAACCTCTCTATTCGTGTTGTATGTGAAGGTGGTTATGTATTTTCACCAACCTGTAATCATTATAGTTACAACGAAAAGGAATATCAACTATATTTTTTTATATCACTAAATTTGAAGGTCAAAATAAATTGTTACAAACGAGAGGATGCAGCTCCTTTTGATGATTCATTGTACTTTGTCAATATAGAGGTGAGCTTTAAATTTGCAAGATGTAAAGAGGACTACTTTTTAGGCTAACAGCGTATCTATATGGTCTTTTTAGTACGATTATGAGTAAATATCCTACATGTTTTTACTCAAAATAAATTTAATAAAAAATAAGCAAGTTTTGTAATTTTTTACATATATTTTAGTGAAAGGCCTTTCACCATTTTATCACCTAGGGGGCAATCATAATGAAATTTTTGTCTTACCTTACAGCGGTTTTGGTGATTTTAGGCGGTTTAAATTGGCTAGGTGTGGCTTTGGATTATAATGTAATTGAGAATTGGTTTGGCTCTATGCCAGCCCTTGTTGATACAATTTATTGGTTATTTGGTCTTTCTGCTCTTTATCAAATTTATGACCGGTTCTTTACGAATAGTTAGCAATTTTTATATAACTAGAGTGTTAGGTAGAAGGAATAGCCTAACACTCTTTTTGCATGTTTATAAAATCTTCTGCATCTGTAAACGATTCCAATGCGTCTTAAGTTATAATTAAGCAAAATGAATTGACTGAATATTCGATACGGGTTATAATTCAAAAAGTTTTAATAATATCGAATGTAAGGAAGTAGGAGGTCATCTAGGTGATGGAGCGGGGGTATAATTTTTCAGCGGGGCCGTCAATGCTCCCTTTGCCAGTGTTAGAAAAAGTGCAAGCGGAGCTTTTAAATTATAATGGGACAGGCATGTCTATAATGGAAATGAGTCACCGATCTTCATATTTTCAAGAGATTATCGAAGAAACAAGTAGTCTGCTTCGAGAATTAATGTATATTCCAGATTCATATGATGTTTTATTTTTACAAGGGGGAGCATCTTTGCAATTTTCAATGGTTCCACTGAATGTAATGAATAAGCATAAAAGAGCTGGATATGTATTAACAGGAACATGGGCTAAAAAGGCATTGCAAGAGGCGAAAAAAGTCGGCGAGGCTGTTATTGTAGCTTCTTCAGAGGAAGATAATTTTACGACAATTCCTTATATAAGTGCTTCTATGATTCCTTCAAACTTAGACTATCTACATATTACAACGAATAATACAATTGAAGGAACAAAGTATACAGAAATACCACAAGTTGCAACTATTCCGCTTGTCGCTGATATGTCTTCTAATATTTTATCGGAAGAATATGATGTGAATCAGTTCGGAGTGATTTATGCAGGAGCACAAAAAAATCTAGGACCTGCTGGATTAACCATTGTAATTGTGAAAAAGGAGCTAGTGGGGAAAGCAAAGGCTTTTTGTCCAGTTATGTTAAACTATGAAACTTATAGTAAAAATAATTCTTTATATAATACACCGCCGTCCTTTAGTATTTATGTGACAAAGCTCGTGTTAGAATGGTTAAAAGAACAGGGCGGGGTATCTGTAATGGAACAACAAAATAGAAAGAAAGCAGCACTTCTGTATCAATTTTTGGATGAATCACAATTATTTACCTCACCAGTTGATCCGAAATATCGTTCCCTTATGAATATTCCTTTTACAACACCATCGGAAAAATTGAATGAACAATTTTTACAAAAAGCAAAAGAAATGGGACTTGTAACATTAAAAGGGCATCGTTCTGTTGGTGGTATGCGTGCAAGTATTTATAATGCAATGCCGATAGAAGGGGTGAAAAAATTAGTAGCGTATATGAAGACCTTTGAGTTAGAGAATAGATAGGGGGATGAGGATATGTTTCATATTCAAACATTGAATCAAATTGCCGAAAAAGGTTTACAAGTTTTTGCAGCAGAACGATATAACATCGGACAAAGGATAGAGCATCCTGATGGAATTTTACTTCGCAGTTATTCTTTACATCAAGAAGAGCTTTCAAAGAACTTAAAGGCAATTGCAAGAGCCGGAGCGGGTGTAAATAATATTCCTATAGATCGATGCACAGAAAAAGGGATTGTTGTATTTAATACACCGGGTGCAAATGCGAATGCAGTAAAAGAATTGATACTGGCAAGTTTCATTCTGTCTTCTCGAAATATTATAAATGGAGTTAGTTGGACAAAGGGATTAGAGGGAAAAGAGATTCCTCAGCTTGTCGAAGCAGGAAAAAAACAGTTTGTTGGATCGGAAATCGCCGGAAAACGATTAGGAGTGATTGGTCTTGGTGCAATCGGTGCACTTGTTGCGAATGATGCGCTATCTTTGGGAATGGATGTTGTCGGATATGACCCTTATATTTCAGTGGAAACGGCATGGCGTTTATCTACACATGTGCAAAGAGCGTTTAGCTTAGATGAAATTTTTGCGACTTGTGATTATATTACATTACATATTCCGCTTACAGAGCAAACGCGAGGAATCATTGGAGAACATGCGGTTCGTATGATGAAAAAAGGTATGCGTTTATTCAATTTTTCAAGAGGAGAGCTTGTTGATGAGACGGCCTTAGAAAAGGCTTTAGAAGAAGAAACGATCAATCATTATATGACAGACTTTCCAAATGAGAATGTCATAAAGATGAAAAATGTAGTTGCAACGCCACACCTTGGCGCTTCAACATATGAATCAGAAGAAAATTGCGCTGTTATGGCTGCGTGCCAATTGCGAGATTATTTGGAAACAGGAAATATTCGGAATTCAGTTAACTATCCGAATGTAGAACTTCCGTATGTTGGAAAAAAACGGATTACGATTATGCATCAAAACGTTCCGAACATGGTTGGACAAATTACAGGGTGCTTAGCGGAGCATCATATTAACATTGCGGATATGATTAACCGTAGTAAAAACTCTTGGGCATATACAATGATTGATATTGATAATGGGATGGATGATAGAATGAAGGAAAATATTGTTGAGAATATAAGGAGAATTACAGGTGTTGTAGCCGTTCGAATGATTGTATAAAGGGGAGAGGAAAATGGCGACAATTCGACCATTTCGGGCTATTCGTCCGGTGCAAAATAAGGCGGCGCAAGTTGCAGCTTTACCATATGATGTATTAAATAGTACAGAAGCAAGAGAAGTGGTAAAGGGAAATCCATATTCGTTTTTACATATTGATAAGGCAGAGATTGACTTATCAATATCGATTTCCCCATACGATGACAGTGTATATGAAAAGGCAAATGAAAATTTACAGCGTTTAATCCGAGAAGGGATACTGATGCAAGATGAAGAGCCGTGTTTTTATATTTATCAGTTGACGATGCAAGGAAGAAGGCAAGCTGGGCTTGTTGTTTGTACATCCATTGATGAGTATATGGATAATACAATAAAAAAACATGAACGAACTCGTCATGATAAAGAACAAGATCGCATTCGTCATGTAGATGCATGTAATGCAAACACGGGACCGATTTTTTTAACATATCGTGCAAAGGAATCGGTCACAAAATTACTGGTAGATTGGCAAGAACATCACGCACCGGTGTACCGATTTACTGCAGATGATGGGGTTGAGCATGTAGTATGGAAAATCGCAGAAGCCGATACTATTGCTGCATTGATACAATCTTTTGAAGAAATCCCTGCTTTATATATTGCGGATGGACATCATCGCTCGGCATCCGCTGTTCAAGTAGGGCTCATGCGTAGAGAGGAACATCCCAATTATACAGGAGATGAAGAGTTCAACTTCTTTTTATCGGTGTTATTCCCTCATGAGGAATTATCAATCTGGGATTATAACCGTGTTGTAAAAGATTTAAATGGCTTAACCGAAGAGCAGTTTTTACAACAAATTTCCCAATTTTTTTATGTAGAAATAGCACATACATCGCCACTGAAACCAAATAAGCGACATACATTTGGCATGTATATGAATCGAGTATGGTATCAGTTAACTGCGAAAGAAGAAATATTTGACGCTCAAGATGTTGTGAAACGTCTAGATGTCGCGATTTTACAGGATTATGTATTAAGTAAAGTATTGCAAATTCATGATCCGCGCACAGATGCACGCATTGACTTTGTTGGGGGTATTCGTGGACTAGAAGAACTCGAGCACCTTGTAGATAGTGGCCCGTATAAAGTTGCCTTTTCATTATATCCAACGTCAATGGAAGAGTTATTAGCAATCGCAGATGCTGGAGAAGTGATGCCACCAAAATCAACATGGTTTGAACCGAAACTTCGTAGCGGGCTTTTTATACATTCATTAGAATAGAGTAGAGAAGACTCACTCATCATATAGAACTGTACTCTGAATAATAGGCTTTTTTTCATGTCTATGATTCGAGGTACAGTTTCATTTTGTTAAGGGGTGTCTTCGCTGCTCTATTTTTATCCCGCTATTTTAGGGCAGTAAGACTCCCGCCTCAAAGTTCAAAGAATAGCCAGGAAGATAGGTAGGACTGCCCGTAACAGCCGGATTGGTGAGGGCTCATAATCAGTGGGGGATGAAGAAAACCCCCACTGATTAAAGTCTCACTGTATTACGGTTACTTCTATTTGTTTTGAAAGATAGTTATGTTACATTTCTATTCATACTATTTCATTTAAAGGAGAGTATTTCTTAAAATTAGAAGTCTTTTAATAATATATTTAAAGCTTTTGATTTGATTCGTTCGTACTCCATAGCTCCAGCTAGTTCTTCAGCAAGTAATGGTGTTTTTCGAACGTATTTTTCACGAATTACATCATATAATTCATATGGAAATAGCATATCTATAAACATGATTTTTTTTTGCTCGGCTGTTAACGGAGAGACAGATTCATACGCGTTAATCATAATATGAAATTGATCTTCGTTCCAAACACCGGTTGTATCTAATAATGGAATAATCATTTTCCGTAAATCGCGAATCGGAAGATCATAAGAAACTGTATCTAAATCGATTACCCAAATTTGATTGTTCGGGGCTAGTAAAGAGTTTCCAGTTCCGTAATCTTGATGACATAAGTTCGGGGCTGATTGTAATTGTTCGGTCCATTGTCCATATTCAGATTCTAATAATCGTTGATAGGTGTGTTTCGCTTCTGTAATAAAAGGGGTAATTTCTTCCAAGTACATTTGTGAAAAAGGATCATCAATTAATGTTGCAGATAGATTTTTCCAAATTTCCATCTGTTGAAATCTCTTAATATAATGATTTGGCCAACGTCCTAGTTTTGTAAAGATAGGTACCCCTGGTGGTGGTTTGTAGCCGATAGACGCTAAATGAAAATCTGCTAATCCCTTCATAATCATTTCAAGGTCTTCTTTCATTGTCAATTCAAATGGTCTTCCTTCAATCCAATCGTAAACAACAAATAGAAATGGACTGTGTTTTGTATAAAGCTGATTCTTTTTATTTGGAATGATACTTGGAACATGCATGCCCTTTTTGGCAAGGTAATCTTGAGCATGAATCGAAAATAAAGCTTTTTTTTCAGGGCGGTGAATTCTTTTTAAGCAAAATGCTCCATTTGAAGTATGAATTTTCCATACTAGTGCAAGTTGTCCACCTTGTATTAACTCAATTGTAGTTGGATCAATATCCCAATGTTTAATCATAGTTTCAGCTAACGCTACTAACTTTTGTTCTTCCTCAGGTGATAATGTATCCCCCTCTTCCTGATTGTAATTCTCCAAATATGTCACCATCCTTTTTATACTCTCTTACTAATTTATGGTGCATGACCACTTTTGTGCTAGCCGTTTGCCTTTAAGTAGAAAAAAGGAATGCTTTTCCTAATTTTGGTTATAAAAATCGAAATTTATCTAAATAATTCACATTCGTAAGGCGAAGTTCGTAACATATGTTGAAGGGAATTGGATTTTTATCAAAAAGGAGGGGTTTGGATGAAAATTGCGATAATATCTACTGAAAAGTTACCGGTGCCAGCTGTACGAGGTGGAGCTATTCAAATTTATATAGATTCTGTCGCAACCATTATTGCCTCAAAGGGGAAAAATATAACAGTTATTTCAATAGCAGATCCAGATTTACAAACTGAGGAAACAAAGCAAAATGTACGATATATACGTTTCCCAGAAAATGAATACCTTCCGAATATAATTGAGCATTTGAAAAAAGAAAAATATGATGTGATTCACCTGTGTAATCGTCCTAGTTGGGTTTCATTGTTATATGGAGTGGCACCACAAACAAAATTCGTATTAAGTGTGCACAATGAAATGTTTGCACATGAAAAAATAAGTGATAAAGAAGGAGAAGTATGCATTTCAATTGTTTCAAAGATTGTTACAGTCAGCGATTATATAGGAGAAACGATTACTTCTCGCTTTCCAACAGCAAAATCTAAGACGCAAACAGTATATTCAGGTGTAGACGTGAATCAATATGATCCCTCCTGGACAACGAATGGAAAAGAACTTAAACATTATGTACAAAAAGAGTTACAGTTGCAAAATAAAAAAATTGTTTTGTTTGTTGGACGTTTGAGTAAAGTGAAAGGTCCTCATATTTTATTGCAAGCTCTTCCGAAAATCATTGAGCAGTATCCAGAGATTGTAATGGTTTTTATCGGTTCAAAATGGTTTGGAGATAACAATGTAAATAATTACGTGAAACATTTATATACATTAGGTGCGATGTTTAAAAAAAATGTAGTATTTATTAAATTTGTAAAGCCAAAAGATATTCCAACTCTTTATGCTATGTCGGATATTTTTGTATGTTCTTCCCAGTGGCAAGAGCCACTTGCTAGAGTACATTATGAGGCAATGGCTGCTGGGTTACCAATTATCACAAGCAATAGAGGTGGAAATCCTGAAGTAATTGAAGAGGGAAAGAATGGCTATGTTGTTGATGATTTTGAGAACCCCGATGCGTATGCAGAAAAAATTATTCATCTATTGAGTAATGAAAACAAAAGAGAACGTATGGGGAAATATGGACGTTTAAAAGTTGAGAAAGAATTTAGTTGGGATCGAGTGGCTATGAATTTATTAGAAGTGTATAAGGGAGTTTTATAGTTTTTAAGAGGAGATGAAGAATGTTGGAAGAAACACCTGCATTAGAGCAAGAGCATTTAAATAAGGTACTAGGTTTTTATCCATTTGAAATTAATAATATTACTCTACAATCAAGTAGAAGTGGGAGAACAATTTGGGAAGTAGAAACAGAGGAAGGGGTGAAAATATTAAAACAAGCACAAATGAAACCCGAACGGATGTTGTTTATTGCTGGAGCACATTTACACCTTCTTCAAAATGGACTACCAATTACGCAAATTCATAAAACAAAAAGGGGCGGGTTTTGTATTGGATCGGGGGAGTATGCATATGTATTATATGATAAATATCAAGGAAAAGAAGTTATTTACTATAATAAAGAGCAATTAGAGAAGGTGCTTATATACGCTGGAAAATTCCATAAAGCATCGGAAGGGTATATACCACAAATAGAAAGTAAAACACGGAGTCGGTTAGGGAAATGGCATAAACTATATAGATGGAAATTACAAGAGCTAGAAGGTAACAAAAGAATTGCCCAATCTTTTCCTAATGATATGTTTTCAACTATGTTTTTAGAGTACGTTGATAAAATGTTAGCACGTGGTAAACGAGCTTTACAAGAAATAGATGATCCATTTTATAACCAATGGACAAAAGAAATTATTACAAATAAGAGTTTTTGCCAACAAGATTTCACTTTAGCGAGATTTACAGAAATAGATAATGCGATTTTTATGAAAGAACTACATTCTATTACACATGATTTACCAGTGAGAGATCTGCGAATTATTTTAAATAAAGTAATGAAAAAAATGGCAACTTGGGATATAGATTTAGCGATTCATATGCTGAGTGCATATGATTTAGAAAACAGTTTATCAGAAAAGCAATTTCGTATATTATGGACTGATTTATCTTTTCCTCATTTATTTTGTTCGATTGCACATAAATATTATTTAAAACAAAAACGCTCTTGGTCTGATGAAAAATATATTTGGGCGTTACAAAATGTTATTGCGCTTGAAGATTCGAAGGAGGAATTTCTACAACAGTTTTCTGATATTTATCGTGAAATCAAGAGTAGAAATGGAGGGGAAATAAAATGAAGCCAAGGCAAGAAGAAATAGTAATCCCTATTTTAAATTTAGATAAGTTTGCTTTTTCTCCACCAGGACCAATGGGTTGGGCGCTTTCAGAGTACGAAAAGGCGTTAGAAGAACAAGATAATATTGTATTAGATGAAGCATCTGTAATAGAAAATATAATGTCTATAAAAGAGATAGAGTTAGTGGAATTTCCGACAGTTAGCTTGTTAGATTTAGAAGAACATAATACGAAAACAACGCAAATTACTAGTGAAGTAATTGAAGAAATAAATAATCCGAAATCTCCCTCAATAACTAAGGAAATCGTTAATCCAATAAACGAAGAGGATATTCAAAATACTATAAAGCTAGAAGGAAAACAAAATACTGTAGTAACGGAATTAAAAAAGCGAAACGAAGAAATTGAAATGATTGTACCCAAGCCACTATTAAATGGTCCGTGGATAGCGAAAATAGTAAAAAATAAATCGGAAAAAGAATAGCAAAAAGTCCGCATATAAATCAATCTTTTTATGTATTTTTAACATATTATATATAAATCTGTAAAAAGGAGTAAATGACATGGAAGAGGTAAAAAAAGCAAAAATAAAAATAGATTTTGAGAATGAATTTACTGTTAATTCAGAAGAAGAGATACAGAATGTATTAAAAGCTTTAGCTGAAGTAATTCAATCTGGAGCACATTCTGGTATAGAAGTTGAAATTGAATATATCGATGGAACAGAAGTAAGCTTTACGGAAGAAGATGAAGAAGACGAAGAGGAAGAAGATGAAGAAGACGAAGAAGATGAAGAAGACGAAGAAGATGAAGAAGACGAAGAAGACGATGCTTAAAATAAATCCCCCTTTGAGAAGGGGGATTTATTTTATACTACGATGTTAAAGGAAAATAATATTTTAGATAATTTGAATTTTAAAAGAGTATTTGAATTTAGTGGTAGATAAATTAATAGAAGTTGCTGCTTGTTTATATACTTGTTTTAGTCTTTGAGCTGTATGCATAAATGTGAAATTTTTTTCAACAACGCAACGGCCATTTTTAGCAATCCAGTTCGCGAATTCTTGTTGAGATAATAGAGCATTAGTCAGCCTAGTAAATTCTGCTGGGTTATTATACTGTTGTACTAACAATCCGTTATATTCATCTGTTATAACTTCTGCATTTCCGCCACGATTTGTTGTAATGATGGGAATGCCAGCTGCCATTGCTTCGTAATGAACACGTGCTAACGGTTCATTCCATTGTGAACTACAAATAAATATATCTCCCATTAAAAAAATGTTATGAATTTGATCTGCAGGAATAAATTTGGTGAAAATCACATGTTCTTTAACAGGGCGGGCAAGTTTGTGTAAATCTCTAATATATTTATTCACACTATTATCACTAAACCATTTTCCACCCACAATGACTAGAACAGTGTCTTGGTGTGCTTGAATAATTTCTTTCATAGCTTGAATGAGAATATGGGGACCTTTATTTTTTGTTAATCTCCCTACAAATAAGATGACTTTCTTATTTTGTATAGCATATTTTTTACGAAATTTATTTCTGATTTCTTGTCCAGTTGGTGTCCAGATAGAAGGGGAGTGTGTTAAATCTACTCCTGAGTAGACAATCGAAATTTTTTCTTCGGCTTGAGGGAATCTTTCGATTACTGTTTGTTTAATATAATTACTAACAGTTACAATAGCAGTAACCATTTCGATAATAAGATTTCCTTCAGAGAGTGTCATCTTGTGTTCTGTAAACATATCGTTATGAAGTCCAAGTACAAATCGACTGTTGGGAGAAGCTTGTTTATATAGTGGTATATTTTTAGGGCGATTAAATACATGTATAATATCAAAATTTTTAGTCGGGAGTATTTTTATAATTTGTTGTTCATATTCCTCTTGAGGAAATCGGATGTAATGGATACTCCCCTTTGTTTCTTGTTTTGGCAGAATGGGGTCTGAAATAGAGAAGATAGTAAGTTCATGCTCTTGACTAATATAAGGGGAAACACCATCAATCATCATTTGAATAGCACCGCCTTTTACGGCCGGAGACGGTAATTTTTCTGTACATATATATGCGATTTTCATAAACAAGCCTCCTTAATATAATTGCTTCATATACTCATATTCTGCTTTTAATCCATGAAATAATGAAACCGATGGGGAATATTGTAGTAATGATTGTGCTTTAGATATGTCTGCCCATGTTTGTTTCGGCTCGCCGGGTACACCTTTTGAAAAATTCAGTATTGCACGTTGACCTACAATTTTTTCTAACATAGAAATAATATCTAAAATCGATGCTTGCTCTTTTCCACCAATATTTATTACTTCACCAATTATATTTTTTCTTGTTTTTAAAGTAGCTACTGTTCCTTTTATACAATCATCGATATAAGTGAAATCGCGTGTTTGTGTTCCATCACTAAATATGGTAAGAGGTTTATTTTCTATTAGTTGTTTTATAAATCTATGAAATGCCATATCTGTACGTTGTTTTGGACCATATACTGTGAAGTATCGTAAAATAATAGTTGGTATATGAAAATTTGTATGATAAATATGACACAAGTGTTCTCCGCTTAATTTGGTCACACCATACGGAGAAAGTGGAATCGGTAATAAATCTTCAGAAACTGCACCAGATTTTTCACCATAAACAGAAGATGTTGATATATAAATAAATTTATCTAAGTCTTTGTTTTTACATGCTTCAAGTAAATGTTGCGTAGCGAGTATATTATTCGTAACGTAGGGATGGAAATCTTTCCCCCAACTTGTTCTGACCCCAGGAATAGCAGCTAAATGATATACGGCACTGACATCTTGTAAAATTTTTGATAAGTTTGCACTTAAAATATTTTCTTGTATAAATTCAAAACGTGAGTTTGTTATGAGAGAACGGATATTATTGATCTTTAATTGCATCGGAGTAGGGCCAATAAAATGATCTATTCCGATTACGGAATAGGATTTATCTTTTAGTAATTCTTCACATAAATGAGAACCGATGAAACCAGCTGCTCCAGTAACAAGTATTTTCATGAGCGACCAACTCCTACATAGCGTAATCTGGATTTCTCTATTTCCTCTTTAGTAAGGCAGTTTCGTCCATCAACAATTAGGTCTCCTTTCATCGCTTGTTTCACTTGTTTCCAATTCAGTGATTTAAATTCGTCCCATTCCGTGGCAATAACAACACAATCAGAGTTTATAATAGAGGGTTCTAATTGCTCATGTTGGGTAACGTACTTATTTAAATGGATAGGAAGAACGGCTTTTGGATCATAAGTGTGAAGATCGTAGCCAAGAGGCACTAATTTTTCGAGAAGTGTTATTGCAAGTGAATTGCGAATATCGTCCGTATGTGGCTTAAAGGAAATCCCTAAAATAGTTATTTTTTTTGCAGATTGTTCTATACAGTTTTTGATTTTTTCAATATAGAGATCTACTTGTGTAGAATTAATGGATTGGACTGCTTGTAAAATAGGGACAGTGACTTGCCTATCAGTTGCTGTATAGATAAGTGATTGCAAGTCTTTTGGAAAGCATGATCCACCATACCCCAGTCCAGCTTGCAGAAAATGAGGATTAATTCGAAAATCATAGCCAATCCCTTTCGCTACTTCAACAACATCAATGTGGTATACGTCACAAATTCGAGCAATCTCATTTATAAAAGATATTTTTGTAGCTAAAAAAGCATTTGCTGCATATTTAATCATTTCTGCTTCATCTAAACCAGTCCAAAAGAACGGAGCATGAATATTTTTATATATTTTTTTCATGATCTCAAATGATTTTTTATCATTTTTTTGAACCCCTATAATTGTTCTATCCGGAAAGAACATGTCATGTACAGCAGAGCCTTCGCGAAGGAACTCAGGATTAGAAACAACATTAAAAAGGGATGGTGAAACACCTTTTTTAATGAGTGTTTCATATAAATATTGATTTGTGCCTGGTGGAACTGTACTTTTCGTAATAATTGTTTTATATGATGTTATAGCCGGAACTAACGAATCAATAACAGAGTAGAAATATGTTAAATCTGTTTTTCCATTTGATGTTGAAGGAGTTCCTACGGTGATGATAATAACTGAGGAGAGTTTAATAGCTTGATCAATCTCATGACAGTATTTTAAACGATTACGATTTTTGTGAATAAGTTCTTTTAAATCTGGCTCGTAAATGGGACACTCTCCTTTTTGAAGAGAACGAATTTTATTTTGATCCTTATCTACACAAATAACATGGTGTCCTAAATCAGCTAGTACTGCTGCTGATGTTAGCCCCACATAACCAGATCCTATAATGCATATATTCATATGATGTCCACCTTTCTAAAATGAGTACCCGTTAGTATAGTATATTGATGGAGAAGTATAATTGGTGACATATAAGGAGGCCCTATTTGTACAAGTGAAAAAGTAAGGGGTAAAAGCCTTTTTAAATTTTGTGATGAGCAGGTAAGAGGAATATTGAATATAATATGATAAATATGCAGAAGGAGAGAGGATAGTGATTAAAAAAGCAATCATTCCAGCTGCAGGTTATGGTACGAGAAGTCTTCCAATTACCAAAGTAGTCCCGAAAGAAATGTTTCCAATAGGGAATAAACCTGCGATTCATTATATTGTAGAAGAGGCTGTAAAATCAGGGATTGAGCAAATATTAATTGTGGTTTCAAAAAGAAAAAATTTAATAGTTGATTACTTTGATCATTCATTAGAGTTAGAAGCTTTCTTAGAAAGAGAACAAAAATCTTATTTATTAAAGAGTTTTGTGATTCCTGACATTCAAATACTATATACGAGACAGCCGTACGCGAGAGGCCTTGGTGAAGCGATAAAATTAGGTGAAGCATTCATTGGTAATGAACCTTTTGCTGTACTTTTGCCAGATGATATTATCATTTCGGATAAAAGTACTGCTTTAAATCAATTAATTAAGATATATAAAGAGACAAAAAGTAGTGTAATCGGCGTCCACACAGTACCAAATGAATTTTTAGATAAGTATGGGGTTGTGAAAGGCGATATGATAAAAGAGGGGTATATGGACATTACAAATATTGTTGAAAAACCAAAAATAAATCCCCCATCTAATATGGCGGTTATTGGAAGGTATGTTTTTACACCTGATATTTTTTCTTTGTTACAAAATGTGCAGCCTGGTGTCGGAGGTGAGTATCAACTAACCGATGCAATTCATTCTTTAATTGCTATCCAAAAAGTATATGGGAAAATTATCGATGGGAAGCGATTTGATATTGGACAAGAAAATGATTATGTTCATCTTCTTAATTATATACATGGAAAAAATAGAGCAAACACGAATTAAAAAACACTTATTCATGTAACAATTTATAAAGAAAGGGTTTACAGAAGTTACTTTGTTCTTTTTATTTTTCTGTAATGTATTTAGATTAAACATAGTAAAAGTACTCTAATTCTAGCGTAGAGAGTGTATTGATTTGAAAGAGGCTGATAGATTTATTTTTATACCAATATTCCAAAGAATGGGTAAATAAATCTTAGACCACTTTGGACAAACTTGTGTGTAGGGTAAAGCAGTAGCAGGACTAATCGACTTCATTCAAAAAGGAAAGTTTAAAAAAGAAGACAACATTTTATTCGTACATTCAGGTGGTTCACCAGCTTTGTATGCGAATACTTCTCTTTTTGTATAAGTAGATAAAAAGGAGGCATCGGAAATTTCCATGCTTCCTTTTTTTATGTACATGATTTTAAGTGTTTTCAGATGCAATGACAAGATTAAGTAAAATGAAAAAGGGTAGTATACGATAATAATAGTGAAACCGAAACATTACTAAAACTTGATTTTTTGGTTTCTTTTAATTACTATCGCTCCGTCTCAAAAAATTCAATCCATTCTCCATCAGGACCAGCGAAGAATATGTAACGTGTTCCGTCTGGCAATGTTTCAATTTCTTCTCCTAATAAAAAAGTTACTTGTAAATGTTTTAGCCTTTGAATTTCATCTTCTAAGGAATCTACTTTAAAGCAAATGTGATGTACTTTTCCTTCTGTTGGAAGAGAAGCGTTATAGCCTTCAATAAGTTCTAATATTGTTTCTTTTGATTCTTCTGCACCTAAAAAAGCAAGTTTTAGATTGGGATCGGGATGTCCCATACGTTTCAGCAGTTGTAATCCAACTACTTCTTTGTAAAAGGAAATCGAAGTTTCTAAGTTTGCAACCATAAGACCTACGTGTTCAATTCTTCTTACTGGCATATAGAATCCTTCTTTCTGAAAATTTTATATATATCATAATATGGAATGTTAAGAAAATAAGCAAGATATAAATCTTACAAATATTAGTGTGATATATGATATAGTGAGAAAGTATGTTTGGAGAGAAGGAAGGAGACGATTTTATGAATACAACTCAGCAAACTCCTTCATTAACGGAAACGATGAAAGAGTGGCATCAAGCGTTAGCTTATGAAATTAAACATTGGAAAACGATAGGTGGAAGTAATATTTCTATCATAAATGGTCGTTTTTTATATACAGATTATGAAAATACAGTTTACGTATTTCAGCTTATTTCGGAGGTCAGCTTACCTGAAGGTTCACCTATTCGAATTGAGTTCGACGGCGAGGAAGCGACCGGGGAAGTATTATCAGCACATGGGTTAGAAATAGAATTGAAATTAAATGATTATATTCAAGGTGAAATTAGAGAAGCTGTTTTATACAGTGAACCGTGGCAACTGTTAGAACAACTTCAGGAGCGATTAAAAGAAGCGAGAAAAGAAAAGCAGAAGCGTCAACGTATAAGACGTTTATTAGATGGAACGAACACGCCGAAGCATATTGAAAAAATGAAAAATCCGAAAAATGAATTAGCGTATCGAGCGTTTTACAATGCGACAACATACGTTTGGGGACCACCTGGAACAGGAAAGTCGTATAATTTATCACGGATTATTTCTGCTCATTATCAAAAAGGAAAATCGGTTCTTGTATTAGCGCATAGTAATGCGGCAGTGGACGTGTTAATGAGTGAAGTTACGAAGCAAATTGAGAAGAAAAATAAATGGACGCCAGGAGAAATTGTTCGTTATGGTTTTAGCCAACATGAACATATACGTAATCACGAGACATTACTTGCTTCAAGACTTGTAGAAACGACAAATGGTTCATGGGGGGAAGAAAGACTTTATTTAGAAGAGATGCGCCAAGATTTGCGCGAAAAAATACTATCTTATAAAGCGACTGCTTCTGATAAGAAACGCATGCAAGAAATTGAAAGTGATCTTCGAAAACAGAGAGCGAAAATGAAAGAAGTAGAAAGAGAGTATATTGAAAATGCACAAGTAATTGGTGCAACATTATCAAAATGCGCAATTGATGCGCTGATTTATGAACGTACATTTGATCTAGTTATAGTAGATGAAGTCAGTATGGCGTATGTTCCGCAAATTGCTTTAGCAGCTGCACTTGGAAAACGAATTGTCATCTGCGGAGATTTCTTGCAGTTGCCGCCAATCGCAATGGCGAACCATGAACTTGTTCGAAAATGGCTTTGTGAAGATATATTTTATCATGTGGGAATTGTAGAATCTGTCAATCAATCTGAAGCGCATCCGAATGTATATATGTTGCAGGAACAAAGACGGATGCATGCGGATATCGCGAAATTTACAAATTCATTTATATATAAAAATAGAGTCTATGATCATCCGTCTGTTTCAAAGCGTAAAGAACTAGCAAAGTTACAACCGTTCGCAAACGAGGCAACTGTTTTATTTGATACGAGCCTAATGGGGGCTTATTCTTTAAAAGATGCTGCTTCCGGATCGCGTTTTAATATGATGTCTGGCTTAGTGGCGATACAAATGATTTTAATTGGAGTATTAGATGGTGTTCAATCAATTGGTGTTGTGACGCCGTACCGAGCGCAATCTCGCTTTTTATCAACAGGTATAAGAGAGATGTTGCAAAAAACGAAATATCGGAATGTACCAGTTTTAGCAGCAACGGTTCATAAATTTCAAGGTTCTGAAAGGGATATGATAATATTTGATACGGTTGATAGTTACCCGCAAGAGCGCCCTGGTGTGCTATTTTTTGATCACAAAAATCATCGCCTTGTGAATGTAGCCGTAACAAGGGCGAGAGGGAAGTTCATTCAGCTGTCAGATTGTCAATATATGCGTAAAAATCTTTCAAGAAAACAAGCATTATCACAGTTAACCGCTCATATAGAGCGCCACGGAAATGTGTATGATCGCACAACATCACGTCAAATATGGGAGCGGAAAATTACGAAGCGCTTACGTTGGTTTATGGAAATGAATCTAGAGGAACCAAAAGGGGTACTAAAAGATATTTTGACGGCAAAACGAAAAATTGTTTTATCGTTGCCAAGTACAAGGAAAATTGATAAGAGAGTATGGCAAGCGTTAATGCGTACGAATGCACAAGTAACGATTTATAGTGATGGTTCTATTCCGCTAAAAAATGTAAGAGTACAAAGACAAAATAAATCGTTCCCGTTTTTAGTCATTGATGATGAAATCTTTTGGGCAGGAGCTCCGTTAACATCGCAAATGATGTTTGAAGGGAGTCCGGAATTTCCGTATATATGTGCAAGACTGGAAGCACCAGAAACAATTGGTGTATTAACAGGATTTTTAGATATTCGGTAAAATCAGATAGGAATTCCTTGACATTTACTCGGAATAACAATAGAATAAAAATAATTTAATGTAATTTTGTGAAAATTCTTATCTCGAGAGGTGGAGGGACTGGCCCTATGAAGCCTCGGCAGCGGATTCTTTATGAATACTGTGCCAATTCCAGCAAGTAATAGACTTGAAAGATAAGAAAGAAGCGTAGTTTGAATGTATATGCGAAAGCCTCTTTCTATCTTTTAGGAAAGAGGCTTTTTTACGTGTAAATAAAAGGGGGAGTAAAGGAAATGGGAATAACAAAAGTAACATCACATCGTAACATCATTCAAGAGAGTATTGAAAAACATAAAGAAAAGTATATTCAAACAAGTCATGCTATTCATGCGAATCCTGAAATCGGTAATCAAGAATTCTTCGCATCTCGAACGTTAAGTTTACTACTCGGCAGCGCGGGATTTCAATTGCAACACAATATCGCTGGACATGAAACAGGATTTATTGCAAGAAAAAGTTCAGGAAAAGCAGGGCCTACCATCGCTTTTTTAGCAGAGTATGATGCATTGCCTGGACTAGGTCATGCTTGTGGTCATAATTTAATTGGAACAATTAGCGTGGCGGCGGCGATTGCTTTATCAGAAACGCTTGAAGAGATTGGCGGTGAGATTGTTGTGTTTGGCACGCCAGCGGAAGAAGGGGGACCAAATGGAAGTGCAAAAGCTAGCTATGTGAAAGCGGGATTATTTCATCATGTTGATGCGGCGCTTATGATTCATCCTAGTGGGAAAACAGCAACAACAAGTCCGTCTCTTGCGGTAGATCCACTTGATTTTCACTTTTACGGGAAATCAGCGCATGCAGCAGCTTCACCGGAGGAAGGGATTAATGCATTAGATGCCATCATTCAATTGTACAATGGCATTAATGCACTTCGCCAGCAGCTACCTGCGGATGTGAAAATTCACGGTGTGATTACAGAAGGAGGAAAGGCTCCAAATATTATTCCAGATTATGCGGTGGCTCGTTTCTTTATTCGTGCAGCAACGCGGAAAAGATGTACAGAAGTGACGGAAAAGGTGAAAAATATTGCACAAGGAGCGGCATTAGCTACCGGGACAACAGTAAAAATAGATCCATTTCAAAATGAAATTGATGAGTTGCTTATAACAAAAACATTGAATGAAGTAGTTGCTGAAGAATTAGAATCGCTTGGAGAAAACGTGCATCGAAAAGAAAGATTTGGTATTGGCTCAACAGATGCAGGGAACGTCAGTCAAGTTGTTCCAACCATCCATCCATATATTAAAATTGGCCCAGACGATTTAATCGCTCATACAAATGAGTTTAGAGAAGCAGCTCGTTCTGAATTGGGAGATAAGGCGCTCATTACAGCTGCGAAAGCGCTCGCTTATACAGCATATCGTTTAATGACGGAAGAAGGAACGCTTGAGCAGGTGAAAGAAGAATTTAAAGAAGTGAAGAGAAATCAATAAAAGAACGGGAAAGAAGTTTGAAGGCATCTTTAAACTTCTTTCTTCTTTTGTAAAATATGAAATCAGCACAAAAGGAATCGAGTAGATTCATGAGAAAAAGAGAAAGAGTACGTACAGCGGGATTGTGTTGCTTATCATCCGAAGTTAAATGTTTTTTACGAAAAGCACGGATATAAATATCGAAAAAGGGTGAAAAAATAACTTTTCATCCAAAAGTATTTCTTATCATTCATTCTCTTATATCCTTTCAGTTGTTATTCAAAATATTACAGTAAAAAAGGAATATAAAATGTTTATGCGGAATATTTAGAAAACTAGGAGGTGTAAGAGAAATGGGGCAAATGGAATTAGAAAACAAAGTCTTAAAAGCTGGTGTAGGGAAAGGAATTATTGTTCGTTTTATTTTTGCTAGTTTTGTGGGAGTATTTATGTTTTTTGTGCCTGTAACAATGAATGGTACTTCATCTATTATGATTGACCATATTGTATCATGGATTCGATCAGCCGCTTCATTAGCTGTACCGTACTACGCTTTCGGTGTAATGGTAATTGGTGCGATTTATCCTTTTTACACGAAGAAATGGAAGGCATCATTTGTGGATATTTGTTTTTCTTTTTTGAAAGTGATTGGAGTTATATTTGGGGCATTATATTGTTTGAAAGTCGGACCAACTTGGTTTTTTGCGCCGGATGTAGGCCCATTTTTGTATGAGAAGTTAGTTATATTAGTAAGTTTACTTGTTCCAATCGGTTCGGCATTTTTAGCACTATTAGTAGGATATGGCTTACTTGAATTCATCGGTACGTTTTGCCGACCAATTATGAGGCCATTATGGAAGACACCAGGGCGCTCTGCGATTGATGCGGTTGCTTCTTTTGTCGGAAGCTATTCGCTCGCTCTTCTCATTACGAATCGTGTTTTTAAAGAAGGAAAGTATACGATAAAGGAAGCGGCGATTATCGCAACTGGTTTTTCAACTGTATCTGCCACATTTATGATCATCATTGCAAAAACATTAAATATTATGTACATATGGAATTTATATTTTTGGACCACGCTTATCGTAACATTTATTGTAACCGCTATCACAGTCAGAATCCCACCACTTCGAACAAAACCAGATACATATATTACAAAAGAAGGATTTCCAGAGCCGATTTATAAGGAAAGGATGTTTGCACGCGCTTGGGAAGATGCGCTGGAAGTTTCGAAATCAGCACCGAGTCTACTGAAAAATATTGCAATCAATTTAAAAGATGGGTTCATTATGACAATGGGAATTTTACCATCTATTATGTCTGTTGGATTAATCGGAATCTTATTAGCAAAATATACACCAGTGTTTGATTGGATTAGCTATATATTTTATCCATTTATGTTATTGATGCAAGTTCCAGAAGCTGATTTGGCGGCGAAATCAGCTTCTGTTGGAATCGCTGAAATGTTTTTGCCATCTTTGCTCGTAACGAGTGCACCGCTCGTCACGAAATTTGTTATCGCAGTGGTCTCGGTATCTTCTATTCTCTTTTTCTCAGCTTCAATTCCTTGTATTTTATCTACAGATATTCCATTAAAGGTTTCTGAACTTATCATTTTATACGTAGAAAGAACAATTTTAACTGTACTCATTATTACGCCAATTGCCTATATATTGTTGTAACGAAAGGCTCACCAAAAGTGGGCCTTTTGAAAGTATTTGAAGGGAGTTTTACATATTTTCGCTATTTTAGGAAAGTCCAACTGCTAAGAGTTAACTATCAGTGAGGAGGAAGGAAAGCTTCATTGATTAAAGTTTCTCTTATTGCATACGCCTTTGAAGAACTGAAAAGGCTACGCCGTACAGATTAAGACAAATGCACGAAATACAAAAGCGCAGCGTGCTATTAAAGAGGGAATATTATGAAATGAAAGATAGCTATCAAATGGCTATGTAAGAGATGCGGTTGTATATAGTATCATTGTGAGGGAATGCCGCTTATAAAAGAACAGCTTCATCAAAAATTACATGCATATCAATAATGATACAAAAGTATATACGCCATAAAGGCAGAATGTATACCTTTTTTCTTACAAAATGGTATCTTCTTTTAGATACTTTTGTTTCATCATTCCCTTCTATAGAAAAATTCGTTACAATGGAGTAGTATGAAATACAATTTGTAAGTGTTTGATATGTAAAATGCTCCATAAATAAGAATGAATAAACAATCCTCTATTTGAATGAAAACCCTTTACTGCACATAGGCTAAAAAGTGCCTTCTTTCAAATAAATTCAAATGAAATAATTTACATATATTTTTTAGAAGTATGGATGATGCGCGGAGGCTAGTACAAATGGAACAAAAGAAGAAAAGTAAAAAAAGAAGAGTGTTACAAGTATTCTTGCTTATGATTAGCTCTATGATTCTCTTTGTAAGTTATGCAGCTTACGATATTTGGAGCTATCGATTTAAAACAGATAAGGTGGATACAGATGCTGCTGTTGTACTTGGAGCAGCTGCTTGGAACGGAAAACCATCTCCTGTATTTCGTGAACGAATTAACCATGCGATCTCCTTGTATCAGAACGGTAATATTAAAAAAATTATTTTTACAGGTGGAACAAAATTTGAAGCGGAACTGGAAGAAGCTCGTACTGCGAAAGCGTACGCATTGAAACGTAATGTAAAAGACGAAGATATTTTAATTGAAACAAAGTCACGTTTTACAGAAGATAATTTAAAAAATGCAAAACAGGTTGGTATGGAGCATGGATTGCAAACATACACGATTGTAAGTGACCCTCTTCATATGAAGCGAGCGATGCAAATTGCCAAGCATATAGGGATGGATGCATACGCGTCCCCGACACCTACGTCAGCATATAAGTCGCTAGATACAGAGATTCCTTTCTTTTTTAAAGAATTATGCTCCTATATTGGTTACATGACTTCTTTACCGATACGTGCATTAAAAGGAGAGTAGTATGAGAGAATTTCCTATCTTTTGATGGGAAGTTTTCTTATCGCTTTAAAACATTGTATTTTTATCGGAATAATGTAACAATGATTGTGGGATTTCATATAGTAGTTGAGAGAATGACAGTATGGAACTTTTATCCCGCTATTTTAGGGCAGCCCGATTGGTGAGGGCTCATAATCAGTGGGGGATGAAGAAAACCCCCACTGATTAAAGTTTCACTTTATGAATAGTATACGGTAGAAAGAGAAACGATTTTTTGATTATTTACATATAAGAAAAAGAAGAAAGAGTATACTTTCGCCAACGAATAGAAATTTTCGTTTCAATAACTCGAAATAAAGGGGATAGTAAGATGACAATTTCATTTGTAGAAACAGAAGAACAATCTTTATGGATTGAAAAGATACAGAAGTTTCTTCCAAAGTTTCAGGAAAGGGAGTGTGAACTTCGTGAATTAGGCTCTTTTCCGTTTGAGAATATAAACGAGTTAAAAGATATCGGTTATACAACTTTAACGCTTCCGAAAGACTGCGGGGGACAAGAGATTTCGCTCTATGATTTTGTTTTATATCAAGAGAAAATTGCAGAAGGAGATGGAGCGACTGCTTTATCAATTGGATGGCATCTTGGTATCGTGAAAGAACTTACGGAAAATCAATCTTGGAAGCCGGATATGTTCGCATGGTTTTGTGAGGAAGTGAAGAAAGGTGCCCTTTTTAATCGAGCCGCGACAGAACGAAAGACAGGAAGCCCGACACGTGGCGGGCGACCAGAAACGTTAGCGGTGAAAAAGGGTGAAAAGTGGATTATAAACGGAAGAAAGACATTTACAACGATGGCGCCAATGCTTGATTATTTCATTATTTCTGCAAGTATTGAAGGACGGGAGGAGATTGGAGAGTTTGTCGTTCCAAGAGCACAAAAAGGTGTTTCCATTGAAGAAACATGGGATAGTGTTGCGATGCGGGGAACAGCGAGTCATGATCTCGTATTGCGAAATGTAGAAATTTCTGATAAATATTTTACGGATATAAAAGGATCGCAATCAAAACCAAAAGGAGTGGGATGGTTACTTCATATACCGGCATGTTATTTAGGAATTGCACAAGCTGCTCGGAACTATGCGCTCCGGTTTGCTGAATCGTATCAACCGAATAGTTTAAAGCATCCAATCAGCTCACTGCCCAATATTAGAAGATTAGTAGGAGAGTTAGAACTTGAATTGATGCAAGCTCGTATGTTTCTATATCAAATAGCAAAAAAGTATGATGAAGTTGATGATAAGCAGTCCTTACAAGCAGAATTAGCAGCGGCGAAATATATTGCAACGAATGCAGCAATTTCCGTTGTTGATAAAGCGATGCGCATTGTTGGTGCGAAAAGTTTATCAGAAAAAAATCCATTACACCGTTATTATTTAAATGTGAGGGCAGGATTACACAATCCACCAATGGATGATGTGACAATCTCATTGATGGCTAATTCTGCTTTTCACTCAATAGGATAAGAGAAAAATAGGCATCTAAAAAGAGGGGAATACATTTGTCCTTTTTAGATGCTATCTTTTATTAAGAGTGCACTTTTACATGAGGGATGATGGTATCATAAAGGTAGTGGGAAGAAGTTAGTTTAATATGCTACGATTATTCATCCTTTTTGATTATAAGGATTTAAAAATCTTTCTTTTGCAATATCATTTTGATGTTTTATTAGAGAAAGCTATGTTTCTGCATAGTACTCCTGTATAATAGGAATGAAAAAGTACGAAACGAGGTATGTTCATGCTGGAAGTCATTGCAACTTGTCTAGAAGATGTGAAACGAATTGAAAAAGCTGGCGGAAATCGAATAGAACTGATTGCAGCATATACGGAAGGTGGATTGACGCCTAGTTATGCATTGATAAAAGCGGCGGTGGAGGCAGTAAATATACCTATTCACGTTATGATTCGTCCTCATGCAAAATCATTTATATATACACAAGAAGAAATTGAATTAATGAAAGAAGATATTCAAATTGCACAAAGCCTTGGGGTAGCAGGGGTTGTACTCGGTGTACTAACGGAAGAAAACAAGATTGACGAAGAGAAACTAGCGGACTTATTGTCTGTGGTGGATGGAGTAAATGTAACGTTTCACCGTGCTATCGATGAGGTAGAGGATCTAGTAGGAACGGTAGAAATATTGCGAAAGTTCGATAAAGTTACGCATATTTTAACTTCTGGTGGTACTGGATATATTGTAGAAAATATTCCTGTTCTTGCTGAAATGAAAAAAGCAAGTGAGGAAGAGATCGAGCTAATTATTGGGAGCGGTGTGACGCGAGAAAATATCGAGAAATTGCTACATGATACAGGAATTAAGCAAGTGCACGTAGGTACTGCTGCTCGCGAAGGAAAATCTTGTTTTGCTGAAATTGATCAAAATGCAATTCGAAGTCTATTAAATGTAATAGTATAATGATAGGAGAGTAGCGAGAAAATGGAAAAAGATAAGAAGAAAGATACAAAAAAAGAATTGATTTCATGGATTAAAACAATAGCAATTACATTAGGACTTGTTTTTATTATTCGAGAAGTTTTATTTATTCCTTCACTTGTACAAGGTGAATCGATGATGCCAACTTTAGAAAATAATGAACGTGTTCTAGTGAATAAAATTGGATACAATATAAAAGGATTAGAGCGTTTTGATATTGTTATTTTCCATGGAAAAGAAGGTTATGATTTAGTGAAACGAGTAATTGGCTTACCTGGTGATACAATTGAATATAAAAATGATGTTTTATATGTAAATGGAAAACCAGTTGATGAACCATATTTGGCAAAGTATAAAAAGAAAGCAAATGGAATATTAACACCTGACTTTACATTAGAACAAATTACAGGAAAAACGAAAGTGCCGAAAGGACAAGTTTTTGTATTAGGGGATAACCGTAAAGTTTCAAAAGATGGTCGTATGTTTGGATTTATTTCGGAGGATGAAATTGTCGGAAAAGGCGAAGCGGTCTTTTGGCCAGTGCAACATATAAGAGCATTATAAAAAAGCAGGAGTCTTTGACTTCTGCTTTTTGTTTGCTTTACTGAAATAGATTCAGAGAGTAATCTTTGTGAAATTTCAAGAAATATTGTATAAATTGAAAGAATGTTTTATAATTTCAAATTATACGTTTATTTCGAAAGATGGGATTGTAGTTCCATTTTTCAGAACTTAGGGGAGTTAAGATGAGTATAAACAAAACAGCGATAAAAACCATGGATATTTTAGCATTATTTTATGAACATGAAGAGTTAACATTAACGGAGATGGTTCAGCTTGCAGGAATGCCAAAGACAACGGTGCATCGTTTAATTGGATCGCTTGAAGAAATGGAATTTTTACAGAAAACAGTGAGAGGAAGCTATCGGCTCGGTTTTATATTTTTACGTTTTGGACAACTTGTGTCAAAGCGATTATCTGTACGAAATATTGCCAAACCGCATATGAAACGACTAAGGAATCGTCTTGGACAAGCTGTTAATTTAATTATTCAAGATGGCAATGAAGCGATTTATATTGAAAAGATAGATGGAGATAAGCCTGTTCGAGTCTATACAGAAATCGGGAAACGAGCACCTTTATATGCTGGAGCATGTCCACGCATTTTATTGTCTTATTTTTCAGAAGAAGAGCAAAAGAAATATATAGAGGAAACGAATTTAGAACGATTTGCAGATGGAACAATCGTTCATAAAGAGCGATTGTTAGAAGTGCTGCGTGCTGCAAAGAATAAGGGGTATACAATAAGCTATTCTGAATTGGAAAATCATACTGCGGCTATTGCAGCACCAATATTGGCAGCTGATGGGGAAGTAGTGGCAGGAATTAGTATCTCAGGATTAGCAATCGAGTATAACGAAACAACGATTCCGAAGTTTATTACAGAAATACAAGAAACCGCACAAAATATTTCAAAAGAACTTGGCTGGAGGGAAGAGAAAGAAGGGGCATGATGAAATTTTCAGCATTGGGAGATCAAGCAGTAGTTGTGACATTTGGAGAAAGAATTCGTATAGAAGTATATAAGAAAGTGCAAAAGTTATTTCAATTATTAAACAAAAAGCCATTTATAGGAATGATTGAGTGTGTACCATCTTTTACATCTTTAGCGGTTTATTATGATTTGTATACAGTTTGGAAACATAATGAAAGCAATGCAATGCCATATGACTACATATGTAATTATATCCGTGATTTGTTCTTAAGTTGTGAGAAGACGATAAGAAAAGTAGAGGATTCTATTTTCATACCTGTTTGTTACGGTGGACAATATGGTCCGGATTTAGAAGATGTTGCCGCATATCATAATTTGCAGGTAGAGGATGTAATCCGCATCCATAGCGAGGTAACTTATTTTGTTTATATGCTAGGCTTTACGCCGGGGTTCCCATATTTGGGCGGGTTACCGAGCGAGCTAGAAACACCAAGAAAAGAAACACCATGTTTACAAATCGCACCAGGTTCGGTCGGAATCGGCGGAAGTCAAACAGGCATCTATCCATTAGAAACACCAGGAGGTTGGCATATTATTGGCCGAACACCTATTTCTTTATTTCAGCCACATGAAAATCCGCCTACATATGTACAAAGTGGAATGTATTTACGATTTATCCCAATAACAGAAGAAGAGTATGTAGCTTTAGAGGGAGATTAGACATGAATGTAGAGGTTTTACATGCTGGAATGTTTACAACTGTTCAAGATATAGGGAGATATCATTATCAACAATATGGTGTTCCTGTTGGCGGTGCCATGGATCGGATGGCATTGCGAATTGCAAATATATTAGTGGGGAATAAAGAGAATGAAGCAGGATTAGAAATTACAATGATGGGTCCAAAACTGCTTATTAAAAAGACAACGTTACTTGCAATTGGGGGAGCGGATATAGGGGCTGTATTAAATGGGGAGCCTATTCCATTATGGCGGCCGATTGTAGCAAAAGAAGGAAGTATGCTTTGCTTTAGGAGGGGGGAATTTGGGTGTAGAACATATGTTGCATTTGCAGGTGGAATCGATGTAGCATGCAGTATGGGAAGCAAAAGTACATATGTGCGTGCTTCTATAGGAGGAATCGAAGGAAGAGCGCTAAAGGAAGGGGATCAGTTACAAATTGGAATCCCTTCCTCTGTTGCAACTTGTATGATAGAGAAATTGTTAGATGAAAAAAGAATATATACGCAATGGGGAGTATGTAGACATATACTACCAAAATATAGTCGTTATCCAGTCATTCGCATTATAACTGATTTTGAATGGAATGAATTTAGTAAAGAAAGCCAGGCCTCCTTTTTTACAAAGGAATATAAGGTATCTCCTTATGCTGATCGCATGGGGTATCGTTTGAAAGGTGAGCATTTAAAGAGAATAGAAGATTATGAGGTTTTATCGAGCGCTGTAACATTTGGAACGGTTCAAGTGCCACCAGGTGGACAACCTATTATTTTAATGGCTGATAGACAAACGACGGGTGGATACCCGCGAATCGGAAATGTTATTTCCGTTGACTTGCCTATTTTAGCACAATTAAAGCCAAGTGATTATGTTACATTTGTCCAAACTTCCATGGAAGAAGCAGCGGCGCTTTACATAGAGCAAGAAAGAAATGTAAGGCTATTACAAAAGTTTATCAATCTACAAGAATAGGAGAGGAAGAGAGGAATGATTTCTATTGATTTAAATTGTGATTTAGGAGAAGGATTTGGAGCATATCAAATTGGAAATGATGATGCCATTCTTCCGTTTGTTTCATCTGTAAATATCGCATGTGGTTTTCATGCAGGTGATCCATCTATTATGCGACAAACAGTTGAAAAAGCATTGCAACATGATGTGGAGATAGGTGCTCACCCTGGTTTTCCGGATTTAATTGGATTCGGTAGAAGGATAATAGGAGTGTCACCAGATGAAGTATATAACTATGTTGTATATCAAATAGGGGCGTTAGATGGATTTGTAAGAGCGGCGGGAGGAAAGATGCATCATGTAAAACCACATGGCGCGCTCTATAATATGGCTGCTACTAACTTAGAAATTGCAGAAGCAATTGCAAGAGCCATTCATGATATAAATCCAAAGTTATATTTGTATGGCTTAGCCAATAGCGCATTTATACAAGCTGTAAAAAAATACGAATTACGTCTTGTACAAGAAGCTTTTGCCGATCGTACCTATCAACCCGATGGGACATTAACGAGCCGTACCGAGAAGTATGCGCTGATTAAAAATGAAGAGACGGCAATCCATCAAGTGTTACAGATGGTACAAGAAGGTAAGATAAAGGCTATGGATGGAACGGTTATTACGATGCATCCACAAACGATTTGTTTGCATGGTGATGGTGAGAAAGCTGTGCAATTTGCGGAGAGAATATACAGAACATTTAGGCTAAATGGTATTTTTGTTTGTGCACCTAAATAATACAAGGAGATGATAGAGATGGTGAAGTTAATAGGGATATTGCTTGTTGCTGTAGGATTTTTATTTCGCTTAAATACATTGCTAGTTGTTATGGTAGCAGGAGTTGTAACAGGTATGGTGTCGGGGATGAGTTTTTATGAGGTTATAAGCATGTTTGGAACATTTTTTATAGAGAACAGATATATGTCTATGCCTATTTTGTTGACTCTTCCGGTGATCGGTATATTAGAGCGATATGGGTTAAAGGAACGAGCAGAAGCATTGATTACGAAATCGAAAGGAGCTACAACTGGGAGAGTACTTATGTCCTATTTTACCATTCGGGAAGCTTCAGCGGCAGTAGGTCTTAATATTGGTGGGCATGCACAAACAGTAAGACCCTTAGTTGCACCGATGGCAGAAGGGGCTGCGCAAGGACGATATGGAAAGCTTCCTGAAACATTGAAAGAGAAAATTAAAGCGAATGCGGCGGCAGCGGAAAATACAGCATGGTTTTTTGGGGAAGATATTTTCATCGCAACGGGTGCTATTTTATTAATGAAAGGTTTTTTTTGACTCTGTAGGAATGCATGTAGGTGTTTGGGATATGGCACTATGGGGAATTCCGACGGCTCTTTCAGCCTTTTTTGTCAGTTGGGTTCGATTTAGACAGTTTGATAAACAAATTGCAGTTGTTATGAAAAAAGAAAAACAACCAAGTAAGGAGGTAATGTAGAGTGAGCCTTATTACGCTAGATACAATTTATTATTTGTTAGGATTTATTGTAGCTTTTATAGCTATTCGCGTGGCATTTGATAAACAGCATCCAAATCGGATTGGCTCTAGTTTATTTTGGGCATTATTTTCTATTACATTTCTATTTGGAAAAATAATCGCTCCTTTTTACATTGGTTGTATGGTGTTAGTGATGGTTATTTTAGCATCTATCAATAAAGTAACGAAATCAAATGAGAAAGAAGCTCCTACTGAAGAACGTGTAAAACAGGCAGAAAAACTTAAAAATAAAATCTTTCTACCAGCAATTTTAATCCCGATTTTTACAATCGTTGGTACATTGACATTAGGTAAAATGAAATTTGGAAATGTGTCTTTAGTAGACCCTGAAAAAGTAACATTAATTGCATTAGCATTAGGAGCATTGCTTGCTTTCGCTATGGCAATGGGAATTACAAAGGCGAAAATGACGGCGCCTGTACAAGAAGGAAGTAGACTATTACAAGCTGTCGGCTGGGCTGTGATTTTGCCACAAATGTTAGCGGCGCTTGGTGGGATTTTTTCAAAGTCAGGTGTTGGACAAGTTGTTTCTGATTTAGTTGGTCAAGTGTTGCCGACAGAATATCCATTTATTGCTGTGATGGCGTATTGTTTAGGGATGATGTTATTTACAGTTGTAATGGGAAATGCCTTTGCTGCTTTTGCTGTAATTACAGGTGGAATAGGGCTGCCTTTAATCGTTCAAATGCATGGCGGTAATCCGGCTATTATGGCAGCACTTGGTATGTTTGCAGGATATTGTGGAACATTGTTAACGCCAATGGCAGCCAACTTTAATATTGTCCCAGCAATGTTATTAGAGTTAAAAGATAAAAATGCAGTCATTAAGGCACAAGCACCGATTGCTATTACTATTTTTGTAATCAATATGTTAATTATGTACGGACTTGTATATCACTTTTAATAGGGAGTGTTGTAGATGAAAACGGTATTGTTAACAGGGTTTGACCCTTTTGGAGGAGAAAAAATCAATCCTGCGTGGGAAGTAGCCAAAGCATTACATGAAAAAGAAGGAAATGGATATAAGGTAATTAGCAAACAGATTCCAACAGTATTTCATAAGTCAATCGAACAGCTAGAGTCATATATAGATGAGTTTAATCCAGAACTAATCATTTGCATTGGACAAGCTGGAGGAAGGGCTGATATAACAGTAGAGCGTGTTGCAATTAATGTCGATGATGCAAGGATTCCAGATAATGAGAATTATCAACCAATCGATGTTCCAATTATAGAAGATGGGCCTGTTGCATATTGGTCGACACTTCCTATAAAGGCGATTGTAAAGAAACTTCGGGAGGAAGGAATACCAGCTTCTGTATCACAAACTGCTGGTACTTTTGTTTGTAACCACCTTTTCTATGGACTGATGCATCGATTAGCGATAAAGAATAAAAGTACGCGCGGTGGCTTTGTACATATTCCATTTCTTCCTGAGCAAGCTAGTCTTCATGCTAATCAGCCAAGCATGTCGCTTTCTACGATTATAGCGGGTATCCAATTATTAATTGAAGTTGCATTACAAGTGGAAAAAGATATTGTAGAGTGTGGGGGAACTACACATTAAGACAATGATAACTGGTATAATGTAGAAAGAAATCTACATAGAGGTGAGAGTTATGCAACAATACGAAGAAGTTCGCTCCATTCTAGAAAATGCAAAGAAAATAACGGTATTAACTGGCGCAGGTGCAAGTACAGAAAGTGGAATACCTGATTTTCGCTCAGCAAATGGATTATATGCGGATGCAAAAGTAGAAATGTATTTATCGAGGGGATATTATAATCGCGATCCGAAAGAATTTTGGAAACATTATAAAGAGATTTTTCAAATTCGTACATTTCATCAATATAAGCCGAATCGTGGACATATATTTTTAGCAAAGTTAGAAGAAGAAGGAAAAGATGTGACTATATTAACACAAAATATTGATGGCTTACACCAATTAGGTGGTAGTAAACATGTAATCGATTTACATGGAACATTGCAAACAGCGCATTGTCCGAAATGTAAAACGAAATACGATTTACAATATATGATTCATCATGAAGTACCGCGCTGTGAAATGTGTAATTTTATTTTAAATCCAGATGTTGTTTTATATGGCGATACACTGCCACAATATCAAAATGCACTTCAACGTTTATATGAAACGGATGTATTATTAGTTATGGGAACGTCCTTAAAAGTACAACCAGTTGCATCATTTCCGCAAATTGCAAAGAGAGAAGTAGGAGCAACAACCATTTTAGTAAACGAGGAATTAACGGGGCAAGAACATCATTTCGATTATGTATTTCAGCTTAAGATTGGTGACTTTGCAAAGAGAATGTAAAAAATTCACGCACTCCTTTTTCAAAAGCAAAATTAATAGACGAAGTGAAAACAGTAGAATATCTCATCTATCTTTCTAGCGAAATCTTACGCCGATGAATTCAAAGGAGATTAAATGGAGGAGAAGTTACGAATGCATTCGCACGTGCGGAAAACAAGGTGAATTTCGAGAACGAACAATACAAGGCCAGTTGCAGCGTGCCAGCGTATTAAAAATAATCTATGTAATCAGCATCTAGAATACTGTGTATCTGCCTCAAGTTATTGAACATATGAAGAAGATTGGTGAATACCGAGAAGAGTTGCTTCCTCATATCACAATGGCTGGGAGCATATTAATTTTCTAGGTGCATACAACCTTGCTGCTGTCAGCACCCCCTCATTCATTAGGATATAAAAATGCCCTGATTTCCTGCTTATCGTAAGGAAATCAGGGGGTTATCTCTCAAAAGATACCTTAGCGTATGCTAAGATTCTTTCAACATAAAGATTGTTGATAACTTGTACGTGTCAGTAATATCATCTAGCTGTAGAGTGCCGAAAAAAAGTAACGAAAGAGAACCGCAACACTGCCTAAAACTAGGACGCTTATCACATCCACAAACACACAAAATGAAGAAGCCTTCTTCATTCGTTGTTGCTCTTTAATTTGTTCAGCAATAGCTGCAACATGAATACACTCCATATATAGGTCGTTAGCATCTGTTTTTTTCACGCTAACTTTTATACTTGTATACTCAAAATTCCTTTGATTTGTTTTTTGATGGCAAAACATGTTTCTCTATTCTTTCATATAGAGTAAGAAATTGTTTGATAAAAGAAGATTTTGGTACTAACCAATACGAAAATAACGCTGAAACACATCCTATTAAAGACCCTATTGCAACATCAAAAGGATAATGAACTCCTACCCAAATACGAGAAATCGCTACACAAAATGCAAGGATAAGCCATAACCATCCAGTCTTTTTACGAACAAGCCAAAACGAAAAACAAATCGAAAAAAAGAGAATCGTATGGTCACTAGGGAATGAATTATCTACAGCATGGTCGACAAGTTTATTAACATTAGGCAATACTGCAAACGGTTGATAATTCAAATGAAATTTCCCTGCTATTTTTCCAATCACCTCAGCAATCACAAAAGCAACCATCGCTTGAATAACCATCATCCTACTTTTTCTGACCCCGGTAAACCAATAAGCTATAATAATTAAACCAAAAATATATACCATATATTCTGCCAAAAATACCATGGCTGAGTTTAGGAATGAATATTGTTTACCTAAATCATTAATTGCTCGAAAAATATCAATATTGAATTGAGAAAAAGACATTTTCAAATCCCTCCTTTATAGTAAGGTGTTTAACCAATTGCTCTATCCCTTCATTACATGAATAGTTTTGATTATTGTATCCATCTAAAAATACCAACCTTCTTGTACGCTTATAATTTTATTATAGGAAAAGAGGTTTAAATGGGACTTAACTACTTCTTAATTATTTCTTAACTATGTGAATGTACTGTTTCTTCCTCTAACATGACGTTTTCACTTAAAAAAATAAGCGGCATACGTACGTATATTTCGACTAACGTTTTTAAATGCGAGCTGAGAAAACGTCATCTTCCTTCCTCTCCCATACTTTTTTACTTTCATAAAAATAGGTATCACCATGAGTATGACATCTCCTTCTTATTTCTTCTTTTTCACTATAATAAAAAAAGAAAAAGGAAAACATCGAACTTTCTTACATACATTCGTGTATTCTTACAGCTTTGTCATTTTGTAAATGTGTTCATCACCTTACCTTTCGCTATTTTCAAAAACTCTTGTAACTCTGGGTTTATATTCGTCTTTCGGTATACAATGGCTAGTTCCGCAACAATTTTAGAATCACATATTTCTTTGTAAGCAACTTCTGATTGATATAATGTATTTGCAGACACCTATCCGCTGTTAATTCAATAAGAAAAATTCTATATTTCTAATACACGTTTTTGATCGAGCTTTAATTTAAACCTACAAAGAATTAAGGGAAGTACCCAAAACGACCGTTAATGCGGGATAAAAAATATTACGCAAACTCAGGTCCAAAAATAAAAAAGCCTAACATACTAGTCATATATAATATGTTAGGACTCTTATATTTTAGGTTTCTTTGAATTTCGGTCTTGAGACGTACGATTTCCGCGTTTTGACATCAGGCCCCTTTTATTAAGAGGGAAAAAGTTTTTTGTATTTTAAGAAGTATGTTTAAATAAAACATATGAAATGGGAAGAGAGGTATAACGAATTATTGATTTAAAAATTATTTAGAATACGCTATTTGACAAGAAATAAGTATATCCTGTAAATGAAAATCATTAAAAGAAAGGCGAGGGGAAGAGAGGAAAAATACCAGCAAACATAAGTATGCTTGCTGGTATGCATTTATTATAGTTCACATTTATCAAGTGGAACGATTTTAGTTTTCTTTACAAATTTATAACCAAGCCAAATGATAAGGAAGAGTGGAAGTCCAATATAGGAAACGAGTACACCGTTCCAATCGATAGATTCCCCCATAAATGCGCCATAGTTTTGTCCCAAAATAACGATTAGGCAAAGTGTAAAGGCGAAGATTGGACCAAATGGGAACCATTTTGCTTTATACGGTAAATCATTTAAGTCTTTTCCTTGGGCAATATATGCTTTACGGAAGCGGTAGTGACTAATAGCGATTCCGATCCAAGCAATAAAGCCGGACATTCCAGATGCGTTTAATAACCAAACGTATACAATACCATCTCCGAATAATGAAGCTAAGAATGCTGCGCTACCAACTAATGATGTAGCGATTAAAGCATTTACTGGTACACCACGTTTATTTAGTTTTCCTAAAAACTTCGGTGCTTTTCCTTGACGAGCTAAATCCCAAAGCATACGAGTAGAAGCATACATTCCAGAGTTTCCAGCAGATAGAACAGCAGTTAAAATAACAGCATTCATAACAGAAGCAGCGAAAGCGACACCAGCTTTTTCAAATACAAGTGTAAATGGACTCACGGTAACATCGCTTGCAGCAAGACTATCTGTTGTATAAGGAATCAATAATCCGATTACAAGAATAGCAAAAATATAAAATAGTAAAATGCGCCAAAAGATAGAACGAATTGCTTTTGGAATGCTGCGCTCTGGATCAGAAGTTTCGCCTGCGGCTACACCTAATAATTCAGTTCCTTGGAATGAGAATCCAGCTGCCATAAAGACACCGATAATAGCCATAATGCCGCCGCTAAATGGTGCATCTGCAACTGTGAAATTTTTAAAACCGACTGGCTCTCCGCCCATAATGCCGAAAATCATCATAAATCCAACAATTAAAAAGAGAATAACAGTTGCTACTTTAATGAGTGCAAACCAATATTCCGCTTCGCCAAATCCTTTAACAGATAAATAGTTTAAAAGAAACATAATAGCTAAACAAATGGCACTCCAAATAAGAGAAGGAGTATTTGGAAACCAAAATTTCATAATTAATGTCACAGCAGCAAGCTCTGCTGCAATTGTGATTGCCCAGTTATACCAATAATTCCAGCCAAGTGCAAATCCGAGTGATGGATCAACGAATTTTGTTGCGTATGTGCTAAAAGACCCAGCGACAGGCATATATGCTGCTAATTCAGCTAAGCTTGTCATTAAAAAATAAACCATAATTCCAATTGCGACATATGCGACAAGTGCACCGCCAGGACCAGCTGAGTGAATAACACCACCGCTGGCAAGAAATAAACCAGTACCAATTGTACCGCCGAGAGAAATCATTGTAAGGTGACGCGATTTCAGACCTCGTCTCAGTTCACCTTGATTTTGTGTGGATTGTTGCGTTTTAGAGGTAGCTTGATCTGCTATGTTATTCATGTGTAACACTCCTTTTTTTAAGATAGGAAGGAGCGGGGGAATATAAAAAAACGCCAAAGGACTTTGGCGGAACGTTTCAAAATAACCACCCCATCATACCCTTCCGTTAAGATAGCACCCCACGTTTACACGGTATTTTGTAAACGTGACAGTTCTGTTCCTATTCGGAGACAGCCCCAACTTATATTCCCAGAGAAGAAATATAAACTTCGGCAACTTTTCCTTTCAAACGGGGTCATAGACATTCTCTGTGTCTCATCCGCTTTACTCTTAAAAGCCGCAACCTCTACCTCATCGGATTGATGAGGATTTGTTTATTGTTATGATTTTTAATATATGGCAATTGTAATGACTTTTTGAAAATATTGCAAGGGATTTTTGTAGGAAAGGATCAAAAAAGTTGGTTATTACATCGGAAACGTTTTCAAAACTCCGCCCGAACCTATTTTGTATGTAAATAGAATGATAAAAAAGTTGTTATACAAATGTTTCGCAAAAAAGAAGAGAAAATCCTTTAAAAATTAAAAGAAAATTCAGAAAAAGACAAAATGTAACGAGATATGTAATGTTAAATGAACATTCATTATTTATTGATGGACTTTTAAAAAGCGTATTGAAGGAAGGGGAATGCGTTTAGCAACAAACAGATTATACCATGTACAGGAGAAACGCTTTATATTACGGCTGAACAAAGATACGATAACGGATCACATATTGAAAATTATGTGCGGAAATTAAAAGAAGATGCTTCTTTGTTGTATTGAGGAAGTTAGTTTGTTGTTCGAAAAAGCGATGGTGTGATGATTGGTGACATTGGATTTAAAGGCGCACCAAATAGATAGAAAGAAGTGGAAATTGGATAGGGGGTCTTGAGGAACGTTGGAACAAGAGATATGCAACGGAAGCAGCTGAAGTGCTGGTTCTCTGGGCATTTCAGACTTCAAAAGTTGAAACAATGCGAGCTAAAATACTTCATAATAACATCAAGTCTATTCGTGTGCTGGAAACATGAAATACGAAACAAGTAGGCAAAACGGAAAAGATGATAAAGCAACAATTAAGATAGCGTAGAATAGATAAAAAAGCATGATCCTTTAAGCGGTATCATGCTTTTGATATTAAGGTAATATTTGTTTTTGGTCAGTTGGATAGTTAACGCTTTGCTTTGTTAACTGGGAGTGGTTACGAATAGATAAAAATAGAGCGATAATAATGATAAGTCCTACAGCGATATAAGAAAGTGTAATAATCGTTGGATCTACTTGGAGTGCTGTAAGAAGTGTTCGAATATTTGTGAAGATAATCAATCCACCAACAAGTACGCCAAGTAAATGAGACGGTACAATTCGAACTAACCATGCTGCAATCGGAGCGGCAATAATCCCACCTAGCATTAAAGCGAATACCCAAATCCAGCTTACTTGTTCCCATCCTAAAGAAATAAAAAAACCAATTGTCGCTGCTAATGCGACAGGAAATTCGCTCGTATCTACAGAACCAATCACTTTTCTTGCTTCATTCCCACGCGCGAGAAGTACTGGTGTAGTGATAGGGCCCCAGCCCCCGCCGCCAGTTGAGTCAATGAATCCCGCAAATAAACCGAGAGGAATCAGTTGTTTGCTAGACATACGTGTATTAGATGTAACAATTTGTTTTTGAATAATAAATCGTAATAAAATATAGACACCTAAAGAGAATAAAAATAAAGAAATGTATGGTTTAATTACGTCACCAGGTAAATTGCTTAAAAAACAAGCTCCGACAAAAGCGCCGATTGCCCCTGGTAATGTAAGCCTTGAAACAGTATATTTATCGACATTTCCAAAGCGTGCATGAGAAAATCCAGATGCGGCTGTTGTGACCACTTCAGCTAAATGAACAGAAGCAGAGGCAACGGCTGGTGCGATTCCAAACATTAATAATAATGAGGTAGATGTGACCCCGTACGCCATTCCAAGTGCTCCATCAATGAGTTGAGCAAAAAAACCAATAATAGCAAAGACAATTAATTTCTGCATATATAATCCCCCTGTAATAATAAATAAAAAGGCTCTTTTCTCAAGTGAGAAAAGAGCCTTTGGTTTTTCCAATCAGCATAATATAAATTTTTAATTATTATAATGCATATTAAAACCATAAATCAACTAGGTTTTGAAAAGTTTTTTGAATTGATTGAAATAACGGAATGATTATATAATAAAAAGATGTAGATGAGAGGAGGGAAAAGCATGTTAGCATTTGATCATCTTGTTCATGCTGTTCGGTGTACACCAAAAGAAGCGGAAAGACAAATGAAGGAACTCGGATTTCATACAGTACAAGGCGGAGAACATACGAACTGGGGAACATGGAATAGTTTAAGTTATTTTGATTTATCGTATATTGAATTTTTAGCAGTTAGGGATGAGGAACAAGCAAAGCAAGCGGATAATCCACTCGTTCAGGAGACTGTGGAGAAACTACAAAATGGAGAAGGAATGCTCCAAATTGCGCTTCGTACAAATCGTATTGAAGAATTAGCTACAAAATTCGTAGAAAAAGGCATACAAGTGAAAGGACCATTCGAAGGTAAACGAATGAGAAATGATGAACATCTCATAGAATGGAAAATGTTATTTGTGGAGCAGGAAGAAAGTAGTCCGAAATTACCGTTCTTTATACAATGGGAAGAATGTGATACAGATAGAAGGAGAGATTTACAACAATGTGGCGTCATTGCACCACATCGTAATGATGTAAAAGAAATGCAAACTATATACTATACTGTGAAAAATGTATGTGAAACCGTGGAACGATGGAAGGAGCTATTGGAAGTACAAGTAAATTCTCCTCAAGTTTATAAAGAATGGAATGCGATTTGTCAAAGTGTATTTCTTGGAAATGTAACGATTCAATTTTGTGAGCCAATCGGTGAAGGGATTATACAGGAACAGTTAGAACAAAATGGGGAATATCCTTTTGCGGTGGAATTACAAGGAACGCATCATCTTAAGAGTAAAAAACAAGTGTTAGGTAGTGTATACATCTATTAAGCAGAGGAATCGATGTGCAAGAAGTTTTAACTGAATTAGAAAAACGATTAAATTGATCTCATATCGTAAAGTGTACCGTTATTTCAAAAGGGTTTTCGCCAGATCAAAAGTATAAAATTGAACTAGAAAACCGTGAGCGTTATTTTATAAAAGTATGTGATCGTGTAGCTCGTAAACGTAAAGAGGAAGAATACGGATATATGAGTCGTTTGGAATTATTAGCGATACCAATGCCTAAACTACTTCATGTTGTAAATCTTGATTCATGCAATCAATGTGTACAAGTGTTTGAATGGATGGAAGGAGAAGATGGAAAAGATATACTTGCTAAATTGACTAAGAAAGAGCAATACATAGCTGGAAAAAGAGCGGGAGAAGTATTAAAGGCAATTCATACTGTGAAGGAAAAGAATGTAGAAGAATCTTGGAAAACGTTACGATGGAATAAATATAAGAAATACTTGCAAGCATTAGAAGAATATGAGACGGATTTTATTGATATAAAACAAGTGTTAACTTTTGTAGAAACTCATAAACATCTATTACAAGACCGTCCGGTTGTATTTTTACATGACGACTTTCACCCAGCGAATCTTATGTTTTATCGTAATGAGTTTCGTGCTGTTATTGACTTTGCAAGATTTGATTTTGGAGATCCAATTCATGATTTTTATAAATTACCTTTGTTTACAGTCGATACGAGTGTACCATTTGCAGTTGGACAAATTCACGGATATTGCGAGGGTGAACCACCGCTTCATTTTTGGAAGTTATATGCCTTGTACGCAGCAATGATTTTTCCCGCAGATATTGTGTGGACACATCGAATCACACCTAACTTAGTAGAGAAAATGAAAATAAGGTTAAGAAGAATTGTAGAAGAGCATAATGGTTTTACATCGTATATTCCAAATTGGTATAAACCTTTAATAAATATAGAATAACAGGAGGTGTACGTATGGATAAAATAGCAATTATTTCAGATATTCACGGCAATATTCCTGCGTTAGAGACAGTTCTTGAAGATATAAAATTAAGAGGGATAGAGCGAATTTTTTGTTTAGGTGACTTAGTAGGGAAAGGGCCGCAGTCTAGCGATGTCATTGATATTGTTCGTAAAGAATGCGAGCAAGTTGTAATGGGAAACTGGGATGACTTCATCACAAAGCCGACTGAATTTGAAACATTAAAGTGGCATCAAAATCAGCTTTCAGAAGAACAAATGGATTATTTAAGAGAACTGCCGTTTTCAATAGAATTTATGATGAGCGGAAAATTGATTCGGATGTTTCATGCTTCGCCTAGAAGTGTATATGAAAGAATTCAGCCACATGCTACAAGAGAAGAGCGGATGAGTATGTTTGAAAATAGTCATGTGACACAAAATATAGAAGGTGATAGAAAGCCAGATATTGTTTGCTATGGAGATGTCCACCAAGCGTTTGTGCAAAACTTTAAAGGAAAAACATTATGTAATGCTGGGAGTGTAGGAAATCCACTTGAGATTACACAATCTTCTTATTTAATCTTTGAAGGTATATATGATCAAAAAGAGCCGGCGAGTTTTTCGATTCAACTTGTCCGCCTCCCATATAACATTGAACTTGCGATACAAATAGCGAAAGAATGTAATATGCCAGAAATTGATGCTTATATACAAGAATTGACGACAGCTCAATATCGCGGATTAAAAAAATAGATTCATACAGTCACGTAAGGGCTTGTAAGAGAAAGTTCTATTTTGATATATTAATATACAGCTTTTGGTATATAAATTATAATGAATACATATAGTTGTTGAAAAGATTATGGGGAAAGGGAGGAATAGTATGAACAAAAAGTTTGGGATATTAATGAAAATTACACCACCGTTTAGTGTAGTTTTTCTGTTGATTGGTTTAACAATGGGAGTATTGGGCGTATTCGATCAGAATGTAAAAATGATAACCGCATCATTATTTATTATGATTCAATCTGTGCTTGCTCTCCTATATGTGAAATCTTTTAAACAAATATGGGGAAATAAGCTATAAATAGAAAAGGCGCAAGGAATTTCCTTACGCTTTTTTCTATTTTAGACAAGTTTTCATTGCACGATGTAAACGAGAGATCCCCTCATCTATTTGATTGATATTTACTTTTCCATATGATAATCGAATATAGCCATTCTTTGCGCCAAAAATACTACCGGGCATAAAGGCAATACCTTGTTTTAAACTTTGCATAATAAGTTGTTTTTCATTAATAGGTTTCTTTACTTTTCCCCATATGTAGATTCCGCCATTTGGATTTGAAAAAGAAATGTAGTCTTGAAGATAACAGTTTAAGGAATGAACAAGAAGATTTCTTTTTTGCGCTAGTTGTCTTCGCAGTTGTTCCATATGTATATGAAACGGAACGGTTTCAAAAAACTGTTGCATGAGCCACTGCGGGAGCACGCTCATTCCTAACTCCATTTGGTGACGCGCGTCCGATAATCTTTCCACTACAGACTGCGGAGCAACGAGCCAGCCGATTCGAAGGCCTGGTGCAATCATTTTGGATAAGGAATGAACATAAATAACTGTGCCATTTTCATCAATGGATTTTAAAGTCGGACAAGGCTTTTTCTTTTCCAGTGTTAGCAAACTGGATGGATCATCTTCTACAATTGGAATACGTAAATCTGCGCATAGTGATAATAGTTTTTTTCTCCGGTTTGGATGCAGCATCGTACCTGTTGGATTTTGAAAATTTGGGTTTAAAAAAATCATTTTAATACGGTGCTTACGATATAATTCATGCACATCTTCTGGATGAATTCCATGCTCATCAACAGGTAATGGGAAAATTCGAATACCAGCAGACTGGAAGAGCGGTAAAGAATAACAATGCGATGGGCTTTCAAATGCAACCGCATCGCCTGGGTTTAATAAACATTGTACAATTAGGTGAAGTGCTTGCTGTGCACCAGATGTAATCATAATGGATTGTTCTGTTGCATCAATATATAGATACTCTCTCATGTATTTTACCGCTGCCTGTCTTAACGGAAGATAGCCTTGTGGATGATCATAGCTAAGCGACTGAGTGAAAGGTTGCTTTTGTAAAATCATTTGCAGTTGTTCATGGGGAAATAGATCATACCCAAGTTCTCCGTTGGCAAAATCAATGATATTTTCATTTTGTTGTACTTGTTCCCGAATATGGCGAAGGAGCGGTAAATTTGGTAAGAACGTACCTCCTTCTACGAATCCTCTCCAGTTCGGTGTTAATGTAGGAGAAACGCCCCACATATGCGTACTCACACGTGTGCCTCTCCCTGTTGCACTCTCTACAATTCCCATAGCGCGAAGTTCATTATAAGCAGTTGTAACAGTACTGCGATTGATATTGAGATGCATTGCAAGCTTTCGTTCTGAAGGCAGAAAACTACCAGGAGGAAGCTCTCCGTACATAATACGTCTTTCAATGAAATCAACAACTTGTTGATAAATCGGAACTTTACTATTCGTATCTAATTTCCACTCCATTTATATCGTCCCCTTATTTCTCATCTATCGTCATTATAACAAATTGGTTGGGTGAAAAAACAGCCAATTGGATGGTGTAGTGTCCAGCCAATTTTACTATGCTAGTAGTGGAAGGGGAGATTAAGATGAAGCGATGGCAAATGGAATGGCTCCTCATATCAGTTGCTTTAGTATGGGGAGCGAACTATACAATTGGAAAATATGGAGTGGCATATATGTCATCCATTCAATTTAACAGTTTACGGTTTTTAGTAGCTTCTCCAGTATTATTAGTTATTACATTTATGTTGGAGCGCTCGTTACGTATTGAAAGAAAAGACTGGCTTAGATTAGTAGTCGTTGGAATTGTTGGAACAACGTTATATCAAACGTTATTTATGTTATCTGTCAAATACACTTCAGCAACAAATGCATCATTATTAATCGCAATGTCACCAATTTTTACAGGGATTTTAGCAGTATTACACAAACAAGAACGCTTTTCAATGAAAATCCAAGTTGGTTCGGTACTATCGTTTGGCGGGGCAGCGCTCGTATTATTAACTGGACATACGAGTCAATCTACATATGAGTATGCTTGGCTTGGAAATGGAATCGGACTAGTCGCTGCCATTGCATGGGGATGGTATCCAATCCTTGCGCAACCACTTATTACAAAGTATTCAGCGATGCGAGTAACTTCTTGGTCTACATTAATTGGAATTGTACCACTCGTTATATATTGTTTATTCCATGCAAGTGCATTAACATGGCCGGCAGATCTATTAAGCTGGGGATCATTAACATATTCAATTGTATTTGCGACCATTTTCGGTCTTGCAATGTGGTACGTTGGCATTAGTCAAATTGGTTCTACAAAAGTAATGGTTTATATGTATCTTGTTCCGTTGTTTGCGGTTATTTTTGCAGCGATGACCATCGGAGAGAGAATAACGATCATGCAGCTAATAGGTGGCCTTGTTATATTTATCGGTTTATATGTTGTGAAAAAAGGAACAATTAAAAAGTCTTCTTTCCATTTGAACAAGGTGAGTGAATGATGAAAATGACCTCTTGTGCAGAAGAAGCCAATGAAAACGTTTACTTCATAAGAAAAAGGAGTCCATCATCTATATACAGTAGGTGATGGACTCCTTTTTATCTCCAGCATTTCGGTAAAATACGTGTTGTTTTTCAAAGGAATCGGTTTTTATTATGTTGTTCTATAATCCTTATGTTTAAGTTTCTTTCTAATTTCTATAAAGGAAAGGATCATTATTAGTGTGCAAATTAATGTTAACCAATAAACGGTATTAATATTTGCTAATTGTTTTCCACATATAATGGGATTCACTACTGATTCATTGAAGTTATGTAATTTTTCTTAATAATATCTTTCGCGTTGTTAATAAGGAACGCAAGGAAAAGAACAGCTAGAATACCACTAATCCATGCATATTTGCTGCCAGTTGTATACTTATTATAGAAGGTTAAGATATTCCATATAACAAGAATGATTGAACAGATCGTAGAGGTAACGATTGAACCAAAACTTCTCATAATTGACACCTCACTTTTAAAATTTATTATATAATTATACATTAAAATAAATAGATTTAAAATAAAATGTAAAGGAATGATTCTAGTAGGTGAATACAGTTAGAAAAACTGTTGCGATTCATCTTCAAGTGATTAAAAGTCTTACTCCCACCTCATTTTTTTGCTTTCGCTGAACTTTGAGGTGGGAGTCTTACTGTTCGTTAAAGAATATAATAGGGGTATTTATAACAGTTCTGTTCGTACAGGGAAAGTAAAAAATATAATTTAGATATTCACAATCTCTCTATACTTTTCATAAATCGAAGCCGCCACTACTGTATCCAAAAAGGCAACCCCAACTGATTTAAATAAAGTAATCTCATTCGGATTTGCTCGTCCTTGTTTCTTCCCTATAATAATATCCCCAAGTTCACTATATATGTTTGAAAAATCCCATTCATTTTGTTTGCTTGCAATCAAGAAATCTCCAGCTTCATGTTGTACACCTTCTATTGTATCTACAATAATTTTATCACTGCGCTGTAATGTAGTGACATCAAGTTCTTGCATATGGGGCTGATAAGACGTAGTATACGTGAGTTAACATATTTGTGATACGATCACTTTAAGCGGTCACTTTAAGCGGTCACTTTAAGCGTCACTAGCCTACGATGACTTTAGCGATTTCTTCAGCCACAGACTTTTGCATGTCAGGTATAACGTGACTATACGTATTAAGTGTCGTCTGTATGTCTGTATGACCTAATCTATCCGCAATTAATTTTACGTTTACATTTCGCTGTATCAGAATTGTTGCGTGAGTATGTCTTAGATCATGAAAACGTATATATGGGAGACCCAACTTGTCCGATAGGCTGTGGAACGCAACACGTAAATTACGTGGAAGAATCGGCTTACCTTCCTGGGTACATACGACTAAATCGAAATCTTGGTATTTATCACCTGCAAGCAATCGCTCAAGGTCAATTCTTTGCTTACGTTCCTTTAATTCCTCGATAAGACCAGTTGGAATGTGAATAGACCGGATGCTTGAGGCGTTTTTTGCGCCTGATTTAACTTTAGCGGCCCTAGTTATGGTTTGACGTACGTAAATAATTCCGTTCTCGAAGTCGATATCTTGCCAACGTAGTCCTAGTATCTCACCTTGGCGCATACCTGTTTGGATAGCAATTGAAAAAGCGATAAAATGACGTGTTAGTGCGTCAAGTTTTTTGGACTCTTGTAAAAAGAAGTTTACTTCTTCAATTGTCCATACTTTAATCTCTTTCTTTGGTAGTTTTGGTAAGGTAATACCTACTGTTGGGTCTTCTTTAATTAACTTTAATATTTTCGCTTTTTTCAAAGAAACACTAACAATGCGGAAGATTAGGTGTATTGTGTAACTTGAGTAACGCTTTTCTGATACGAGATTACTTACGAAATTTTGTAGTAATACAGGTGTCATTTGTTGTAAGTCTAAATGCCCTAACCGTGGTTGTATTATATTCTTGTAATAACCGAGGTTCATTTCGTAAGTAGATTCCTGTATACTAAACTCTCTTTCTTTGAACCATTGGTTCATATAGGTTCTGTATGTCATCTTTGATGTACTAATAAATTCGTTGTTTAAAACTTCCGCTTTTAACTTTACCATTTCTTCTTCCGCTTCACGTTTTGAAGAAAACCCACGTCTTCTAACTTGTCTTCGTTTCCCAGTCATAGGATCCTTCGCAATATTAAATATGAAATCCCATTTACCTGTTTGTTTGTTTTGTTTAATACTTCCACTCATAATCTTATGACCTCCATTTATAAGTCACAAGATACGATATTTAACGTTTATAGATACATTCTATCGCTAAAGTCACCAATTGTGTAGGGGTGTAAAGAGTAGAAAAACGTAAATAAATTAATTTTTTTTTCAAAAAAAGTGCGCGAAGTTACAAAGTGATGCGTCAAACGTTTTGTAAGGAGTTCACAAGGAATTACACGGAGGTGGAAACGGGTGAGTACAGTGAGCGAAAATAGCAACTTAGTATCAATCGAAGCCCAAACGGAATATTCAATAACGAGTGGAAAGCGAGAGACACGTATATTCCTTAAGATGTATGTCGACGCAGTACACTCTGGTTTAATAGCAGATTTAGGTCCGGAAAGATGGACGACACTTTGCGTCCTGGCGTCATTCATGGACGAAGATGGTGAATGTTATCCAACGCAAGATATGATTGCAAAACGATTAAATATAAGCCGTGAGAGCGCTAATAGACGCATCAAAAAGCTATGTGAGTATCGTTGGAATGGAAAGCCATTAGTCGTTAAGGAAAGACGCAGACACGAGCGTACACAACAGTGGGAGAATACGGTATATACGATTCTACCGATTATAAAGTTGGTGAGAGAATGAGCGAAAATAGGGATCGAGTAGTTGCGCTTAATACTCGTAAATACGTGAATATTGACTACGGCGTATTACATGATACGAAAAACTTCGGAAAAGTCTACGAGAAAATGGTCTACGTTATCTTATGTAAATACGCAGACTATGAAACGAAAACTTCGTATCCAAGTGTAAGCCGAATCGCTAAGGAGTGTGTGTGCTCCGAGAATACGGTTAGATCAGCGATTAGGAGATTGGAAGAGTTGCGGCTAGTGAAAGTGGAAAAACGCATCAGAGACGACGGTAAGGGGCAAACATCGAATCTATATACGTTGTTACCAATACCGGATGAGTTTCCGAAATTCCACCGCCCTTCAATACTTATAGAGGACTAAACTCATGGTATGAAGGGGGAGTACTTCAAGAAATGAACCGGGGTACTTCATGAGCTGAATACGAATTATTAGTTATTTATATATCAGTTATTTTATATATCATTTGCAAAACAAAAACCTTGAAGGCTATTTCTAGCGAAATATCCTTCCATCATTAATATATTCGGCGGTAATCACTTGTAAAAAGAACGCCGCTAATAGATGATGAGATGCAACGAGCGTAAGCGAAGTTGCCAGGGTTTAAATACTAAGGAGGTGTTATTAATGAGTAATGATTTAGTAGAGTTGCCAAACGATATTAAAGTAATCACCGCAGAAATAAATGCTTACCAACGAGTAGCGGGCGAAGCAATATTCGAAATAGGACGTCGTTTAAAGCACGTTAAGGAAAATGATTTGGTACACGGTCAATGGGAAAAATGGTTGCAATCTGTAGACATTGTACCAAGGACTGCAAGATGCATGATACAAGCATACGAACAGTTTGGAAAACGGCAGACATCTACCGATTTACCTGTAGGTAAAATATTCGAAATGCTTTCATTACCGCATAAGGTAGATCGTCAGCAATTCGTTGAACAACCGCACACAATCCCGTCAACCGGCGAAACCAAAACAGTCGGTGAAATGACGGTCCGTGAATTACGTGAAGTAAAAAAGGCGTTGAAACAAGCCGAAGAAGACAAACGAAAGCTCGGCCAGCTACTAACGGAAGAACGTAATAAGCCGCCGGAAGTGGAATATGTCAGCGATTCAGGGACTGAATCCGAATTGCAACGATATAAAGAAATGTTCGGTGACATATCAGTATACGAAGACGATTACAGATTCGTAGGGAGTAGTTCAAAAGTATCTGCGGCAATACAACGTTTTATACATAAGCAACGGAAGTTAATCGATGAATTTGCGTTTTTAAAAAATTACTCTAGTGCGGTCGATAGAATACCAGGGACAGTACGTGATGATTACGAGTTATTATTGCGAGCATTAAACGATTTTGTAGTCGATTTAGCAACGACAGCAGGGTTTACAGAAGAAGAAAAAGAGACTGCTGACGGCGTGATTGACGCCGAGTATACAGAATATGAGGAGGTACATTAGTATGTCATTTTTAAAGGGGATTTTTCCAATGAAAAGTAATACAACACAAGTGAGTCAAGCGGTAGTACAAGGCATTGACGGACAACTACTCAAAACAATTCGAGAAATTGTACAAGAAGAAGTGAAAACGATATTTAAAGATGAGGTACAAGCGTTAAAGGATTTATACCTAGAATCTTATAACGAAATATCTGAGGTCGTTAGACTAGAAGTTGATGATGTTAAAAAGACACAGACAAGTATTATCGTCGGAAAAGAAACTATTATTAATCCAGATTTACTTAACAGATATAAGGCACTTCCGTTAAAGAATCTAAGATCAGATACGTATCGAAAATCACAGAAATATCAGAAGTTACAACAAGAAGATCACGAACAGGGAGCAGGGTATCGAAAAGCCTATGATATTTTAAAAGAAGCTACTGGCTACGATGTGTATGAGCGTGCAGACAAAAACTGGGTCCAGCAAGTACAAGACGACGGTTATTTACCTCATTTAGCTGTTATTATGACGGATTTATTGCAACAAGTAGAACACAGCTAGGTAGTCAATCGAAAAACAATAACGATTTATACGAATGAAACGTAATAATAAACGGAGGTGTTAACGATGGAAAGCGTAACAGCACGCTTACAAAACATCCTAACTGAACTAGAAGCGCTAGAATGCGACTTGGAAGAAATAAATCGACTTCGTTCCGACGTTGATCTCATGCAACAAGACGTATTACATATCATCGAGGTTGAGTCGTTCAGTTCCGTCGGGGGCTATCATTTAGCGAAACGTTTAAAAGAAATACGTAGTCACAGGCGTCAAATAAAAGACGATTGGGAGCTTTTGTTTAACGCAAACCAAAAGTTAAAAGGTGTTAAAGATACCGTAAAACGCAGCCTAAAAAGTGTAACAGGGTTGCGACAACGACAAAAAACTCGCACGTATATACTGAAGAAGCTAGACGGAGATATAAAAGTAACAAGCTCTCATTTATCCGCTAAATAACTAGAGTTTTGTCTAGGAAATCACGAACGTATTTAACGATAGGTGTTATCGGTATGGGAAACGTTACATTACGAATTTATCAAGCAAATATAAGGAGGAAACGGTATGGAATTACAGGCAACAGAAACGAAAGTTTACAAAGGATTTGAAGCGATTAACCGCTTAGAAACAAATTGGATTATCTGCAAGACAAGAGAAGGAGTGTCGGAATCTCGCATTGCATATAAAGCGGAGGGGAGCGTATTGATCGGTCATTATTTAAACACTGGTCGTATTGCACCTATCAACACAACGATTAATTTCTTTTTCGAAAATGAATTCGTCGATTATGAAGAACCGTATCAACCCGGAGACTGGGTCGTCATTGACGAAAATGTCTGCAAAATATCTGACGTCCATGTATCAGGAAGACTTCTTGTAGATAAAATTTCACGACTCACAGATCAGCTTATTAGTACGAAATATATTAAACGAAAAGCAACGCCCGAAGAAATCGCACAAGAAAAACGACGTAGAGTATTCGCTAAGGTTGGTCGTGAGTTGGACGAGTTTAAGAAGGGCGATGTAGTAGCAATGTCAGCCGGTGATTTAAGTGAGGTAACAGTAGAAGAACCGTCTGCTGGATTAATTAAATGTGTACAGTTTGACCTTTATAATCAGACGTTTGATACGTTTAATGTTAACCCAAAATCATTGAATTTAGTTGTTCCCGCAGAGCACCGATTAGATAAGGAGGGTGAATAAACAGACGAATGTATTCAGCACTAAAAAACAACGAAGAGATACGAAAGCAGATTTATATCGAGGCGCTAATCCGTCGTAACATATTCAAAATGGAAGATGGACGAGACTTATGGCAGGCGTCTAACGATGAATTACATGCGATATTATTTGAATTATTTGACGAGGAGGGGAGCAAATGACCCGCATCTCAACGAAAGATTTCCGCAACCTACCAATCGAAAAGTGGAACGTAACGACATTCCGAGAGTATCTAAAGCACGAACATGAGGAGCGTTATAAAATTCCTTATGTCACTCGTAGCTATGCGATGGAAGGACGTATGTTGAAGACGTTTATTGCTGAGTATAAACCGGAAGCAACAAAACAATTCATCGACGCATGTTTTGCCGATTATAAGCCGACACGGGAGTATCCTGGATTAAACTTTGCGTTTATGTATTCGTATATGCGAGGGCGTATTCTACCGCGAGTGCTTGATGAGTTACGTAAGGAAGAAGCGAAGTTACAAAGACAGACGGAGGTTATGGAAGTTAGTACGGAAGAAATTATCGATTATTTATGAACGGAGGGAAGACAAATGGCGCGTTCTAAATTCACGTTCGAAGAAGTAAAAGCACTTTTTGATTCTAAAGGGTACGATTTACTAGAAACGGATTATATAAACGCAAGAACACCGATGCGTTGTAAATGCCGTCAGCATCCTGAAAGTATTATCCAGATAACAGCAGGTAATATGCGAAAGGGTTTCGGTGGTTGCCGTCAATGTAAACGACAACAACATAAATATCGTACTAGAACGATTGAAGAAGTACGTAAAGAGTTTGCGGAAAGAGGTTATACATTACTAGAGACGGTTTACAAAAATAACCGTACGAAAATGCGTTACACATGCCCGTATCACCCTAATGAAAAACCTTCGATTGCTTACATGCATTTTAAAAGGGGTGTGGGATGTCCGTCATGTGGTCGTGAAAAAACGTTATTAGCACGTAGGAATGAGTTTCCAAAGTGTACCTATAACAATATTGAAAAAGAAGAAGCACGTAGTAAGGTGCTTCGAATACTAAACAATCATTGCTTCGATTGTCCTTTTAACGAACTAATTCGAATGGGTGCCGTAGAAGATAAGTGCTATAAACAGTGTCCATACGGCATGGAGTTACGTAAAGGGGGCGCTGTTCTAGCGGGTGAGGACATCAAGGCTGTTACGGAATATTATGAGGATAAATTCGCAGGGGGGGCGTTGGTTTGATGCAATGTATTCTATCCGATCATTGCTCGCTGTACAAAAGCGAATCATGTAACCGTCAATGCCCTTCATACATCGCACTACACGGATTTAACGGGAAAGGTGGACGTATGGCAGCGACCAACTTACCAAAAGAATACCGTCATTTAACGCTACTGAATTCGCCTGTAAAAGATACACAACCGAAAGTCTATAAATCTATCGAAGCGTATGTAACGACTTTCTCACGACAATTTGAGGCGGATGAGGTAACGGATGTAAAAGACAAGATCAAATCGATGTATTTGTTTTCCGAAGAAACTGGTACAGGGAAAACGACAACAGCAGCCGTTATTTTAAATGAATGGCTAATCCGGCATTACATCGGTAGTTTGCAGCGAAATAGGCAATCGTTGCAGGTACCTGGTTATTTTTTAGATGTGAACGAATGGCAAACGTTATTTAACGAATTTAATCGGTCAAACATACCGCGTGAAACGGCGGAGAAATCCGCAAAGGAATACTACCGTCGCATGACTAACGCTAAGACGGCCCCTTTTGCGATATTGGACGATATTGGAGTACGTAGTGCAACCGAAGCATTTCGAGGCGATTTACACGCGGTGATTAACCACCGGATAACGAACGGATTACCTACGGTTTACACCTCGAACATTCCTATCGACGAGTTGGAAAGCGTGTTTGATCGTAGGTTGTACGATAGAGTGCGAGATTTATGCGTGGTGTTGCCGTTCGAGGGTGATTCGAAAAGGGGGATGCGAAGATGAAAAAATTAATATTAATCGTATTTCAATTCCTTGTTTTCGTACCTGTGTCATCATTCTCAATTTATATAGGACTTACTTTTACAGAGAATATTATATACACAGTATTACTACTATTAGGTTTACTAATGTTTTCAATCTTAGAAGGAATGAAGGAGAACTCATAATGAAAAAGATTATTATCGCAGTATTCATGTCTTTGCCGACGTGGTTTTGGCTTACGTATTTTTGTGGACTAAGTGGTATGGAAATAAAAGTTACCGCTTTTATTTTCGGAGTGACCTTCGGACTTTATAACGTTGTGTTGGAGGAAACGGAAAAGTAAGACCAAATTTGAATTTTGTAGAAAAAGGAGATGGAGATTTGACTTCAAAAATGGATGTTCATTTCAGCAGCAAAACTGATTTATGGGCTACACCGCAATATTTCTTCGATGAATTACATAAAGAATTCGACTTTGAATTAGATGTATGTGCATTAGAAGACAATGCGAAATGCGAAAAGTACTTTACTCCAGAAATGGACGGATTAAAACAGGAGTGGAATGGTACATGTTGGATGAATCCGCCGTATGGTCGAGGTATAGGAAAATGGGTTAAAAAAGCATATGAATCCTCATTAACAGGATCCACTGTAGTATGTTTGTTACCAGCAAGGACGGATACAAGATGGTGGCATGATTACTGCATGAAAGGTGAGATACGTTTAGTTAAAGGAAGGTTAAAGTTCGGCGAAAGTAAGAACAACGCACCTTTTCCTAGTGCAGTAGTAATTTTTGGAGAGAGAGCAAAGAAACATACATTAATAGCTATGTAGTTTTATAACAAAAGCGTTATTTTGGAGGGAAAGAGAATGAGAGAAATTAAGTTCGATGCAATATATAAACCGACAGGAGAACATTTCACTCCTGTAAACATTAATTTCGAAAGCAAAACAACACACGGTAATTTTGATGGTCAAGTAAATGATTGGTGTCACTTCTCACTTGATGGTAAATATGGTGATGCAATTTTAAGGCAATACACAGGCTTAAAAGACAAGAACGGTAAGGAGATTTATGAAGGGGATATTGTAAGTCGTCATGACGGAGGTATTCATTTCCAAGAAGAATCACTTGCTGAGCATGTTGTTAAATGGGGCAACTTCGGATGGTTACCTTTTGAAATTGGGGAAGGTTATCAAAAGTGTGTATACGGTGAAATTTATGAGTTTATAGTCATTGGAAACATCTACGAAAACCCAGAGTTACTGAAAAACCAAACAAAATAAAATCCTTATTTGAAAGAATACCAGCTTAAATATTGCGTACATACATTTAAGCTGGAACAAATAAAGTTATTGTTTGTGTTTTTCCTCTTTATTAAGGAAAAATACGACGAATATTGCTAGGAGTATAGGAAACCAAACTTCGTGTGGCATATTAAAACCTCCTTAAAACATGTTGTCACTATATTTTACCATATACAATGGTTTATAACAAAAACGCTATTTTAATAGAAACGGAGGAGGCTAATCAATGAGTTTATACTCAACAAAAGAACAAGAAACCGTATTGACTTTCGACAACGAAACGAAGGAATGGAACGCATACTCTTGCGTTCCAAAACACATTCGTAAGTTAGTAGGGATAATTGGTGAAGAAAACGTTACAGTTATCGAAAGTGACGACGATGGAAAACCGCTAGCAGTGCGTTGCACGTTAGGTGAAAAGCAGGTAAGTATGAAGCGATTACGTCAGTATAGCGAGGATCAGAAACGAAAGATGGCGGAGAGAATGCGAGCGGTTCGAACACTCCTGTAATCAAACTGCAAAACTACGTTCGGTTTGTTCGCTAAAATTAGTACATTTGTTGCCTTACACAATATTTATATAGATGGTAAATTGGAGGTGTAGTTAATGAACTACGGAGAAATGCTCTTATCGAAAGTAATAGATACGGCTAATCCGATACAATTGAATCATGTAACAGAGCGAGATTTTGTTACGGAAGCTGAACGTAAGGCGTATCGTTTTATTAAAGATTACGTAGAAACTAATCGCGGGCGTGTCCCCGACTTCCGTACGCTAGTAGCAGAAGTCGACGGATTCACTTACGTACCAAATGTCGAGGATAGTTTCGAGTATTTAACGAAACAAATCAAGTCTTATTCGGCAAAGGTCGAAGCGATGGAATTCTTACAAAACGAAGCGCCTGAACAATTTGAGCAACTAGACGGAAATTCTTTCCTAGAATGGTTGCGAGATAGAGTTGACAGCGTTATAATAAGAACAGACGTTCGTGATAAAGTGGGAACAAGTTTGAAGGCAGATACGTCTAAATTCCTAGAAGAATACGAACGTCGTAAAAAGGGCGAGTCTTATCGCATTTGGAAGTCTCGATTTTCATTCATCAATAAGGCGATTGGCGGTTACGTAAGCTCGAACGTATACACAATCTATGGAAAGTCAGGGCGTGGTAAATCCGCAACGACTATCGAAGAGGGCGTAGAAATGGCGTTTCAAGGTGCAAACGTGCTTATCTGGCTAATGGAAATGGGATGGTTCGAAGGGATGGTACGCTTATACACTTCAATCTCATCACGTATTGGAGCGACTGTAGCCGAACTAGACGGTATAAATTTAGAAGCTGGTTTTGATTCGAAGGAAATCCGTCATGGTAAACTATCAGAAGAATTTGAACAAGGGTTTAAAATGTTCCTAGCGAATATCAATGAAATTCTACCAGGTAATATTGTTGTCCGAGGCGTAGATGATTACGACTTTCATCGAAGGGATTTACGACAGTTAGAAGTAGATATAAGTGAGACAAATGCAGATGTCGTAATTGTGGACCCGTTCTATTATTTAGATTACGAAAAGAACACGTCAAAGACAGCAGGCGGGGACGCAGCGGCTACATCGAAGGCTTTACGTCGATTAGCCGGTAAAACAGGAGTGGTTATGTTCGCTATTACACAAGCAGACGAAGTCGATAACAGCGAGGACGAGGATGGCCAAAGAGAATTACGCTTACCGAAACGTAGCGAAGTAAAGAAAACGAAAGCACTCTTAGAGGATGCGGCGTTATTGATTGCGGTTGATACTGATGCAAAACAAGGACGAGGTATAATCGGTATTAATAAAGGTCGTGACGGTGGTGAAGGCGAAAGCGCCGAAATCATTTACATGCCGCAGATTGGCGTGATTAAGGAAATGGAAACAGGAGAGGAAGCAGCGAAACAATTTACGAGCGTGTTTTAATTTAAAAGAACGGTAGGTGGGTCACCTTGTCAAGTATTCAAATACGTGGGCAGGACGTAAATGTAGACATCGAGTATGAACTTCGGCAGTTTTCTTGGACTAACGAAAGATGGACTTCTTATAAACTAATTGCAGCCTCGCCATTTCGATATGAACACACGCCGAGCTTTTTCGTTAACTTAGACGGGGATTACGCTGGTACGTGGAAAGACTCGGGTGCATTTGATAGCGAATGGGAAAGCGGCAACTTTACCAGATTGTTATCTTACTTGCGAAATGAGACCTATGAAGAGACGGAAGCATACCTGTTAGAATCATATGGTACATGTTACACCTACGACAACCTCGTACTTAAGCCGCCGAAACTCCGGATTGAAAGCGGCCATAAGGCCCTCGATTTTGGTCGGTTGCAAGAATACGCTTATCGCCACCCGTATTTAGGACAGCGAGGTATTAGTGAGGAAGTACAACGGCAAATGAAGATCGGTTACGACCGCTTTAGGCAGGCGGTGGTAATTCCGTGGTTTGATACAAACGGTAGATTGGCGAATATTAAGTATCGGAAAACGCGCGGCAAAGCATTCTGGTACGAAAAGGACGGAAAGCCAATTGGAGATTTGATATACGGATTACATCTCGCTTATAAACGAAATATTAAGCGGGCAGTATATTGTGAGGCGGAAATAGATGCGATGTCATTTATGACGGCTGGGGTTTTCGGACTGGCAAACGGATCCTCGTCGTTTAACCAACGAAAGGCAGAGCAAATATTGAAGTCGCCGATAGAAGAATTAGTTATCGTAGCGGATAACGATCCAGCAGGCGAGAAACTTCGAAAAGAACTTGAGAAATATTTAAATGGCAAAATGCGCTTGACAAATGGATATGTTTGTGAATTTAAGGATGCGAATGACTCGTTACTAAAAGAAGGAAAGGATTCGTTGATATCTGTAGTTGATAATGCGGAGCCAGTTCGATTAAAATTATCATACGTGAATTCACGTATTTTCGGTCGGAGGGAAGATACGAAACCTTCCCGGTAAATAGATGTTATTCCGTTTCCCATTCGTACAATTCTTCGATGTCACAATGTAGCTTAGCGGCAATATTACGCGCTCTTTCTACGTTAGGCAAATTACGCAGGCTGACATAATCCGTTATGGATTGCGGTGTAATACCGACTTTTAGAGCGAGTTCAGCTTGTGTAATGCCGTTCTTTTTACATAGTTCGGGAATACGGCACCTTCCGACTTTTAACGATGTAATCACCTCCTTTCCTAAATCGGAGGCTTTGAAACTATTATTCTTGAGTATTTATAATTTTAACTACTTTTTCAATAGGAACATCTAGATGTAGACAAATTTCTTCTATTGTACTTAAATTCACAGACATTCCTTTGTTAATATTTGCGATTGTTCTTGAATTAAGAATTGTACCTCTTAGATCGCTAATTACCATTTCTTTTTCTTTTAGCGTCTCATGTAACGGGGAGTAATCAATCATTTTTACACATCCTCAAAATTTTCTCAATACACTTAGTGTTTACAAAAGTAAACATAAGAATTATAATTACATTATACCAAAATTTTCTTATACAGCATAGGAGGGTTTTCAAGTGTTAAGGTTTCATAGAGAGATATGCGATACCATCAATGATAGAGATGATATAACGTTTTCAAGTGTAGCGGAAAAAATAGGAGTATCTAAGCAGTGTATGTCTAAATTTAAAAAGGATGGAGCCATAGGGTTTAGAAAACTCTTGAGAATCTCCTATTACCTGTTTCCGGACGAACAACGCGAGAAGATGGAGAAATGGTGTTTACAATTAGATTCTGCTGAATCAATACAACAGAGTTTAGAGTATGCTGCGATAACTCGGAACGTAAAGCTACTAAGGCAGTTAATTCAAATACACAAAAAAAGTGACGGGGTAATTAGAGACTATATAAATGTTTATAGTATTATTTATAACTATATGCAGGGAAAAATAAAAGGAATTGATTTAATCGAGAATCTAAATAAGATCGGACGTGTGGAAGATAGTACGCTAAACATCCTTGTAAATATCATTAAATGTTATAACTATTTCGCACAGAAAAAAATCCATATCATGTTGGAGGTGGCACAGGATGTATCTTCCATGATAGGAGATTTGAGTGATAGTAGGAAATTATTTATTAAGGAGTGTTTTTTACATAGATTGGCTGAAATTCTCGCTCCAATTTTTTTACATCGTAATCAATTGCATTTAGCAAGAAAATACGCTTCTCTAATAATTAATGCCAATATTTGCGCGAAAACCGTTGCGGATGCGTCATACTATGTAGGGATGACGTATTTGAATGAGGATAATGAAAGATGTCTACAATACCTTCATGATAGTTACGTCATTGCCAAGACAATCGGAGTGGAGAGATTCGAAGTACAAGCAAGAGATAGATTAGATTGTGTTAAAATTTATTTAGGGATACCGTTAGGAGCGGAATCAGACACAAGACTTATCGAATATCAAAAGGATAATACAAAAGGACAATTAATAGATAGCATTATAAAAGAAAGGGGAGAAAAAGACTTTTTACTTTTATATAAAGCCCGCTCCTATAATTCATTCTCAGAACTTTATGAATGTTTTCAACACTTCTTTTCTGACTCAAACTTCTTTTTCTCTAGTCTAGTTGCTAGGGAAATCTACGAACGAGGAGATCGTTCGGGATTGACCGAATCGCTTATAAACTTTAAAGTAGATATTGAAAATGAAAAAGGAGGAATTCAATTTGAAGAAGATTTTATTAGGAGTTTCTGTGGGTTTAGTAGCGGTTCTAGGGTTGTTTGCGCTTAATACACCGTTAGACAGTAATGACGCAAAAATAATGGCACAAGAAACCACTCCTGGTGGCTAAATCATCGTATGCCGTTAGAGCTTAGAGCAACTATTGTAGTTGCTCGTTTTTTTTTTTTATGCAGAGAAAGTCTTTGTAAAAGTAAACGAAAAATAAAGTAAGATACTTGGTTGACTTTTCGATATTTCTGAAAATTATTTGTTAATATATATATATATATTTATAAAATACTTAAAAAAAAGTGCGCGAGCGTGGCAACTTATGCGTCATAGTTATTGTAAGGGGGAATAAGAAGTGAAAGACGAACAAAAATTAAATATTAACAATATGGCAATCGAGTATCTTCGAACAGGAGACGATTCTGTATTTACGGATTTGTATGTCAGTTTATTGGAGGTATACCGGGACAAGCTACGGTATTGGAGCACCACTACATACATGGCAAACGAACATGATATAACTGGGCTGTTCCACGACGTAATACAAAAGGTATTGGAAAGTTTACGAAATAACGTTGGCGGCGATTTCGTAAAAATATTCACGGTATCACTAGGTAATAGTTACAAGTCATTATTACGAAAGTTACGCACGAGAAGAAAGTATGAGTTATACGATGTATCAGATAGCGGTGAGGAAGAGAACACGGCAATGTTCGAAACTATCGCTGACGAATTCGATATAGAAGAGCACGTTATAAAAAAGAAAGAAGTCGACCAGCGAGAGCTAATCGACTTCTTATCTGACCCGGACAAGGTCAATGACGAAACAACGACGGCAATCGTTGAAACGTTTATTTCGAATGATGGACCAACTACTCCGACGGCAATCGGCAAAATGTTGGGGCTACATCACTCGACGGTTATACGCAAGCTCGAGCGCCTGGCAAAGCGCTTCGATGAAAGACAATTCGGTGACTACCGTGATTATCTTCTTGCGTAATGCGTTCTATATACTTAGGCATTGTATATAGAACGCATGATTCTGAATAAGTACGGAGGGGGCTAAATGCTACCCTTTGTACTTACAATCAACCGACTTGGCAGGTCGATCAATTGCAAATGTACTCCGTATTTTTATTATAACTTATGTTTGTAGTATTAACAATTGTTAATGAATTAAACTTCTATCGACAATAGTCAACGGAAAAATCGAAAAAAAAAAATGCACGTCGATATAACGTCATTACCCGTCGTTATCACCATCTTCACCTCCCCCGAATATGAACAACGGGTAGTGGCGTCATATGGGCGCTTGGCATTACAGCACGATGCGTTACGTCCAAAGTTCTTGATTTCTACCGATGTATCCCCCGCGTCGGTATTGCGTAATTGAAGTCAGTTACGTAATACGGGCGTGGGAGTCACCCAAGCACGAATTTATAACGAAGGAGTTGTTTCAATGGGTATTAGAGAAACGTTAAAAAAGCGTGAGGAACAACGTGAAGCTAGCCAAAACGGAGGGAATAGCGAATTTCCGGAAGGTGTGACGCGTTACGTTCGAATGGGAAAACACGGTGAAGTAAACGCAGAGGGGCGTACATTCATCTTACTAGCGGAACCAGACGATTGGTATTTCTACTTCGTACACGAAGATAAAACATTCGATGGTAAACGTACGATTCACCGATTCCGAAAACACTCTTGTCTCCATTCACCGCTAGAAACAAACGCAGACATTACGAAATACTTCAAGCCAGGTAAAACGGAGTGTCCATCATGTAAAGTCGGTGCAAAACGTAAGATGTACGCAATGATTCCTGTTTACGATTTGGAATACGAAACTTACCGCGTGATCGATACGGCTGAGTTCCATATCAACAACATTATCGCCGACTACGATAAAGCCGAAAAGATGGGACGTAAGTTTAACCCGCAATATTCACTAGTAGGTGAAGCGGTTCACTTTAAACAAGTGGACAAGTCATACGCCCTTGAATCCGGTGAAGCGTCCGAAGACCAACTCGAAAAGGCTAAATCGTTTATTGGTATTGACTACGGGTTTGAGGACTTAGCAAACTTCCGTGAAGAAAGCGACATCATTGCATTGTTACAAGATGCGGAAGATGAAGCGATTGATAAATCGAAATTGCCAACGGCTTCGAAAAGTGCAAGCAACGAAGGAACACCAATCGAAATTGATGACGATTCGCTTCCGTTTTAAGGGAGCGTTTGGAAAGGGGCGTTTAGATGGCACACGAAACAACAATTAAGGGCGGTTGCTCGGAATTACGAGTAGCCCTCGCGCTCTTAAACCTCGGTTGGGAAGTAGCAAAACCGCTCATCCCGGAGGTTTACGACTTGGTAGCGCGAGACCCGCTCAACAAACAATGGTATAAAATTCAAGTAAAAACAATTCGCGTACGTCAAGACCGCGACAATGCATTAGTAGTACGTGCGACAAAAGGAAACGACCAGGCTTATACGTCTGAAGATTGTGACTATATCGCAGGCGTCGAAGGTGATCGAGTATTTATGTTCGAATGTGCAGGTCAACGTGAGTATTGGGCGACGGAAACTAGCGCGAGCCAACGGTGGATTGAGTTAACAGCAGTAACTAATAACGAAGAAAACGAGGAGGAAATTAAACATGGCTAAATTAGACGGAGTTAAAGTTGTTAATGAAAATACGGTGGAATTTAACGGGTTTGTTTATGAGTTAGTTACAGACGGAGGTAGAGTTGACGATTTAATTCAATGTTTCGAAGAAGGGTATGATGATTTAACGTACGAAGCATTCTACGAAGTTGTAAGAACTAATAAAATTAATGATATGAAATTCCTCGATGATATTAATGATGAGCGTAGCCGTGATTGTAATGACGACGATTGGAAAGTATTCCGCAAATCCCACGCAATCGCTTCCGACAAACTAACCGACGCGGAAGGCGTAGTAAAAATCGAATTACCTGATGGAACTAAACTCGAAGGTACCCCGTCTGCCTTAGAAAAAATTACTCGTAGTATGCAGGCGTTGCAAAATGAGCAGCAAGGGCAGGCGGAACAAGGAACTTCGGAAGAAAAGAGTGCCGAGAACGAAAGTGAGCCAATGGTAGAGCGTCTACAGGTCGGTGATTATGCGAAGGTAATCGGAGAAAGTAATCATTCAGGTAAAGTCGGAGACATCGTGAAGATTTTCCACGATAGTGAAGATAATCAACCATTTAAATGCGAAGATTTACAAGGAAGAGAACTACTTTATCCTTGGTTTCGCGAGCACGAACTAGTAAAAGCAACCGACGAAGAAGTCCTCGAAGCTAAACAAGCATTATTGAAAGAAGGCGACTTTGCGAGGGTTATTGGTGGAGATCATACTGAATATGTTTGCGGGCCACGTAACTATGAAATCGGCACCGTCGTTAATCTAGTTGAATACGACAACGAAGATGGTGATGACTCGTTCAAAACCGCTTATATAAACGGTGGCGAAGCCTCAGCACCTTGGGTACACCGAAAAGACCTCGAACCATTAACGAAAGAAGAAGCGGAACATATCACCCGTGAAGCCGAGGAAGAAAAGAAAGCGAAGGCAGAGAAACTTAAGTGGGCGGCTATCGGTCGTGAGGTTGGTGAGATTAAGAAAGGTGATATCGTTCGTACGATTTCTCGCAGTTTAAGTGTCAATCCTGTAGGAACAATCGGAGTTGCTCGTGAGGACGGAACGGTAAATAGTTGTTCAACTGTCGCTTTAAAGGGTGATACAGGAAACTGGTCGAGAGTAGAACTTATCGTTCCAGTAGAACAACGCTTTGATAAAACGGAGTAACAAATGCGTATTTGCGAGAATTGTAGCGCCGTACTCAACTGTAAAGAATTCGTTTATGACGATCGCGAAGGTAACTCATTTTGCGATAAGCGTTGTTTCGAAGAGTGGGCGGAAAATAATCACGAAGTGGTAGTAACATTTTATTACCGATTAAATTGCAAGGAAACGGGGCGGTGAAAGTGACGCCAAAGTTAACGTTGAACTTAAAAATACCTGGCGCTGAAGCCGTTGAAGAAACGAAAGTACGGGTGGCAAAAGCGGTCGAGAGAAAGGCAAAGGCGATTGAAACGATGGAAGACGCATGGCAACGAATTCTATCGATGAAGAATAGTGAGTCTGATAGGCAGAGACTTGCGGAAGTAAAAGAAGCGATGATGAAGGGCGAAATTGGTCGTAGCCCTTCTGACCTCGCTAAACGTTTTAGTAAGGCGGAGGCTTTACGGTTATGGAAAGTGTTACACGGACGAAAGCGCGACGATAAAATACGTGAGATGGTGTTAGCTACACCGGATAATTACGTATTGGTTACCAATGGCAAGGTATTAAAGCAAATGTTAGACGATATGAAAACGTCCGATTTAGTTGGATTTGACTGTGAGACATTCGGTGAGGATAACGGAGCATTAGACCCGTGGAAAGGTGAAGTGGCTGGTTTTTCGATTTCGACGAGAACCCACAATTATTATGTACCGTTGAACCATGAAGAAGGTCCGAATTTAAGCGAAGAAGTTTTATTACAGTACGTTAAACCTGTACTAGAGCAAGTAAAAACCGTAATGCACAACGCACCTTTCGATTGTAAATGGTTTATGCAGCGTTATGGAATTAACTTAATCGATAACTTGCACGCGGATACACGTATTATGTCGATGGCATTAGACGAAAATCGAAACCATCGACTAAAGGATTTGATAACAGATTGGCTACGACAACCGAGTGATAACTTCGATGAGTTATTCGGTAAGACTGCGTTTAATGAAATACCGTTAGATGTAGCGTTAGTTTACGCAGCGGGCGATACGGAGAAAACCTTGAAACTTTACGATTGGATTATGGAATGGTTTGACAAACGAGAGGATTTACAAGATATCAAGTCGCTCGTTTTTAACATAGAGATGCCCGTATGTAGGCAGTTTATTAAGTCAGATTTAATCGGTATTAACTTCGATAAAGAGAAAGCGAAGGTATTAGATGAACAATTGGCAGAAGAAGAAGCGCAAATACAGCGTGAGATATACGAACTATTCGACGAAGAAATTAACTTAGGTTCACCGATGCAATTGAAGAAAAAGTTATTCGTAGATTTAAAGTTACCGGATATAGAAAACGGATCAACAGGCGTAAAAGCATTGAAGAAGTTGAAAGGGAAACATCCCGTAATTTCTAAGATTCTCGACTATCGAGGCGTCAGCAAACTACGTGAAGCATTTACGCAAAAGTTACCGAAGGAAATTAAACACGATAACAAAATACATCCGTGGCATAACACGTACGGAGCGGCGACAGGACGTTTTACATGTAAAAGCCCTAGAATGTTGGGGCGCGTACTAGTAATAGTGCGATGAAAACTCGGTGAATTGCGGGAAGTCCTCCAATTAACGGATAATCCGCAGCCAAGCTGTATGAACGGTTTTAGTAGTACAGAAGGTTCAACGACTAGATGGTGAGGAACCAAACCAATAATCCGTCCACGAGCGCCGAGTATCCTGCCTCTAAATAAAGGAGGTTTTACTATCGAAACCTGGAAAGACATCGAAGGTTTTGAAGGATTTTACCAAGTTAGTAATTTAGGGAAAATAAGAAGTTTGGATCGCTATGTACCAAAACGTAACGGCCAGAAACAGTTCTTTAGAGGGAAGATCATTAGCACTTATATAAACAATAGTGGTTATGAATGTGTGGATTTAGCTAGGGGCGGCAAAAAGGTGAAAAATACAGTCCACAGATTAGTAGCGAAGCACTTTTGTAAAGGCTACAGAGAAAAGTTAGATGTAAATCATATAGATGCAGATAGGTTAAACAACAAGGCTGAAAACTTAGAGTGGATGAGTCGAATAGAAAACATACGTGATTGTATAAAGAGAGGAACTCACAATGTAGACTCGGCACATAAAATTGCTCGGGAGAAAAATCAGAAGCCTGTAGCTATGCTCGACCTGGATGGTAATGTATTAAGAACTTTTCCTTCTATTAAAGAAGCTAGAGAACAAACTGGTGCAATAAAAATCGGAGAGGTATGTAACGGCAATAGAAGAATGGCTGGCGGTTACAAATGGCGATTTATTAGCAAGGCAGGATAATGAGATAGTCTGAACTTACGAGATGGTAAATCGTAAGAAGTGCCGGTTAAACTCCGGCACGGTAACATTTTTTGAACACTCAACAAATCCCCGCGAAACGTCCTGAAATACGTCACCTGTTTACATCGAGTGCAGGTAAAATACTCGTTTCTATAGATTACTCGCAAATTGAATTACGTGTCTTGGCACATATGGCCAAGGAGCCGGAACTAATCAAGGCGTTCAAAGAAGGACGCGACATTCACTCGACAACGGCAGCGATGATTAGTAACGGTAAATACACGTATGAGGATATCGAAACTAACAAAGATACAGACGGTTCACCTGAGCAGAAATTCCGTAAGCAAGCTAAGGTGGTTAACTTTGGTATTGTATACGGAATGAGCGACAAAGGGTTAGCCGATACGTTAAGCATTACGAGAACCGAAGCGCAAACAATTATCGATAACTACTTTAAAGGTTACAAAGGGATTCAACGGTATATGGACGAGCAGAAACTATTGGCTCGTAAGCAAGGTTACATTACGGATATTTTCGGTAGGAAACGTCGGTTACACACCGAGTACAAGTCGAAAGACCGTTTCTTACATTTTCGTGCGGATCGTATGGCTGGTAACTTTCCGATTCAAGCGTCAGCCGGTTCGATTTTAAAGAAAGCAATTGTAGATTTACAGCCCGTACTATTGAAATATAACGTAGATATATTACTCCAGGTACATGACGAATTGTTATTCGAGTGTCCGAGAGATATTTCGAAGGAAGCTCTATTCGAATTAAAAACTACGATGGAAAACGCAGTTAAATTACTAGTTCCCGTCAGATGTGACGTTGAGATAAATCCAGAACGATGGTTAGAAAAAGTTAGTATCGAAGAATGGTTTAACGAAGAGGAGGGTGTAAATGATTAACCTATCCGAAGTATCAACGAAAGAACTAAGCGAGGAATTAGAGCGACGAGAGGGTATTATCACCGTTCAGGTCGAGCCTTACGAAAAGATAGAAGTCGGAGGAATCGTGGTTAACGGACCGGCAATCGTTTTAATAAATCAAGATTAGGAGGCGTTGACTTATCGCAACGAAAACTAACGCAGCACAATTACTACGTCAGAATACGCAGGAAACATTCGCTTATGAAATCGCAGAGGAATTCCGTAACTTCCTCGAAACATGGCATTCTTATTCGGAGCCTTATGATACTTCGTTGGATATTTGGCTCCACGAAAGCTATGCGAGAGTATTAAGAAAAGGCGGATACTTAGACTATCGAAGTTTACCGTATTTCTCTCCTTCGTCAGCTAACTCATGTCCGAGGGAGCTTTACGAAAAGGCATTACGAAGTCCACGTGATCAAACCGAAGTGAAGCCATGGCAAAGACGATGGCAATTTCTTGGTACGTCAGTGGGCGATGCAATCCAACGTGATATTTTACTAGCGGAACGCCATTACGAAAAATTCACCAGTGAGAAACCACGTTTTAAATTTGAACGTACGAAAGACGGTTATCCAGCGTTTGAGGATTTCGTTAAAACTCGTAAGGTAATCGAACACAATAACCAACAATTCGCTTTAATCGGTACGTGTGACGGCATTTTAGAATACATCGATGAGCATGGCGTAATTACACGCGTCGGACTCGAAATTAAATCGAAACAGACTACCTACAGTAAAACTTCCGAATATTCACTGCGCGAACCTGGCGCCGACCACGTCAAACAAGTTACATGCTACTCGTTAATGTACGACTTAGATTATTACATCGTGCTTTACATGAATGCATCAAAGAAAGCATGGGATATGAGCGAAGAGGATTATGCGAAGTATCCGGATTTCAGAGCGTTTGGTGTTGCGATAACGGACGATATGCGTAACGAGGTATTGGACAAGTTTGCTAGTATTGTGGCGGCTGTAAAAACGAAGCAGCCACCGAAACTAGATATCGAACATTGGTTGTTTAATAACTTTAAGACAGCGTGTGCTCAGTCGCTAAGTGATGAAGAGTATGAGGAGATTAAAGCGCAAGTAGATAGAGTAAAAAGGTCTTCTTTATCCGATCTAAAGAAAAAGCCGTATATAGAAGCACTTCGTAAAATCGAAGAAATTAGAGGTGATGTAGTTGAGGCGTTCATTTGAGGAACGTTTTTGGGAGAAAGTTGATAAAAGTAATGAGGACGGATGCTGGGTTTGGACAGCTTCGCTTACATCTACTGGTTACGGAAAGATAAGTAAGAATGGAAAGTTAACTCCTGCACATAGAGTGTCATATGAGATGCTTAAAGGCCCGATTGAAGAGGGAATGGTTATTGATCATCTGTGTAGAAATCGAAAATGCGTAAATCCACTACATTTGGAACAGGTCACACAAAGGATAAATTTACTACGTGGTGAAGGGATGTCAGCAGAAAACGTTAAGAAAACGCATTGTCCTCAAGGTCATGAATACACAGAAGAAAATACTTATATCTCTAAAGCTGGATCAAGATATTGCCGAAAATGTAGGGCAATGTATTCAAACCGTTCTTATTGGAGGAAAAAAGGCCAGAGAAGGAAGGGTATCTTAATATGACCAGAAGTAAAAAAGCCTTCCGTACTCTAGCAATCGACACCTCATTAGGCTCACCCGGAATCGCAGTTATTGACGTAATCAACAGCAAGCCGAAATTAATCGATGTATCACACGTTAAAACGAAATCAACCGAACCAATCGCTTTACGTACGAAAACAATCGAATCATGGGCGCATTTGTTCATACGCAAGCACGCGCCCTACGATTTGATAGTCCGAGAGGGATTCGCTAGTAAAATACCGCATACGAACTACACAGTGTTCAGCGCCTGGAATGCGGTTGACCGTGCGTTAAATGATTTCGGTTTAAAAGTCGATGATAGTATCGGACAGGCTTCCGTTAAAAAGAAACTACTCGGCAAGGGACGAGCGGAAAAGGAAGAGGTCGAGGCTGGCGTGAGGAAGTACGTTGAGTGGGGCGAGTTTAAGACAAGTGATGAAAGCGATGCGTGTGCGATAGGGTTAGCGTATTTAATCGATAAAGGAATTATTACGAAGGAGGAAACGGAATGAGTGAAAGCACAAGATGCCCATTATGTCGCGGAAATGGTTGTGTTGGTGGTGTTTACGATGGAGATCAATTGATACCTGCCGAAACGTGTGAGTGGTGCGACGGCACAGGCGAGTATAAGGAGGTCACTAAATGAAATACGTACTCCACCGACTAGGAATCGTATTTTCACCGCCGCTCACACAAAAAGGAGTCGGACCGTTTCCTATCAATTTCGCAAGAAAACGTTTTGAACAACGTATTAGATTAATCGAAGAATTCTTACGTAAGCAAAGGGAGGACGTACAATGAGCGACAAGCTAAATGAGTTATTCGAATTACAATCCGAACTAGATAACCGAATCATCTCCGAAAGAAACATCAATAAATCAATCGATGAGTGGGTTGTAGGTATCACGTTAGCAATGGAAAGTGAGATTGATGAAATTAGACGTGAAGTAAATTGGAAGTGGTGGAAGAACGAGAAGGAAATCGATAAGGAAGCGCTACAAGGCGAAGTAATCGACATGTGGCATTTCTTAATCAGTCTTTCGCTTAAATGTGGGTTATCATCGGAAGATGTTTATCGAATTTACCTAGAGAAGAATCGAGAGAATCACGCAAGGCAGGACGGCACATCGTCGAAGGAAGGTTATGCGGTTGGACAGCTCGAATTTGATTTCGAAAACGGAGGCGTCAAATAATGAAGCCCGTCAAAGCACAATGTGAAACATGCAATCACGTATTTATCGCACGTTTCCATAAACTTCACCTACCTAACCGAGTAGACAAACACTTCTTTATCTGTCCGAATTGCAAGGAAGAGTACGTAAGTTACTATTCGAATAGAAAAATGCGTCAATTACAACGTGAGATATCCGAAATGTATGGTAAATTTCGTAAATGCAGAACGGAAGAAGAAGCCGAATTATTAAACATGAAATTACAGAAGAAACAAGCGGAGTATAGACGGGTTAGGGACGAATTGAAAACGGAAGTGGAGGGCGAATAAATGACGGTACTTGCGTGGATAGTTATCGCAATTTCATTAATGTTTATTGTAATGATAACAACGAATGAAAAATACAAATTAGCAGTACGAATTACAACGATAGTAATTTTCTCACCGTCGTTACTGTTAAGCGTTTTATACCTAATTAACTAAGGAGGACGTTAATATGGCGGAAATAGTTAAAATCGAAAGTAAAGACGGAAATATCTACGAGGTTGACGGAAAGAGATATCGTGAGTTGACGAAAGAGCCAGCGATTGGGGATACGGTGTTAGTCGTTGATGCTTGGGAAGATGGAGAGGGCTACGAAGAGGGTGAAGTTCATACACTTACTAAGATTCTTAGTCGTAATCACGAAGACGTAAATGCAGTAAGGTTCGTCGATAAGGAAGGCAGGAACAATTATCTTAAATTATCCGAATTCGTAATCGTTGAACCAATCGAAAGTGAAACTCCAGCCCATTTACCTTACTTGTCTGACATACTTGACGATATTAAAACGAAACTAACACGCCTAGAAGAACGAACGGAAGAAAACCATCGTAATATCCTAACGTTCTCACAAACGGCAGAATCCGCACGTAGTGATGCTTCGAAAGCAATTGGCGGTGTTAACGCACTAGACGAACAGCTAGATTTAGTACGTGAAGATATCGTATTCCTTGACGAAAAGATAGACGAGTTAAAGGAAACAACGCAGACGCAAGGTACACCGCAAAACATTACGATTAATATTAACGTTTTAGACATCGGATCGGCTAAAGCAATCGTTGAATCCTTTACGAAAGGGCGTGAGTAATTTGTTATGTAACGCTAAGAAAATCGCTATTACGGGCAAGGCGCGTTCTGGGAAAACGGAGTTATCTCATTACGCTTGGATGCTGTACGGATTCAAGGAATTCGACTTCTCCACCGTGTTAAAGGATGAGTTCCATCGACTGTTTCCGCATATCCCACGAGACCCGAAACCACGCGCTTATTATCAAAAGTTCGGTCAGTGGTTACGTGAGATTGATCCGGATATTTGGGTAAAGATGACGATGGATAATGTACACAAATATTGTTTCGAGGATTCGTTAAACAAAGTGAATCACAAGCCAAAAGTGTTAGTAAACGGAGTGAGACAGCCTAATGAGTATCAGTGGTTACGAGAAGAAGGTTTTATAATTATCCGAGTAAACGCATCGGATGACTTACGTATTGGTAGGGCGCACAGCGCGGGCGATGTATTTACCGAAGCTGACCTGGCACATGAAACGGAAAGTCATATCGATACTTTCGAAGTAGATTACGAGATTAATAACGTTGGTACTATCGGGGAGATGTATGGTCAGTTCGATGCGATTATGCGAGATATCGGAGTGCAGTCGGTTAGTAATAAGGAGATTATGGCAGATGCTTTTAGCGATTTGAGAGTTATTTTATAAACAGAAAGGTGGCGTTTCAATATAGGTAAGTTAGAGCTCGCTGGATTAAAGTTCGGCAGATTGACTGCTATCGAATGCGTAGGAAAATCAGATAGAGGAGCGTTTCTTTGGAAATTTAAATGTGATTGTGGAAATGAAGTCGTTAAAGAAGGTAGGACGGTAAAAAGAGGAGATATAAAGTCATGTGGTTGTTTAGTGGTTGAACATGCAAAGTACTTAAACTATTCGAATGGTTTTGGAAGAACAAAACTATACGGAGTGTATAAAGGAATACTTGATCGCTGTAATAATCCTGAAAATAAATCTTTTAAAGATTATGGTGGAAGAGGTATTAAGGTAATTGAAGAATGGGAAGCTGATTATTTAGTTTTTATGGAATGGGCTTTAGCGAATGGGTACAAAGATGGATTATCTATAGATAGAATTGACGTGAATAAGGGGTACTCACCGGAAAATTGTAGATGGGCTACTCGGGATGTACAAGCTAACAATAAACGAAATACTATATTGATAAATTACAAAGGGAAAACGCAATCATTAAAAAGATGGTGCAAAGAGTTAAATCTAAATTACTACACAATACACTCAAGAATAACTCGAAATAACTATTCGTATATAGACGCTTTAGAGAAGCCAATTAAATACAGAAAAGAGGAAACAAAATGACAAACGTAATCGTATACACAAAGAACGCGTGTCCAACGTGCAAACAAGTTTTATGGAGCTTAAACGCCGCTAACGTACCTTATAAAACTCGTAACATCGACGAAGACCCATCGCATGCTGCCTGGATGGCGGACAAGGGGTATATGAGCGCACCTGTAACCGTGTTTCCTAGCGGAAAGGAAGTAGTTGGGTTTGATATGGGAGAGTTTGCTGTGGAATTAGGACTTTAGGAGGCGGTGTAATGAAACGTTATTACTTACCGGAAATGGACGTTTTTAATCGATATGAACCAAAAGTACGTAATAAATTAATAAAAGGGTATCACAGAAAACTAGCGTCAAAGCATCGTTATTTTGTACGTTATCAAGTATCGAAGGAACGTCCTTTTTATACTGACGCTGATTTATCAGAAATCATTTCCGTTTTAGATGATATCGAAATAATTAACTGTAGATGGGATGCTAAAGAATGGAATATAACTCCTTGGAATTATTTCGTAAATAGCGGAAAGGTGTACGAAGGTTACAAGGATATGAATGCTATCCCATTTGCGCAAGGTTATAGCGGCGACGATGTAGGCAAACGAACTGACGACGGTTTTTATTACAAATACTTCAACGGCAATAACTGCGCGTACTGGCGCGACCGAAATTCCGAAACGCCTACATGGCATTTAAGGTACGGTAACCAATACGTGAATTTACGTAATGATAATTTCTACGTTGGTATTTTCGGAAGTACAAAGGAAACAAAACATGTGCCAGCCGAATTGGTTTTACCGTTATTAAAGCAAATGAACGCTAAGAAGTGGCGTGGATTTTACGACGACGAAATCGACTTTATTTTGGAGCAAACGGGAATTGAACGGAGGTTGTTATAACGTGAAAGTAACAAATTTAGAAGAGTGTGAACCTCGTTTCGTATCATTTTGTAAAGCGCACAACTTATCTGAAGGTGACGAATGGCAAACGTGGGATTACATGGTGTGGGTTGCGAACAAGGCGAATGAGTTTCGTAGATTACACGGTTTAAAGAATTGGGATTCGTTAGGTAAGTTAGAGAATGGGCAGGATCGGTTTACAAAGTATTTATTTGAGGAGGCGGTTCAATGACTTTTAAATACGTATCATTATTTTCCGGTGTAGGTGGATTCGAACAAGCGTTAAACAAACTCGGAGGGAAATGCGTTATGTCCTCCGAGATTGATAAATTTGCAAATCAAGCCTACGAGGTGCTTTACGGTCATAAAACAGTAGGTGACGTGACGAAAGTCGCTGCGGAAGATGTCCCAAATCATGACCTTTTAGTAGGTGGGTTTCCTTGCCAGGCATTCTCGGTAGCGGGCAAACGATTAGGGTTCGATGACACACGAGGAACGCTATTCTTCGAAGTTGCACGTATTGCTAAAGAAAAGCAACCGAAACTACTACTGTTGGAAAATGTAAAAGGACTTATTTCGCATGATAAAGGTAAAACACTAGATACGATTATTAAAACGTTAAATGACATTGGATATACGGTAGATTTCAATGTACTGAATTCGAAGTATTTCGGAGTACCGCAGAATCGTGAACGGATTTTTATCATTGGTGTTTTGAACGGGGAAACAGAGTCGTGGAAAATCGAAGGTAATAATGTAGTTGCAAAAGGTAAGCGACGTATCTCATCTTACGAGGGTGTAAAAACATTCAACTTTGACTGGCCTACGCAAGATGTAGTAACGACTAGATTACGAGATATTTTAGAAGACGAAGTGGACGAGCGTTATTATCTTAGCGAAGAGAAGACGGCTAAGCTGGTGGCGCAACTACATGATAATTACCCGATAAATCAAGACGGTAAGATTAGCGGTCTTTGTACCGAGGAAAATATATCGCCAACGTTGGATGCTAGTTACGCTAAAGGTATAGGGCCCAGCGATATTCCACTAAACAGGCACAGACGAACACATATTGTTGGGCCTCAAATGGTTGGTCGCATCGATATAAAAGGTCATGACGCAATCAAGCGCGTTTATAGCACGGAGGGTGTTTCACCAACACTAACGACAATGGGCGGAGGTAATACTGAACCGAAGATAGCGGAGCCTCAAGTAATCGCTAGAGGAGAAGACTTATCACTTTGTCTCACCTCAAGGTATACGGCAGGACCACGAATTGATAAGAAAATGCATACTCATATTTTAGAAGAAGTCCGACCTGTATTAGCGCCCGATCGTATCGAAAAACGACAAAACGGGCGTAGATTCAAAGAGAACGACGAACCTTCGTTTACATTAACCGCACAAGACAGACACGGAGTGGCAATCCGTGAGGCAACGAAGCAAGGATATGTAATCGCAGAGGTTGGGGATTCAATAAACGTTCAGTTTCCAAATAGTAAAACCCGACGCGACCGCGTCGGCAAAGGAGTTGCTCAAACGCTAGAGACATCATGTAATCAAGCGACACTTACATCTTCATATAGGATTCGTAAACTAACTCCAAAGGAATGTTTCCGACTACAAGGCTTTCCAGATTCCGAGTTTGATAAGTTAGTTGGCGCTGGTATATCGAACTCACAACTTTATAAGTTAGCCGGTAATGCAGTCAGTGTACCTGTAATTGAAGCAATCGGTAAGGAGTTGATTAATTACCTTGACTAAACGCTATGACGAGAAGTTAGAACAAGAGATTTGCGGCAGATATAAAAGTGGGGAATCAGCAACTTCTATCGCTAAAGATTTAAGAAAAGGCACTTTAGCGATAACTCGATGTTTAAAAAGGAACGGTATTGAGATTAGAAAGTGTGTCGGCGAGAATCACCCGTCGTGGAAAGGTGGTCGTATTTCGAAGGGTGATGGTTATATCGGAATATGGAAACCAGATCATGAAAGGGCAGATAAACAAGGATATGTATTCGAGCATACTCTCGTGGCGGAGAGAATGTTAGGCAGACTTCCAATAAAGGGAGAAGAAGTCGTACATCACATTAATTTAGATAAAACCGATAACAGAGAAGAAAATCTTTACGTGTGTGGCTACCGTAAACATACAAGAATTCATAGACAATTAGATCGGCTAACAAAACCATTACTAGAGTTAGGCGTTCTGTATTTCGATAAAAGTGATGGCGAGTATAAAATAAATCCTAAATTATATAACGAGATAGGCAGTCGTTATGTAACGGAAAAAGGAGCGTGAGTAAATGGGCGTAAGTAAATACGACAACGAAGCGGCTCACCGTCGCATTGAGCAAAACTACGCACTGGACAACCCGAAATCACTCGATTTATTACTACGACATTTACCCTATATGCAAGAGCGTAGATTTAACGGCGATTACGCTGCATCGGATATACTAATCGATTTAGAGACGGCAATCTCAACCGCGGACTTGACGGATAGGCAGCGTCAAGTCTTGCGCTTAGTGTACTTTGAAGACTTAAAACAGCGGGACGTGGCGGTCTCGCTTGGTATAACGGCACCTACGGTTAATTTGTATAAGCGGTTGTTAGCGAAGAAGATAGCGGCAGTGTTTGAGAGATGGGCCTGGGAAGACGAGGGTTATAAATTGACGGTAGTTAAAGTGAAAAGTGACGAAGTGGAGGCGGCTTAGTATGACGTTAGAGATGGGTAGAATTTATAATATGGATTGTATTGAAGGTATGAAAGAAATGGAAGATAGATCAGTAGATTTAATCGTAACAGACCCGCCTTACTTAATGAATTATCGTAGTAACAAACGTACAAAAACGGAAAAGTTTAGTCACATTCAGAACGATAAGGGCGCTGAACAACTACTTATTTCTTACATTGAGGAATATCACCGAATCTTAAAAGATGATTCAGCGATTTATATGTTCTGTAGTTGGCATCACATTGATTTCTTTAAGAGAGAATTCGAAAAAATGTTCAAACTAAAAAATAGCATCGTGTGGAATAAAAACAATCACGGGAGTGGTGACTTAAGAGGGGCTTATGCTCCTAAACATGAATTCGTTTTATTTGGACATAAGGGACGTTCATTGTTCCGTGAAAAACGTATACCTGACGTAATGAATTGCGCGAAAGTTCCCGGAAACAAGTTAGTACACCCTACTGAAAAACCGATTGAGTTACTGGAGGTATTTATTCGAAATAATAGTGATGTAGGAGATGTTGTATTCGATGGGTTTGCGGGGAGTGGTACTACGGCAGTTGCGGCTCTAAATAACCAACGGAACTTTATCGGCTTTGAAATAGATAGCCATTATACAGAAATCGGAAATGAACGTATCAGAGTAAAAGAAAATGTAGGTGCCGCAGTATGAATGAAAATACGAAGTATACATTCAATACCAACGGAGATTACAAAACGCAATTTGAAACGTACGTAAATACGCTAATCACCGCTCGCCGAGAAAGCGATTCTGAGACGATTAGTAATAGGATTACCCGTGCGAAAAAAATTAAATCGCTCACAGACGCTTATGTGGAAGCGGTAGGAGAGCGGCCTGATAGATTTCAATTAGAACGACTCACTGATTTACTTTTGTATGAAGAGTTACATGATGACACCGCGTGGAAAACACGTCAGTCTGACTATCCGTTCCTAAGTGAAACCCAATACAAAAGACGTAAGCACGGTGTACACCAAGCGAAGAAAGAAGCGGGCAATCGTGAGATATCGTTAAAACATGCGTATTCAACTATCGGACTAGGCGGAATTGACCACCGTATCCCAAAACGTAGAGAACGTTCAGTTAATGAAAACTTACTTATCGATTATAATACGAGATCACGTAACAAGAGACGTCACAAAGTATATCGAGAGTTTACGAAAGTACAACCTGTTAGGAGGTATTTTATTGGCGATACAAATAACGATGCCTGACGTAGATTTAGACTTTAATATAAACGACTTAGACGATTATACCGAGACATTTCATCTTAGTCCTGGTGGAGTATACGCGTTCTACGACGAAAGTAGGACGGTTTATATGTCGGTCAATCGAAGAGCTTACTATCACGTATAAAAACACACAAGTTAACAAGTCCGTTTAAAGCGTTGATTGATGTTGTTAATATTTACTTTATATTAGAAAAAAGATTAAAAAATTATCGTCTCAACTACAAATTTAATAGTGAAATTGTATCAGGAAAGGTGATGGGAAATCGTCAAATTTGAATTGCGGTGTTTATCTACGGATTGCACCGTTTTTCTTATTTTCAAAGGAAACGAATAAGACGGGTAGCTCCGTCCACCCTTTACGTATTTTAGTAGAAGAGGAGACGATAGTATGGTAGGTAATTATGCGATCGAAATTAAAGACATGGAAGGTAAAACGTATTTGCTATGTATGGAAGGACGTTCGGATATTTTACTATTCGAGACGTACGAAGAGGCGGGCGAATACAATTACGAATTCGAAGATACTTTAAAAGACGGACTTACAAGCCGAGTAACTACGGTAAGTGAGTACTTGAGTATAACGTAAACTTACGGCGGTCATTGCGACCGCCTTTTTATTTTACTTTAATTTATCGGAGGTTTTATATATGGAAAACAAAGAGTATTTCTATTGTTATTCGCCAGCGTTACACGTATTCTTACGAGAGCGCGGCATACGTTATATCTGCATGGCACTAAATGAAAATACATTACGTAAGTTTTGGCAGTATAAGAGTTCGCCAGAATTAGACGAAGCACTAGCTACTTGGGCAGCGAATAAACCTAAGTAGCTTTTTTACGCAAGGTTATATCGAATATATTTTATATGGAGGATGATACGTATGTCGAATAAATTTGAGTATTTAGCTAACGAAGCTGTCCAACGAAAAGAATACGCAATAACGCCAGAGAATGGGTTAACGGGTAATGCACCAATACCGCACGATTTATGGCGTAGAATTATTCCTATCGCAAGGGAGTACGATAAAGCGAATGCATCTATTGCACAGTTATATTCGTACTTATTAGCGTATGTAAACGGGGACAAAGGGAACGATCGTTATATGAGTGCGTTTCCTTCGGTCGATAAGATAGCGGAAGAAACGGGCATTGGACGTAATAGGATTGCGAAGTTATCAAACGTTTTGGTAGCGGTTGGTTTGATTAAAACAGCGTATGACTATACAACAAATAAACGAGATAAGTTATACTTTCCATTGTACTATTCGTCGTTGACTGACGATGAGATTAGACGAAATTTAGACGAGTTATACCGTTAATCACTGTAGAGTGATTTAGGTCAATCACCGAGGAGTGACTTAGGTAAATCACTGTAGAGTGACGGTAATAATAACAAACGTAATAATAACAAACGTAATAATAACAAACGTAATAATAACAAACGTAATAATAACAAACGTAATAATAACAAACAAAAGATTAAGCGCCTAAAAAGACAAAAAGAATAAAACCTTAAATGATATTCGGTAAGTATTCACTATCGTTCATACTTACCGGTAATCCTTTTCTATCGAAAAGAATTACTATATTATATATATAGTCGATTAATTACTTGTATAAAAGATACACCGCTAAATAGTAATAAAGATAAGACATAGGTATATTGGTGGGACGGTTGTTTATATCGGTGGATTATTATGTATATCGGAAGTCGTGTTATTTGTCGATGAATAACGTCCTATATAATAGGAAGAAACTCGGTTAGTATTACGTCAACAGGACGCTATGTATTTCCGAATTACCAGGCGACGCATTCACGACGAAGACGCCTCGAAAACTTCGACCCTAATGTTGTATAACGTATTCATTATTTCTTTATTCACTCGATGAATAAACCGCATGATATCAACGTTTGTAATCTATGCATAAACGATATAAATCATATGCAATAGCGGTAAGTAGTACAAACGTTGATATGACAAGGTTTATGCGTGTTTGTAACCAAGGTGATTACTTCGTATAACGTGAATTATGTAAACTAATAATGAATAAAATCCTGCATAAAACCTACGGATTAAAAAGCCCCGGGGGCGTTCGAAATGAACAACGGCGCGCAGGGCCCGAATGATTTCCTACAAATTTTAAAACCTCGGGTCTATTTTACCGATAACTTACTCGGAATCTATAAACGTAATCTATTACGAATACAAATACACTACAATTAATTTGCGTAGTCGAAACGCTAGAGTTTTGTCTACGTTTTTCGTGTTTAAAACGGAAAGGAGGACGTTACATGAGCGATAAAAAACGACGCCTTGAGACGCAACTTACTCGTGAACAAATTACGGCAGCAACTTTATTATCGATTAATAAATTCTTACCAAAAGCAAGTACGATTGATGATCCGGAAGAATTAGCGAAAGCAAAAGAAAACGGACAAGTACGCTTAACACTCGAAGAAATCGCTGAAAAATCGAATATCAGTGTACGTCAGCTTTATACGTGGCGGCATCGTGACAGCAACTTTATCGAATACGTCAATCTACTTTCTTCGGATGCTTTCATGTCGCACCTACCTGACGTCATGCAAAAGCATCTCGATATGATGTTAAAAGGACAAGGTTCGATGAAAGGTATCGAGTTATTCTATAAATTTGGCGGTCTATTAGTCGACAAACAAGAAGTTAAGACGGAATCGGCGGACGGCGGTTTATCGATGGAAGAACGTCTTGCTCGATTAAAAGAGCGTACGGGCGGCGGGCAGTAATGGCGTGGCTTGACGGTAAATGGCTAGCTAGACAAGAACGCCAACAAGCGATAAACGATCGTTTATTATTACGAAAAGAATACGAAAAACTCGCTTCAAAAGGCGACTTGCTAGAACACGACGTCACACAATGGGAAGCATTAGAGGACGAATTGGAAAAGTTACAACGCGTGCATGCTTGCGAGCACGACGTACTTCGTTTTACTTACGAATACTTTTCCGATGAACTAAACCCCGACAACGAATCGAATTTGATTCCGGCAGGGCAGACGTTAGCAACCGCAGCAGACTTTCACCGGACGCTTTGTTCGTTACTCGACGATATTACTGAAGGAAAAACGAAAAGTAATGTAGGTTGGTCGGTAGGGCGACGTCATGCAAAGACCGCTTACCTTTCGAATTCTTATCTGTGTCATCAAGTAGTCTATCGATTGCAGAAGTATATTGTAGAAGTTTCCGAAACTACAGACGTAGCAGGTGACTTCATTAAATGGACAGTAAACCAACTCAAGTTTAACGAAAAGCTACGTGAGGATTTCGGTGGAATACTGCACCCGAAGCCGTCCATGAACGAAGTCGATAACAAATACGAATTTATTACGTCTACTGGCACGAAAGTAGAAGCGAAAGGTATCGGGACTCAGATGCGTGGCTTGCGTCATTTATCTGAGCGTCCAGGCCTATTTATCCTTGATGACTTAGAAAGCGGAGAAAATACGAATACTCCGGAGTTGCGAGCGAAAAACTTGCATTGGTTTCGTTCAGAAATGATTGAAGCGTTGGGTTTCGGTGGTATTTGCGTTTACATGGGCACGATCGTTCACTATGATTCGTTGTTAAACCACGTACTTACTAAGCGTAAAGATTTTATATCACGTAAGTTCCCGGCTATCTTATCGTGGTCAGAGCGGGAAGATTTATGGGAAGAATGGCGAAAGCTCTACAATGCAGATGAAAAAGACGCAGTAGACCAAGCCGATGCCTTTTACGAAGCAAATAAAGACGAAATGCTACGCGGAACGCAGGTACTATGGCCGCAAGCATATGATTATAAGTATTTCATGGAAAAACGTGAATCGATGGGCGCTAGGGCATTCAATCAAGAATATCTCGGAAACCCTGTCGATGAGGAGTCGCAAGTATTTAAACCTGAGTATTTCACGTACTGGACTGATAAGGATGTAGAAAACAAGCAATTAGAATATTTTTGCGGGATAGACTTCGCCATGGGTAAGGAAAAAGGCGATTATTCTGTTATTTTAACCGTCGGGCGCTCACCTAACGGTATTTTTTATGTCGTTGATACGTTTATTGAGCGTGTGCATCCCGATGTTTTGTTACAAAAAGCGGTGGAGAAGTCATTACAGTATCAATACTCGGGCATTGCAGTAGAGGCACAACAGGCGCAAGAATGGTTTGCGGATAAGTTATCGCAAGCATTGCAACAAGCCGGTTACCCGTCGTCTACTCGCATGAAACAAATTAAACAAAGAACGCGCAAAGCCTTACGTATTGAGTCATTATTACCGGACATTCAAGCGGGGCGTATCCGATTTAAACGGGACCAACGATTACTACTTGAAATGTTAGAGATGTATCCGAATCACAACCATGACGACGGACCTGACGCCTTGCACATGGCGGTTTCGACAGGAAGCAATAGTAACACAATTGTAAGAACGATTAGAAAAAGGATGAGATAGAAAGGAGGTAGCCTATGAATCGACCTATGGCAGACTACAACATATTAAATCCGTCTGACATGGACGAACTGTTATTTTCGCCATGGCAACAGGCTATTGGTAAAGAAACGTGGGATCGTATCAACCGACAAATTCGTTACTACGAGTATTATGACGGAAAACAGCACGTTGACCCAAATACCGGACAACTTGTAAGAGCTAGAGAATTACCACGCCCAGACGGATTAGATTATGACCCAACTCGTTACGCTACGAATTATTTTAAAGTTATGATTAACGAGAAGGCGCGTTGGCAAATGGCGGGTAAACATGGTATTTCTGTGTCTCCGATGCAGATCGATTCAATCGAGGAAATGCTACAGATGGACTACAAGCCATCCGAGGCACAAATAACTGAAAACCAGCGAGCAGACAGTTACGAAAAGTTGTTGTACAAGCTATGGAAAGAAAATAAAATGCGCGAAAAACTGATTCAAGCAGCAAGGGATAGGCTAATCGTTGGTAGAGTCGCTTGTAAAATCGTATTTAATCCTAATAGTGGGAAAATCAAGTGGGTTTTCCGTCCAGATACTGAAGTTATCCCGATTTATTCAGATGACGATTATGATGAATTAGAAGCGGTACACTTCGTTAACTTTAAACGTCTAAATAATGAGGAAGTTATCTATAAACAAACGTTTAGTCTCGAAGAAGGGCAGTGTTACTTGGAAGAAGCCTATTACGATAAAACGTTGAAAGTTGTCAAGGAAATTCAACCTAAAACGGCAATGGGTATTGACTTCATTCCAGTAGTTCTGTTTCCTGTTAATGATTTAAGTGCTTCTGACGCAAATAACACGGAAGTTGACGATATGAAAGAGCAAACGGATATATTAAACCGCATGAATGAAGACGCTCTTGACTCGCTTAAATTTGAAATGTTCTCAATGACCGCCTTGTTGAACGTACCTGAAGGAACAGCAAATAAATTACAAATCGCCCCAGGTGCTGTACTTGAAGCAAAAGGCGGAATGGACGGGCAAACGCCCGACATTAAAAAAGTCGAAGGTGGTTTCCGTTGGAAAGAAGCGTTTAAGGATCAGTATGCAAGGGTAAAAGGAGCGTTACATGAAATCACTTCGTTACCACAAATCGTACCGTCCGAAATGAACTTCGGGGGATTAAACAGTGAGACATTACACGTACTGTTCCATGATATTATCCAAGAAACCGAAGAGCATTGGTTGTCGTGGGGACCACGTTTGGAAGAATTACACGAAAAGACAATCCGATACTTACAAGCGAGGGTTGACCGACCTAAATTCGGATACGACCGAGAAGTAGTGAAAGCTATCGGTGACAACTATGACAATGAGATTCGATTTGTTCTTCCTTTACCAGATAATCGTAAAGAACTAGTCGAACTATTGACAGAAGAAACGACAGCAGGATTCGAATCCATTGCTGGCGCGATGAACCGTTTAGGTGTAGAAAACATCACCGCTAAGAAACAGGAAATTTCAAACGAGCAACAACGACGAAAACAAATAACTGATCCATATGGAGGTAGTGAATAAATGAAATTAGTAAATCGAAAGAAAACGTCATTCAGACTACGCCTAGGGAATTTACAACACTTTTCAGACCCTAATCCTGGCGACCCGCAAGACCCACCAACACCGAAGCATACTGACGAAGATGTTCAGCGAATGATTGACGAGGCTTTAGCAAAAGCGAAAGCAGAAGCTGATGAAAAGGCGGAGAAAGAACGTCAAAAGGCAGAGCAGGAACGATTAAAAGAGAAAGAAGATTACAAGAAGCTGTATGAAAACTTACAGCAACAATTAGCTCAGCAGAAAGCAAAAGCACTGGACGCTAAAAAAGAGGCGATTTTAGCAAGCGCTAATTATGCGCCAGAACAAATCGTTTTAGTCAAAGACCTGTTAAAAGGCGAGACGGACGAAGAATTGCAACAATCGTTGGAGTCCGTAAAATCAGTAGTTTTACCTTTAGGGAGTGGCGCCGATCCTTCGCCTGGTAATTCGAAAAGAGATAATCCAGAACCGAAGGATTTAGCAGACGTTGGTCGCGAGTTATACGCGAGATTAAAAGCCAACGGTAAATTATAAGAAAAAATAAGGAGGAATATTAATGCCAGTTTACACACCGAAATTTACAGAACAGCCGTTTAAAAGCGGCAAAAACATTTTAGCGAGTGAACACTTGCAGTATATCGAAGGAGGAGCGACATTAGACGCTACTAAATTCGGTGCAAAATACGTTGAATGTGGTACGGCTATTGCTCGTAACACATCTACAGGTAAGTTTGAACCTTATAAAGACGGTACAGAAGGTGCACTGCCGACTGGATTCGATGAGTTCGCTATTCTCGATATTGATTGGGATTGCGACGGCAAAAATGACGGAGTAGTCGGTCAAGTAATTATTCGAGGTTCAGTATACGAAGCAAAACTCGTAGGTGTTACAGAAACATTCAAAAAAGCCACACCACTAATTCGATACGTAAAACACATCTAATCAAGTCGCTATTAAAGCGGCTTTTTATTATGAACTTTAACGGAAAATTAAGGAGGAATATAAATGTCAGGTATTACACAACTAAAGGAATTTCAAAAGCCCGCACTTCGCGGTTTGGTAGACGCATTAGAAAAGGAAAAACAAGACGCACCATCGTTAGCAGACCGTTTCTTACCAAATGATCAAATCTTTTCTACGACATTTGCTTACGATGTAATTAAGAAATCGAATCATATTGCAGCGATGATTGGTTACGGTGCAGAGCCGCCAGTAGTTGACCGTGATGCAGTAGCGTCTAAAATGGGCGAACTTGCGAAAATGGGTCTTAAATATATCGCTACGGAAGAGGAGTTATTAGCGTTAAATCAATCACGTTCTGATACTGAACACAAAGCGATGATTGATAAATTAATAGTTAAAGGTGCTGACTTAGTAAAAGCGTTACAACGTCGAGTTGGTATCGCTAAATTAGAAGCGGTTACGAAAGGTAAATTCGACTATAACAAGAACGGTGTAAAAATCGTTGTTGATTACGGAATTCCAGCAGATCAAAAGATTGCTTTGACAGGCACGAACGCGTGGACGGACGTAAATGCAGACGCACTAGGTAACTTAATCGAATGGAACGATAAGTACTTAGATGTAAATGGTAAAAAAGCAGACGTTATCTTAATGACACGTGAAACACAAGCACTATTACAAAAGAACGCTGGTATTATCGCAGAAGTGCGTGGCGTAGCAAAAGACGGCGTTACACGAGTTTCTGTCGCAGAATTAAACGATGTTTTAGATGGGTACGGCTTACCACCAGTACAAATCGTAGAGCAACGTAAGGTTACGGTACGTAACGTTTATACAGGCGTCGACGAAGTAATCGAGTTTATGCCTCAATATCGTGTAGTATTCGTTTCCGAAGGACTAGGTAATTTCGTTTATGGTCCAACAGTAGAAAACGATTTTAAACCAGGTATTGTACTTGATGCTTACGATAAGAAAGAGCCAATCGAATCTGTATTACGTGCAGTAGCAGCAGGATTCCCTATCGTTGAGAAACCTTCATTATTACTACATGCTGACGTGGCGCAATAATGCTAGTTAACGTAAAAGTAATAGGCGGTATCGTAGACGGACACGGTATCGGCTCACAAATCGAAATCGACGAAAAATCGGCGTTATATTTAGCGTCGATTGGTTATGTCGAAATTATTGAAACGCAAGCGGTTACGGGTGAAAAAGGCGAGTCAGCGCCGAAAAAGCCCGCTACACGCAAGCGTACCACAAAAGTAACTAAAGGAGAGTGACGGCTATGGCGACGGAAGGTTTTATTAGCGTAGAAGAATTGAAACAACGGTTGCAAGCCGACGAAACGCTTTTTGACGAAGCATTAATCGCGAATGGCTTTTCGTCGCTAACCGTTCTTAACGAGAAACAAGCGCAATTAATTACGTTCTATTATCGCTATGTTGATTTAATGGCGAAAGCAACAGCCGAAGCATCTTCGTTTAAATATACGGACGGTGAAGAAAGCGTAGATAAGTCTAGTGTATCGAAGAATTACCGTGACTTGGCGCAACACTATTATGATTTATGGCGCAGCAAACGAACGGAATACGACGGTACAGGCTCTAGTTTTCGAATTGCTAAGCGGGTTGATCGTCCATGAGTGAATTACAAAACGACTTTGATAAAGCGCTCGATGAAATATCGAAGCAATACGAAAAAGAAAACGAAAAACAAGTAGAAGAGACGGTGAAGGAGATACTCTTAATCCGTCTTTTTTTAATGGATTTGATTAACGACTATCAAAAAGACGGTGTAATTAAACGGGGTAGATTAAACGCTTTATTACGAGATTTAGACTATTACGAAAAGGAGTTTCGCAAGCAAGCAGGAGCGTCATTCGAAAAAATAATAGATGATACAGCGAAGTGGACGACTTCTAAACTTGCTGAAACGCCTCTTAATGTAAAGGCTTTAGACTCCGTAAATAAACACGTTGTGAAAGATATGGTTAAACGGGTAGGAGATGACGGCTTAATACTGTCTGACCGAGTGTGGAATCTAGCGGGTGATATGCGAGCAGAGTTAACGAAGGTAATCCGACCGGCCATTCTTAAAGGTGAAAGTGTCAGTTCAATCTCACAAAAAATAAGAGAAGTACACGATAATGAGAAATGGAAAATCGAACGTGTAGCAATTACTGAGAGCAACAATACACACCGAGCAGCTACAATTTATAATGGAAATGAAAGTGATATTGTTACAGGTTACAAATTAGTAGATAATGGACACCGTCATAGATATCACTCGAAGCATATGTGTTACAAGTTAGCTAGACGTGACGATTACGGACTAGGTCCAGGTAGATATCCGAAAAAGATACCTGAAAGTTTATTAGCTCAACTGATTAGTCCGCATCCTCAGTGTTCATCTCGTTTAAATTACATTATCGGAGAGGAGGAATAACGAGTGCTAACTGAAAAAGATATCGAACAAATTAGAGCCAATCGTGAATTAATCGAACAGAATCGACGCGAATCTATTATTATATGGCGCAAAGGCGTGACGGAGGAAGATCCGATTACAGGCGAAGAAATTCAAGGTGAAGATATTCAAGAAATGGCGCAAGTCGTATGGAAGAAATTTACGCTTGAAGATAAGGCAAAGTTTTCAGGTACTGACGTAAAAGAAGGTGAAGCGCTTGTTACTTTCCGACTCGATGTCGATTTAAGTAACGTCAAGTATCTCGAAAGAAATGGTATCCAATACGTAATCATGCTTGTTGATGAACGAGGACTAGGTGGAGTCAACCGTCGAGAAGTAGTCGTAAAGAGGGTGATTTAGTGAAGGTAAGTGTAAGGGTTAAAGGTTTAGAAGATGTTTATCGCATGACTAACCCAAATCGTTATAAAACACCTGTTGCAAATACTGTAGAGAAACATGCGAGGTTGCAAGCGAATACAGCTTCTAATAGAGCACCTGTTGATTCAGGTAATTTAGCGGGAAGTATTCCACCAAGTGTAAAACCTTTTAACGGAGACAAAACGGGATGGTTATACGGTTCAGATGTTGAATACGCAGCCATACAAGAATACGCGCACAGAACGAAAAAAGGCTTCATGCGTAAGACGGCATTTGAGGGAGAGCAGCCGCTAGTTTCAGACTTAGAAAAAGCTATACAACGGACAACGAGAGGTTTATAACAGTGTATACAGTAAATGACGTAATGTACTCGCTGAAGAAATCATTAGAGGAATTCGCACCTACTATTTGGGTATATGACGGTGTTTCTCTAACCGGAAAAGCAAAGCCGTTTCTAACGATTGAATCTTTAACGGGGACAATCGATAGGTATTCAAAGGATAATTACGCACGAAACCATCTAATACAAATCGGAGTGTATTCCGATACAGTATCCAATCGAAACGAAATCCAAGATAGAATCATCGACCGACTAGAAAGACGGCCTATCGACTTGTACGATACGAGTTCGAATACGCCTAAACTAGTCGGTTATTTATATGCGGAAGTTTCTTCGTTCGAACCTATTCCCCAAGAAAGCACGGAACAGGTAACAGCGAAGCACCGCAGTTTCACCACGATAACTATATGAATTTAAGGAGGTATATGCATGGCAGGGACAGCAGCAGCGCCAGAGTTTAAAGGGAAAGAGACATTGTATCTAATCGACATTCCACAACCGGATGGAAAAAGTAAAACAGTTCGTTTATTTAACCAAACGTCTGGTTCACGTTCTATTGAAGCAGGGGAGATCGAGTTAAAGACAAAAGATAAGAGTGGTTCGGATTACGGAGATGTAACACAATCAGTATCTATTGAAGGTGTGAGTACCGAAGGAGATGAGGCGTTGGATTACATCGAGGAGGCTATTACGAATAAGAAACTCGTTAAAATCCACGAGGTTTCCTTACGTGGTGCTTCCTCTACGTCTTTCAAAGCAAAGAGTGGCACGTTTATGTTAAGTAATGTGGAATTATCACATGAAAACGAGGAGTTCTCTAAGTATTCTATTGAAGCGAAATTAAACGGTACGCTTTCGGTTGGGACAATTAGTACGTTACCACCAGGAGCGCCTGACGGAGGAGTTACTAATCCTGACACTCCAAGCACACCAAGCGAACCAGAAACACAAGGCAAATAAGAGAGATGGGCTAAAATGCCCGTCTTTTTAATTTAGATAATAACGGAGGTTTTTATAATGGCTAAATCATATACACGATTCGAGGTAAATGGAAAAGAATACGAATTAAAATACGGTTTTGAAGCAATTAAATTAATCGATAGTAACGGAGGTGCGTTTGAGTTTGTGCAAAAAGCAATGCGAGGTGGTCTTGAAGATTTCGTCGATGTTATTTACTACGCACTGATTCATACGGGCGAAGGTATTACACGTAAGGACGTAGAGGCGGAGGTTGAGCGTAAATTAATGTCTGAAGAATTATCTTTCGATGACATTCTAAAGGTAAACAAGGCGGTCGTTCTTAATAGTTTTTTCTTCAAGAAAACAGTGAACAAGTTACTGGCGAGTATGGGCGAGGATCAGAAGAAAGCGTTCGAGAGCCTGTACGAATAAACGTCGATGATTTACAAGCGGACTGTTTTCGGTATTTCGGTATGGATACACTTAGGTCGAAGCGATTGAGTATTAAGGAGTACCACATTATGCTAACTGGTTATCGTGAACGCCTTCTAGATACTTATGAGTTCGCTAGTATACAAGCGTTATTTAACCGAAATGCCCAAAGCGATAAGATCAAGTCTTTAGACGACATATACAAGCGTCCTGAAAACTCTCGAATGATTGAAGCCAAAGAAAAAGAACGGGAACAACTTACGAAAAAGATTCAGGCCAATGAGTCGTTATTCGACGATATCGAACGAGCGTTACGAAGTCAAAATGGAAAGGCGGTGAATAGCAATTATCCAATATAAAGTAGAAGTACAACTACTCGCTGATATATCGAACTTGCAAAGAGGCATGCAACAAGCGACGCAAGCAGTACGTAACTTTCACCAATCAGTAAGCCGACCAATAAATATACCAACACCTAATATGAGTGGTTGGAATTCCGCTATGCAAAGCGCTAGTCAACAAGTACGACAAATGAACGATCGTATGCGTAATATGACACCACCTCCACCGCCAAACATGAGTGGTTGGCAGTCTACGTTTCAGAACGTAGGTAACCGAGTGCAGGAGATGGGACACCGAGTACAACAAGCTGGTCAAACTATGCAAAATGCGTTTGCCCCTGCGGCCGCCGCTTCGGGTTTGTTTCTTGGGCGAATGATTAACGACTCGCGTGAATTCGAAAGTCAAACACGTAAAGCTGCCGTGTTAACAGGCGGTGCTTATAACAAGGTTAAATCGGACATTCTCGATATGGCGAAAACGTCTGTATACAGTACTGGCGAAGTAGCCGCCGCTTATGCCGAAATGGGAGCGAAAGGGTTCGACGCAGCCCAAGCAACCGCCGCTTTACCTGGTGTGCTTAGTGCCGCTGCCGCGTCTCAAGAGGATTTAGCGTTAGTTTCTGACACTGTAACTAGTGCGCTTAACGCTTTTGGTATGGAAGCTTCGAAAAGTGGGCATATAGCGGACGTACTAGCCCAAGCGGCAAACCAATCCGCAGCGGGCATATTAGATATGAATTATGCGTTTAAATATGCGGCTGGTCCAGCTAATGCACTAGGCATTTCGATGGAAGAATTGGCTGCAAGTATAGGAATCATGGTTGATGCAGGCTCTACAGGTGAGAGCGCGGGTACATCGTTGCGTTCTGTCATGCTAACCCTTGCAAAAGCAGCAAAAGAACCTCCTAAAGAATTGAAGAAGTTAGGGATTTCAGTTACTGACCAGAACGGAAAAATGAAATCTTTAGCGCAGATTATCGGAGAAATTAAAACAGGTATGAATGGTTACAGTGACGCTCAAAGAGCTGCTGCATTATCAGCTATTTTCGGTACTGAAGCAGTTACAGGTGTTTTAAATTTAATGAACGCCGGGCCAGAAAAAATCGAAAAGATGACGAAAGCGCTTGAATACAGTGGGGGCGCTTCGAAAAAAGCAGCGGACGCAATGCTTGAGGGTTGGGCAGGGGCGATATCAAGAATGGAATCTGCGGTAGACGTGGCGGCTCGTGCTTTTACTGATGCACTTGCGCCAGCCGTCACTGCGGTTGCTGGGGGCATTGAAAAATTAGCGAACGCGTTTACGGGGTTGCCCCAACCGATGCAAACAGTAATCGCAACTATAGTGGCAACCACGACCGCGTTCTTAGTCATTGGAACCGTAGTCGGTATAATGGCTAGCGCAATTGGAACTGCGCTCATCCCCCTAGGTGCTCTTATCGGCTGGCTCGGTAAAAGCACCACAGTAGCCAAACTAGCAAGTGCAGCAATGGTAGGATTACGAGCCGCCTTCGCATTTCTAACAGGACCTATCGGCATTGCAGTTATGACCTTAACCGCCGTAGGTGTAGCATTAACTCAACTATACCAACGTAATGAGTCGTTTAGAAACAGCGTTAATAGCGTAGTAGGTAGTATAAAAGGGTTTTGTACAACGCTATCAGCACTTGGTAAATATCTATTTGCAGTTGTAGAAGATGGGGATTATCTAAACGATTGGATTACCCATTTACCAACAGGATTCCAAGATGCCGCTCAGAAAATAGGCGAGGCGGTTAGTAAAATTCGAGACGGTATAATACAACTTTTTGACGCTACTAAAGCCGTATTTTCCGGAGATTTCAGTCAAATAGGTGAGATATTCAAAATGATCGGACCTTCTATCGCAGGCGCTATTGTTGGCGGAATTCCTGGCGTTATTATCTCTATATCTCGTTATCTACCAGCGATAGCCGAATATCTTAACGCTAACAAAGGAATTGTAGTAGAAGCGATTACAAACGTATTTAATTCTATCGCAGAATTTTTAACTACATCCTTACCGCAATTAATTGAAGTTGGTTCGCAAATGATAATGAGTCTAGTAAACGGTTTAGTCCAAGCGGCACCTTCAATACTAGAAGCGATGGTTGGCGTGATTAATACGATTATGCAGTCGATTGCTACGTATCTACCTATGCTAATTGAGGCCGGTATGCAAATTTTACAGGCGTTAATCACTGGAATTGTACAGGTACTACCTACAATTATCCAAACGGGATTACAACTAATCCTTACGTTAATTCAAGGGATTATGCAGATGATACCTATGTTAATTCCCGTAGCTGTAACGATTATTGAGACGATTGTTAACGGATTGATGTCGTTCTTACCTCAATTAATTGAGATTGGCATTAACGTATTAACCTCGTTAATCACCGGAATCACACAGGCTATCCCGATGATTGTACTAGTGATTATTACGGTAATTACAACGTTAATTGACGCAATTACAGCAAATTTACCAGCTATTGTACAGGCGGGGGTTTCGATTCTTACGACGTTAGTTGACGGGATAGTAAAAATGCTACCTCAACTTATCGACTTAGCGGTTATTTTGATTACGAAAGTAGCTGATACGATTCTAGCGAATTTGCCAGCAATCATAAACGCAGGGGTAAAAATATTAATGGCATTGATTGACGGGATTGTTAAGATACTGCCTCAATTAATTAACGCAGCGTTAACGCTCATCGCCAAAATTGTAGAGACTCTCATAGCTAACTTACCAAAAATCATAGACGCTGGTGTAAAGATATTAATGGCACTGATTGCCGGTATCTTTAAGATAATTCCACAGTTGATAGTGGCGGCAGTTATGTTAGTCGTAACGTTAGTCGGTGAGTTAATTAAGAATTTACCGAAAATACTAGAAGCGGGCGTAAAGTTAGTCGAGGCGTTGATTAAAGGATTATTATCGCTTCTGGGACAGCTTGGAAAAGCCGCTTTAGACTTAGGGAAAAAGATACTAAATACGATCAAGGAAGTTAATTTATTCGACATCGGCGTAGATATCATCAAAGGTTTGGTTAATGGTCTCGGCTCTATGTTTAGTTCCGTGTGGGGCAAGATGAAAGAACTTGGTAACGGCATCAAAGATCAAATAGCTGGAATCCTCGGTATCCACTCGCCTTCACGTGTAATGCGTGATTATGGGGTATATATTGGACAAGGTTTAGTTATTGGGATGGATAGTATGGTGGGCACAATTGAAAAAGCTGCTGGCCGAATGGCAGACGCCGTAACACCACGTTTCGAAACGATTGCACCGTCAGAATTATTCCAGTTTACAGGTGACAACCCACTCGCTAATTACTTTAACGCTATTTTCGAAGATGGTGACTATCTTAACGACTGGATTACACACATACCTGAATCAATTCGAGATGCCGTAAGAGATATTGGTAAGCAGATGGAACGATTTGAAGGATTAACAAAGGCAGAGGTTAATAGTTTAGCGAGACGTAGACTGCAAGTCGGACCAGCTAACGAATTGACTTACCGTATTGTAAACGAAGGGGTTAAACCTCAGAGGGATAGCCAATACGCCCGAGCGAACGAAATCATAAATAGACAACCTGCGTATATTAACGTGCAAATCGGTAAGCAAGAATTTGCGAAATTTGTTGACGATATTACTAACGAGCAAAAAGCGGCTGAAGAGCGAAGAGCAATATTCTAAAGGAGGGCGTTAGATTGCTAGTTTTTAACGGGATAGATTTAGAAGAGTATTTCGCAAAAAAGTATGAACAGGGATTTTTTATGGTTAACGATGTAAGAGGCCGCGGGGTTTTAAGCGACGAGGTTAATATGCTAACAGTTCCGCACCGTCCTGGATCCTATCACTTAAACAAAAGGACTCCCAACAGAGAGTTAGAGGTTGACTTCTCTCTCAAGGGAGTCTCCTTTTTTGAATTAAGAAAGCGAATTGATGAGCTTAGTGGTTTACTAAGTACGGACGACCCCGTGCCTATCTCGTTTACGGATGAACCAGACGTAATATACTACGGCACTAAAGAAAAAGTAGAAGAGAATTTGGAGAAGTCTAAAATTCACCAAGCGACCATCACTTTTGTCTGTTCAATGCCCTACAAACTGGGTAAGGTACAGACTCATCAATTCGAAAGAAACTGGACCACAGAAATCACATCGTACTTTACGAACAAAGGTAGCGTAGAAGCGCCGGCATTAATTAAAGTTGATATAGAAAATCCAAGCACTTTTTTAGACGTTTGGTATGGTTCGTATCCCAATGATCGTAATTATTTTCGAATTGGTTATCCCCTCACTGTAGAAGAAAAAACAGTACAAGAACGCGAACGCGTTATGTGGGATGAAATGTCTACTACAGTAGGCTGGACTCCTGTAAGCCAGTTTGATGATATGAAGGGGACAGGCTCTTTCAAAGTACGGGATGGTTACGCGCTTTATTGTGAAGATTACGGACAAGAACGAGGATTCCACGGTGCCATCGCCAAGAAGAATATTCCTGTTGGACCGTTGCAAGACTTTGAAATGGAAGCATGGGTACGCTTGAAATCAACGAATATCGGACAAATGGGGCGTGTGGAAGTGCTTCTTTTGGATGAAGCGAGTAATATTGTTGCACGCATCAATATGAATGATCTGTACTGGGATGCTGAAATGACAAAAGCATATATGCGAATCGGAAATACTGGAACGCCTAATAGTGTTCGAAAATTAGTCGATACAAGTGGCGCTCACCCGAACACTTTTAATCAATTTTATGGGCGTTTGAGAGTCGCTAGACGAGGGAATCAGTGGTCTGTATATGTTGCTAGATTCCGAGACGGAACAGAAATCGACGATGCTTCATTAGTGGAACGCTGGATTGATGAGAGTGGAAATCCAATGACAAATCGTAAAGTAGCTCAAGTCATGATCGCGATCATGGCATGGGATATAAATGATCCAGTTTCAGTGATGTCTATTGACGACTTAAAGATTTGGAAAGTGAATAAAGTACCAGAAAACACAAAGCCGTACATTTTCGATAAAGGAGATAAAGTGGTTATCGATACTGAAAACAGTTTGGTGACGATAAACGGTGAGGACGCAGTGGGTATCAAAGACATTTTCAGTGATTTTCCAGTCGTAGTACGTGGTGATAACCGAATCGACATCATGCCAGGCGATGTTGGAAAAGCCACTATCAGCTTTAGGGAGCGATATAGATAATGAAAATGAACGGAATTTTACATGTCGTAGACTTTAAAACAGAACAAATTGTTGCAGCTATTCAACCAAAAGATTATTGGGACGATATGCGGCACTGGGAACTCAAAAATAATATAGATACGTTACAATTCACTACATTTGATGGAACAGATCAAGCGGTAACTTTCCAACAACAAAATTTAATATTGAAGCAAGTTCGAGACGGTCGCATTGTTCCATACGTGATTTCGAATGAAGTGGAAAAGGACTCGAAAGACAGGTCTGTTACTGTGCATGCAGCCGGCGCATGGGTCTTGTTAGCGAAGGCTGGAATTATTAGACCACAACGAATTGAATCGAAAACACTTAATGAATTCATGGACATGGCTCTCTTAGGAACGAAATGGAAGCGGGGGCGTACAGAATACGCAGGATTTCACACAATGACCATTGACGAGTTTATTGACCCTCTTACATTTTTAAAGAAAATCGCTTCTTTATTCGGGTTGGAAATCCAATACCGAGTTGAAGTGGTTGGCTCTCAAGTAGTTGGCTGGTATGTCGACATGGTCAAAAAGCGTGGTCGCGAAACTGGTAAAGAGGTAACGCTCGGCAAAGATTTAGTTAGTGTGAGACGCATTGAACATTCACGTGATATTTGTACAGCTTTAGTTGGTTTTGTAAGAGGTGAGGGAGACAAATTGATTACAGTTGAATCAATTAACAATGGACTCCCTTACATCACGGACTCTGACGCTTTTCAGCGTTGGAGCGAGAATGGACAACATAAATTCGGATTCTACACACCGGAAACAGAAGAACAAAATATGACCCCGCAACGTCTTTTAACTCTTATGAATACAGAGTTAAAAAAACGTGTAAATGCGTCTGTTTCATATGAAGTTGAAGCGGCGGATATTTCGAAAGTATTCGGGTTGTCGCATGAGGAAATCAATGAAGGCGATACAATTCGAATTAAGGACACGGGATTTACACCGAAACTTTATTTAGAAGCAAGAGCGATTGCTGCTGATGAATCATTCACAGACCCTACGAAAAACAAATACACGTTCGGTGACTACCGCGAGATTATGGATCCGAACGAAGAGTTAAGGAAAATGTACAATAGAATCCTTTCTACATTAGGAAGTAAAGCGAACAAAGAGTTGCTAGAGCAGTTAGAAAAACTCGTACAAGAAACCGATGAGAAGGTTGAAATTGTACAAAAAGAATCGCAAGCCGCTAAAGAATTGGCGGAGAAGGTGCAAGAGAACCTTGAAAATTATCAAACGAAGATTTATGAGGGAGCTAACCCTCCTACAACAGGATTAGAAGCAGGGAAGACGTTATGGCAAGATATAAGTAATGGAAAGCCAGGTATCCTTAAAAAGTGGAATGGTGAGAAATGGGAAATATTGATTCCTGACTATGGCGAGGATATCAAAGAGCTTGATGAAAAGAATGCTCAATTTGAAACAACTGTAAATGGATTAAAAAGTGATGTGGAACAACTATCAATCACCACTGATGAACATGGAAAACAAATTAGAGAAGCTAACACGAAAATAGAACAAAATTCACAAGCTATCGAAGCGAAAGTTGAAATAAAAGATGTTGAGGATTATGTGGGTGGTATTGGTAGCATTAACTTGATTAGAAATGCCAAATTAACTAATGGTGTTAAGTATTGGAAATTACATGACGCTACAAGGACACATATTGATATAACTGTTGTTAAAGATGGTATAAACTCCTTCAAAACGGTTTCTACAGGAAATACTTCTAATCACTATTACGGAGCTGAACAAACAGTAGAACTGAGAGAAGGTGAAACAATTGTCGCTTCTGCTTACTTTAGAACTGATAACCCCGCTGGACTAGATCAGGGCGCAGCATTAGAAATTAAGTTCTTGGGTAGCGGTGGATTAATTAAACTAGTTTCTGAGGAACTAAAATTAGCAAAAGATCAGTGGTTAAAAGTTTATAAAAGCGCAATTGCCCCTTCTGGTACAGTAAAAGCAATATTTCGTTATCAGGTAAGACGAAACGGTACATTGTGGATGGCTCAACCAATGCTACAAGTCGGAACGATACCTTCTAGCTTTTTAGAAAATCCAAATGATTTTGTAGACAAAGATAAAATCATGGAAGAGTTGGCTGACAAAGTAGCAACTGAACAATATACCAAAAAAGTAACGGAGTTAGAAAGAAGTATCAGCGCTAATGAAAAAGGCGTTGCAATTATATCTGAAAAACACGAAACCTTTGTGAATGATACTTTCGATGCTTATGTCAAAGAAACAGGATCTAAATTGCAAGTGTTGGATGAAGGAATTCTAGCTCAAGTGAAAAAAGGCGATATTATCGCAGCTATCAATATGTCAGCAGAGAAGATAACAATTGATGTAGCAAAATTAGCAATTAATGCAGACACAATGGTCAAATGGTTAACTGCAAAAGGTATCGATACGAATCTCATTCGAATCAGTGGCGATAAGATACTCATCGACAAAAACGGTGTAACGATTAAAATGCTAGATTTCCTTTTCGAAGATGAACGAGGACTAAAAACAACGGTACAAGCCAAACGAAACCTTGTTATTGACCATGATTTTTCAAGTGTTCCTAAGCAGGTTATGCCAGGTAACACAGCATTTTCATGGTTCGAAACAGGACGATTTTGGAGGAAAAACGGTTCTGTTGTAATCGAAAATGACACGCTGGCATTTAGCTATGAGCGAATGGTGAATGCGACTCGGGTAGACAAAAACAGCTATGTTGAAACTACGGTGAAAAATGGAGTTCATCCGGGGAACATCTATACCGTATCAGCGCACTTTCGAGCTGCTACAATAAACGGTCAACGTGTTACCGCCAAACCTGTCATTCAAATTTTATATGTAAAGTACGATGACAATGTCCACTATACGACGTGGTACGAAGTAAGTAAGTCTTTTGACGCTCCTAGTACCTTTTACGGCGATATACAAAGACGAGCATTCACGATTACGATACCAGCGAGTTACAGACCAGGCGAACACGCTGTAATCATTCGCTTGAAAGCGGAAGGAGACGTTGGCCAAGGAACAGCTGTTTGTGTATCTGGTGTGGAAATGGTAACAGGTAAATACCCTTCTATGTATAGTTGGCAAGCACAAAGTGGCAGTGTATATGGTGGTATTATGCCAATCGATGGATTAGAATTTGGCGATAGTCAAGGTACGATTAATGTTGCCCAAGATAGAAAAACGTTTGACATAGGCGGAACTTTAGAGACGAAGTTTCACAATAACATCAGAGCAACGCAAGGTGTCAATCTCGGCGGAAATGAGTTTCAAGGTTGGGGGCATGTTCGCTTCACAGACGGAAACCAAGGAATCGGATTTTACGTCCACAATTCAAATGGTTGGTTTTTTAATAGATTAGGATAGGAGTGATCGTTGTGGAAGGCGATACGAACATTACTTTCCCCTTTCCTTTACAAGAAGGAGAAGGAATGCCCTTTATGGGCAGAGTTGTAGATTTAGAGAGAACGGAAAACGGAATTACTGTACAAATTCCATTCGACATGCTAGATAACGCAGGGTTAGAAATGGGTACAAATAAAGTCGAAGTGTGGAGGGAAGTACATGACGGAACGATTTGCATTCGAGTGACTACTATTTGTGATATCTGCAAAAAGGGCGCTCGTTTATACGAGCTAGATTTAGGGTTTGTTAAGCGAATGGTATGCGCGGAAGACTATAAAAAGATTGTGGGCGAATATCCGAAAGAAACACAAGAAAATGAAGATACAGAACAGGCGGAGTAGGAGGCAAATAATTGGATCGTATCGATGTATTACTAAAAACATTTATTGCTACTTTTGGTGGCTTTTGCGGTTATTTCTTAGGAGGATGGGATACAACATTGAAAGTTTTAGTGATTATGGCAGCTATTGATTACCTCACAGGAGTAATCGCAGCAGGGTATAACGGGCAATTAAAAAGCAAAGTTGGTTTCAAAGGCATCGCTAAAAAAGTGGTTCTTTTTCTTTTGGTTGGAGTGGCAGCTCAATTAGATTCTACATTTGGTAGCAATAGTGCTATCCGTGAAGCAACAATCTTTTTCTTTATTGGAAACGAGCTATTATCACTTTTAGAAAATGCTGGACGAATGAGGATTCCCCTTCCACAAGCATTAACAAATGCAGTTGAAATTTTAAGTAATAAGAGCAATAAGACAAGCTCTGAATATGATAATAAAAAAGGAGATGTTGAGTAATGGGACACATTGTAGATATTTCAAAATGGAATGGTGACATTAACTGGCCTATAGCAAAGCAATACATTGATTTCATCATCGCTCGTGTACAAGATGGTTCAAATTATGTAGATCCATTGTATAAAGGATATGTACAAGCCATGAAGCAACATGGTATTCCTTTTGGTAACTATGCATTCTGTCGTTTCGTTTCTGAAAATGATGCAAGAATAGAAGCGCGTGACTTCTGGAACCGTGGAGATAAGAGCGCGACAGTATGGGTTGCGGATGTTGAAGTGAAAACAATGAATGATATGAGAGCGGGCACACAAGCATTTATTGATGAACTACGCCGATTAGGTGCTCAGAAAGTTGGTTTATACGTTGGTCATCATATGTATGCTCCGTTTGGTATGGCAAATGTAAAATCTGACTTTGTTTGGATTCCTCGTTATGGCGGTAACAAACCTGCATATGAGTGCGATATTTGGCAATACACAGAGACAGGGCACGTGCCTGGTATTGGTAAATGTGATTTAAATAAATTAATCGGAAATAAACCGCTGGCTTGGTTTACAAATCAAACTGTTGAAAAACAAGAAGGAGGATTTATTGTGGCTGACAATGGATATAAATTAGTGGCAACTGGTGGAGTTGGGTTTAATCATTTACAGGAGGTGGCAGAATTCCTTAACAAACTTGGATATGGAGCTTCTATCCAAATCTCTGGTAAAAACGACGGAATTTTTAGTGTTCGCACAGAACGTCGCATTGGTTCTGAATTGGACAAGTTCACCGCATGGCTAGATGAGCGTAACTGGTGGTATCAGTACGAGTAATAACTATAGAAAAGACCGCCCGTAATAGGCGGTCGATTTTTTATAATGTTTTAATGTCACGTATAAGTTCTTTAATGTCGCGTTCTTCACCTTGTTCAAACGATTGGATAAAATCGTTTAACTTAGTCTCATAATTTTTAATAGATTCTGTTTCACCTTTGACACTTTTGATGTCACCTACATGCTCAAGGACTAACTTTAAATCACCTGAAAGCATCTTAGTATCAATTTCAGATAATCTTCCACCATTAGCTACTGACCTTTTTAAGTCAGTCAGGGTTTTATCAGTCGTCATAAGTAATTTACGTATTGTCTCTTTAGTTTTGGAAACTTCTTTGTCAATCTCCGCTTGCTTTTTCTTTTCTTTCTTTTCGGCTCTTTCCTTCGCTTGCTTTTCTACTTTCTCTTGTTCCTTACGTTGTTTCTCCGCTTCTTTCTCTTCCTTTTCCTGTTGCTTACGTTCTTTCTCCGCTTCTTTTTCAGCTTGTTTTTGCGCTTTTTCTTCCTCCTTCTGTACCTTCGCTTGTGATGCCGCTTCTTTATCTTGTGGAGTACAGCCTACTGAAAGCGCAAGTGACGTACCGATAATAACTAATCCGAATTTATTTAACCATCGATTCCCCATTTAGTTCACTCCCGTGTGTATATTCTGATACAAGTATATCAAATATTACGGTAAATTTCTCCAATAAAAAAGAACGCCTTATCCTATATAGCGCTCTTCTTAGTCTTCAATAATTGTAATTAATTCGTTAATATCCGTTATATTCAACGCTGATATTATTTTATCAAGATGTTCTCTATTTAAAGATTTCCGTTGATTGTTATATAACTCACTAATGGCGGCGGGTCTAATACCTGTCAACTCCGCAAGCTCTTTTTGAGTTTTTCCTTTCTTTTTTAAAACGTTATCTAAAGTAATATGCACTTTCGGCATAGTTATCCTCCTCGTTAAAATGCGAACAATATTAATTACTATAATTATAAGGTTTCGTAAAGAATTACGCAATAACGGAAAAATTAATTGTTGACAATTACGAAATAACGTAATTATAATGAAGGTATTAATTACGAAATAACGGAATAACGAAAGGGGGATAAACGAAATGGTTGAATTTAAAACGATTCTTAACACTATTCAATCCATAACCTTCGAAGAATTACCCGCAGAATTACAACGTGAGATTAATAACAGTGTAAGTCCAATCGAAATAGAAAACGAAGTATTAATGTGTAAATCCCGTAAATTAAACGTAGGTGGTTACGTCCATACAGTCGTGTATATTGAAACGGACGCTAACTATTACGTATTTACACACGTGTTATTCCGTACTGGATCATCGATTAAGAAACAGGTGATGAGTAAAACGGCGCTCTGCATGTTCCAGTTGCTACATAACGAGGATAGAGGAGGTAACGTACTATGTTCGCAAAACTAAACGATTACTTCGGATTAGAAACGTTATCTGATCGTATTTGGTATTACGGAGTGTTTGGCGTAGGCGGTACGTTGTACGCTATCGATATGTTTATTGCCTATGTACTTTAATACGTGAATTAACGTAACTTAAAAATTGAATAACGGAAATTATCCAATCAGCCTCCTGTAACCATTCGTTTTTAAAAAGCGAAATACATGAGGTTTAGTTTTCTATTGTCTTTTTTAGGAGGAGAAGAGGTAATTTCCGAACGAGGAACGACCTAACACTCGTAAAACTTGAACAGGTGAGCCTAGCCAATGTCGGAAAGTAAGGCGTAGACACGTTATAAACGTTCCCTGTTGCGTTTGTGTCTAGTCTAGGCGAGGACTGCCATAAAAAGGTCTGGACGGTTGCTTGGCGTGTTACGGCACGGGTAGCAACGATCATAGAAAGACGTATTTAGGTTACGAGTAATTAAGAGTACGCCAGCAGCGCAATCTCTTCCCTAAGTCTTTCGGCAAGTAGGACAAGCATTATTTGTAAGAAGGTCGTTGCGTAAGAGATTACGACGTTCCAACAGGGTGTTACTATACGGATTCCTTAACCCGATAGACCATGAGAAATGACTTGGTGACAGAACGACTACTTTACGTCGCATTTATTTTTTATTTGCGATGTAAGGTAGTCGTTCTATGCCCTAGCCGTTGTCCTGTACCCTCATCCCATGATGAAAGACACGTAACCGAAGTCAAGTATAAATTCGGAGGAAACGGCGTTTAATTTAGGCGAGGAGTTAGATCGGCGGTAAGCGAGTAAGGGGCTGACGGCTAGGGGACGAAGTAAGGTTAACGTCAAGTTTAAGTGGAAATAACGAGATAACTTACTGATAAAATGGAAGAGGGATTGTGATGGGGAGTTAGGGGAAGAGGGCGAGAGTTGGCGTAGGTTATCGAGGGAATTGTCGGTAAATACGAGGGGAGGACGGAAAGGGTGACTTTTGGTGACCATGAAAAAAGAGCGTAACAACATACGCCCTTATACATTAATTTATTCACTATAAACGTTAATACATCGCACTTGCAACGGATATTTATGCAAAATGTGTTATTGTGAACGGTCACTTACCGTGTCACTTTTTCGACTTTTCAAAGCGAGATATTCACAATCTCTCTATACTTTTCATAAATCGAAGCCGCCACTACTGTATCCAAAAAGGCAACCCCAACTGATTTAAATAAAGTAATCTCATTCGGATTTGCTCGTCCTTGTTTCTTCCCTATAATAATATCCCCAAGTTCACTATATATGTTTGAAAAATCCCATTCATTTTGTTTGCTTGCAATCAAGAAATCTCCAGCTTCATGTTGTACACCTTCTATTGTATCTACAATAATTTTATCACTGCGCTGTAATGTAGTGACATCAAGTTCTTGCATATGGGGCTGATAAGAACCAATTCCATTTATATGAGTACCAGGTTTGAGATAGTTTCCATTTAATACAGGGGTAGTTGAAGTAGTGCTACAAATCACAATATCAGCTATTGCAACAGCATCATTAGCTGATTCCATAATTTCAATCGACCCGCTCCAATTCGGATATAAGGAGAGTAAGATATTTTTAAATTCAAATGCTTTTTGCATTGTCCGATTGACGAGGAGAATGCGAGTTACCGGGCGAACTTCCATAACGGCTTGTATTTGTCCGAGCGCTTGAGCGCCGCACCCAATGACAACGCAGACATTAGCATTTTGACGAGCGAAATGTTTTGTCGCGATACCGCTCATTGCTCCTGTGCGAAGTGTTGTTAAATAGGAAGCTTCAATTGTTGCGACATGATCACCAGTATTTGTTTCTGTTAAAACGATTAAGCTTTGTAGTGCTTTTTTCCCTTTTTGCGTATTTTGGGGAAAGACACTAACGATTTTCGTAGAAGCAAATTCGATGGGAGCTACATAAGAAGGCATATAAAGGGAGTTTGCTTCTTCTTGAGAGTGCTGTATATTTAGTCGTACCGGCGTTGCAATTTCATTGTTCATGTAATATTGGAATGCCCTTTCTACATCTTGTAAGCAATCTTTCATTTTATAAATTTCTTTTACCATTTCTTCTGTAATATGAATCATTCTAATCACCCTTCTTTTTAATAGAAAAGGGGGAGCTAGAAATCCCCCGATTGATTAAGCTTGTATATCTTGATTTTGTATATTTTCTGCCATTTGCTTCGTTGAAACGGCAGCAATTGCGATTAAAGAGATACAGCAAGTAAGTACAATATATAGCGCTACTGGAATCCATGAATTGTTATACACATTCATTAAATAAGCAGCAATCATTGGTGCCGTTCCGCCAGCAAGTGCAGCGCCTAGTTGATAACCTAATGTAACACCGGTATAGCGAACTTGAGTAGAAAAAATTTCAGAGAATAATGTACCTAATACAGCTGTGACAGGTGCCCATAAAATACCTAAACCAATAACAGTTGCGATTATGATAGAAAAAGAGGTTCCTTGATTTAATAGGAAGAAATAGGGGAAGGCATATAAAAGAATGGCAACTGTACCCCATATGTACATTTTCTTTCTCCCAATTGTATCTGAAAGTTTTCCCATTAACGGGATCATAATCGTCGTAATGAGCATAGCAATCGTAACAGCATTTAAAACAGTTGTATGCGGTAATTTGAGTTGCAGTGTACCGTAAGAAACAATGAATGTTGAGAAAATATAGAAAGGACCTGTTTCCGCTACCTTTGCACCTGTAGCGCTTAGAACAGACTTCCAATGATAGCGCAGCGTATCGACAATTGGCAGTTTAGCAATATTTCCGCTTTCCTTCGCTTTTTTGAAATCAGGTGTTTCATCTAATCCATTTCGAATCCATAATCCTATGAATACGAGTACGGCACTCAGAATAAATGGAACTCTCCATCCCCACGTCACAAAGTTATCACCAGAAATCATTGTCATAAAGGAGATTGCTGCAGTTCCAAGTAACATTCCAATTGTAACACCTGTTTGCGGAATACTGCCGAAAAATCCCTTTTTATCTTTTGGTGCATATTCGACTGCTAGTAGTAAAGCGCCACCCCATTCACCGCCAATTCCTAGTCCTTGAATAATTCGCAGTAAGATTAAAAGAATGGGAGCCAATATACCGACCGATCGTCTCATAAGAAGGAAGTAAGCCAATACATACTGTCGCTCCTCCCATAAGCGATAAGGTTAAAACAAGTGTCTTTTTTCGGCCGATTTTGTCACCGATATGACTGAAAATAATACCTCCAAGAGGGCGAATGAAAAACGGGATACCAAAAGAAAGATAGGAAAGCATAAGTGCGATAAGAGGGTCCTCGTTTACAAAAAACAACTTGTTAAATACAAGCGCGGCAGCTGTTCCGTATAAAAAGAAATCAAACCATTCGATAGAACTGCCAATTAAACTAGCTATTAATGCTCTTTTTTGAGTGGAACTTTGTTGTTGCATGAATTCACCTCTTTTTATTTTATTTTTTGATTATTGTGAATATTTTATATGAAAAAAATTTTTGTGTCAAAGTTTGAAGGAAGTGATACAGTAAGCAGCAAATACTATAAGGTGTTGCCTTTTATGAGAATATTGAGTTTCTACGAATGAGGAGGAAAAAATGAGGGTTAGGAATATACAAAGTGAAGATTATACAGCCATCCATTCTGTCCTTAACGAATGGTGGGGTGGACGGAATATGGCGGATATGTTACCAAAACTATTCTTCATTCATTTTCAAGAAACGAGTTTTGTTATGGAAGAGGATGGAGAGATAGTAGGTTTTTTATGTGGATTCTTATCGCAAACACATCCCGATGAAGCGTACGTTCATTTTATTGGAGTGGACCCAAAGTATCGAAGAAAAGGGATAGCCTCTACACTCTATTCTTATTTTTTTGATGTGGCTCGTGCAAATAATCGTCATACCGTTAAAGCAGTAACCTCTCTAGTAAATAAAAAATCAATTCAATTTCATCAAGAATTTGGATTTGAAATTGAAGCAGGTGATAGCGAGGTTGATGGTGTATCTGTACATACAAATTATGATGGGAATGGAGAGAGTAGAGTTTTATTTGTAAAGAAAGTATAAATAGCGACAAATAATTTCGTTATTCTCCCGTAACTTTTTAACTAGGAAAATCGTTATATAAATTGAATGCTAATTTTTTAGTTTGTGAAATGGGGGAAAGATATGAAGGTGCTTATATTAGGAGGTACGCGCTTTTTAGGAAGAGCATTAGTAGAAGAAGCTTTGAAACGAGGACATGAAGTAACTTTGTTTAATCGCGGTACAAATAAAGAAATATTTCCTAAAGTAGAACAGCTAATTGGCGATAGAGATGGAGATGTGTCTGCTTTAAAGAATCGAAATTGGGATATTGTGATGGATACATGTGGATTTGCACCACATCAAATTCGTAACATTGCCACCATACTTGGAGGAAATATCGAACATTATACATTTATTTCAAGCATGTCTACCTATAAAGATTGGATTCCACTGCATATTAAGGAAGACTATCAATTACAGTCTATTCCACCTAGGGAGAAGTTGAAAGCGATTGAGGACGGGGAGGCATCTCCTTACGAGTATTACGGAGGATTAAAAGTGTTATGTGAGAAGGAAGCAGAAAAATATTGGCCAGGGCGAGTTTTGCATATGAGAGCAGGACTTTTAGTTGGGGCATTTGATTACACAGACCGGCTTCCGTACTGGATTCAGCGTGTAGCACAAGGGGGGGAAGTATTGGTTCCAGAGCATTCCAACCGTCCTGTTCAATTGATTGACGTAAAAGATGTGGCAACGTGGGCGTTTAATATGGCAGAAGGCAGAAAAGTAGGCACGTTTAATGTAACAGGACCGAATAATGAATTGACGATAGGAGAGTTATTAAATACTTGCAAAGCTGTTACCAACAGCGATGCTGAATTTGTATGGGTGGAAGAACAATTTTTACTAGAAAATAAAGTGCAGCCATGGACGGAGATGCCTCTATGGATTCCTGAAACTTTTCCGTTAGAAGGAGAAACAGAACCGTGGAAGGGGAGTTTTTTTATAAGTATTGAAAAAGCTGTTAACGCTGGACTTTCTTTTAGACCCATTCAAAATACGATTTCTGATGTGTATCAATGGGAAAAATCGAGGAAAGATACAGAACGAAAAGCAGGTATGGCAAGAGAAAAAGAGAGGGAATTGTTAAAGCTTTGGTTTCAACAAGAGAAAATGCGATGAGAAGATAAGGTTAGAATGCAGAGGTGGATTGTGTTTAGGAATTTTATATAAATGATTGAAATATAAGGTATATCCCCCGCCTTCATTGAAGGCAGGGGGGGATTGTTTGAATGAACTGAAAATTATTTTTTGAAAGGTATATTTTGGTTGAATTTATATATGTCGCTGCATGTTCGAATGGGTGAAACACTTTACTACGGACTAGGAGTAAGAATTACCAATTCACATTCTGAAGAGAAAGTGATACGGCATTCAGGTTTAACACCGAATTCACATGCAAAAATGTTTTTTATACCTAAAACAGATTGGGGCGGCGTTATTTTAACGAATAAGAATCATATTTTTGAAGAGGAAGCGCTCCCTCAATTGAAATAAGGGATAATAAATACATTACATGGAAATAAACCGGTACATATTCCAGCAAGTACACCGAGTGTTCAGTGGATTCTATTTAGAATCATTTCCTTACTTAATAAAGATGAAAGAAACGTTACAAAAGGAATAAGTGGATATTTTCGGTATTGTTTTCTTTCTGATAGCTCTTATTATCATTCCAGCACTCATTTATAGCACAAATTCTCCGTGACATGTGATTTATATGTTTGCGTATGTGTTGGCGTTGTAATTTTTTTAGGAATCAATGGAGTATTGTCCATCATGATTGCGAGTAAGGGACAATGTAAATAAAATATAGTAATTTTTCAATCTAACATAATATGAAGAGGGGATTATCATGGATCTTACATTTCAAGTCAATCAATCATGTTTTAATTATAGAGTTGGTGCAATATGTAAACATGATAATAAAATTTTAATGCTTCAAAATGAGGGAGAAGATTTCTGGTATGTACCAGGTGGTCGCGTACAATTGCTAGAGACGAGTGAAGTAGCAATAAAAAGAGAGCTAAAAGAAGAGCTTGGAGTCGATGTTGCAGTGAAACGACCTTTATGGATTGTAGAAAATTTCTTTACGTATGATTCAAGGCAGTTCCATGAAATAAGTTTGTATTATGAAGTCAATTTACTTACGTTACCAGTAAAAGGAGCAGATTCTTTTCTTTTTGAAGAAGAAGGGAGAAAATATAAATTTCAATGGATACCTTTAGAACAAATATGTGAATATAACGTAAAACCAGAGTTTTTAAAAGATAAAATGACGCAGTTGCCACTTCATGTGGAACATATTGTTAAGAATCAATAGGGCAGTTATATGAAAAAGATATTCCTAAATATGGAACCGTATTATGATAGAGAAGAAAAAACAAAAAATGGAGGGCATCTATGATTACATTGCAACAAAAATTAGAGCAGTATACGAGCATATATAAACAGTTGAAGAGAGAACTAAAGTGGAAAACGAGTGATTCTCGAACAGGGATGATGATTGCTGCTATGTACACAAGTAGCGATAAACCTTTTGATTTAGAACGTTTTTTACAAATTAGTCATTATATTAAATCTCAGGTAGGTATGTTTTCCTATTTGAAATCTTATCATCGCTTTGTAGTTGCGGCAACGTTAGATATTCACTTTACGCATTATAAAACGGCATTTCAGCAGTTTTTAGACTTATATGAACGGTTTATCGCTAGTGGTTTTAGCCGCAGTATCTTTACTTATTTAGCCGCAGCTACGCTTTTGCCAGATGATCGTGAGCAATATGAAGCACGTATTCAGCGTTCCGTGAAGGTATATAAACGTATGAAAGAGGATCACTTCTTCCTTACAAGTACAAGTGATTATCCGCTCGCAGTTTTATTAGCAGGACAACAAGAAGAAATAGGACCGCTTATGGACCGGGTGGAGCGCCTCTATCAGAAACTGGCGACATCTGGTTTGCGCAAAGGAAATGCTCTTCAATTTTTAAGTCATATTCTCTCTCTAAAGAAGGATATTCGTGAAGATATGTTAGTGGCGCGATGTACAAACATATGGAATTTATTTAAGCAAGAAAAAGTAAAAGTGAAACAAATGCACTATCCAGCTATTGGGCTACTAGCATTGCTTGAAGATGGAGAAAAAGAAGTTTCTTCTATTCGAACATTTATGGAGAAATTGCAGGGGGATAAGCTATTCCGTTGGCAGACGGATACAAATATTTTGATTGCGATCCAACTATTTGTGAGTCAAAAAGGTATGGAACATCAAGCAGCTAACACAGGATTACAAACAATGATTGAGATTCTCATACAGGCGCAACAAGCAGCTGTCATCGCAGCAATTTCGGCTTCTACTGCCGCGACTTCTGCAAGCAGTAATTCATAACGAATTAGTTGCTGTATGTTATTATAAGACTTTTCAAAATTAACAGTAGTCTGGCTACTAGTAAGGGGATTTATTCTGAATGTAAAGGCTATTTCTATAAGGAATAGTCTTTTTTATATTCAAATTGAGAAGACGCAATAATACGTCATAAGGAATGTAATAGAATAAGTAAAAACAAAACAGTAAACATACAAACCTTTGGCGTTTTCTTATTATTGATAGTAAAGAAGGAAAAACAACACTTGCATCTCTCACTAAATGTAATCAACGACGAATAGGAACTTCCTCAGCAGTGATGGCTGTATGTGATGACTTGTAAAACTTTGTTAACACAAATCGGTATTTAACAGCATCGTGAAATAGTAACGTGTATGATGGGTAGCCAATCAAATAAGGAAAGTATGTTTTCCCTCCCTTGGTGAAGTTAGTGGAACTTAATCGAGGGGGATTTTGTTTTAAATGGATACTAATAAATTCCTTGCTTCGTTGAGCCCTAGAAAGAGTATGTGTATTGCATTTTCAATACAATCATTATATAATATCGTTAATCGATATATCGCCTGTTGATATAGATGTTGGCGATATAATGGAGGTAGATAGAGTGGATGAGAAAGCAAAAAAATATATTCCATTAACAGAAGCAACCTATTATATTTTGTTGTCATTCGCAAAGCGAATACATGGGTATGGAGTTATGCAGATGGTGGAAGAAATGACAGATGGGGAAGTTAAGCTTGGGCCTGGTACATTATATGGAAACATAACAAAGTTATTGACGGAAAAATTAATCGTAGAAGTAGATTCTACAGATAGAAAAAAATGTTATATGTTAACTCCATTTGGTAGAGAGGTATTAGAACTTGAATTTAAAAGATTACAACGCTCTGTTCAAAATGGAAAACAAATTTTAAGGGAGAAGATGTAATATGGAAATTAAGAAAACCTTTAAATTTTTTACAGCGTGGAACTTAGAAAAGGAAGAGGCATACTTAAGAGAAATGCATCAAAAAGGTTGGGCATTTCAGAAATATCATTTCATGTATACATTTAAGAAAACAGAACCGAAAGATGTTGTGTATAAAGCTGACTTTAACTTTGATTTTCAAAAATCTTTAAAGAATCAGAGAGAATATTTGGAAATATATGAGATGTCCGGTTGGAAATATGTATCTAGTTTTACAAAATGGCATTATTTTTGTAAAGAAGTTGTGGATAAGAATGAGCTACCAGATATTTATTCTGAAACAGAAACGAGAATTGAAAAATTAAAAGACCTATTAAACCACCTTGTAATTATTTTTTTATCGATCCTACCAGCCATATCTATTTCTTGTTTAGAGTCTCCTGCAAACAAATTGTCGATTATCATAAAAGGTTTCATAGGATTTGTAGTTTGTATACATATGTATATGTTTGTGCGATTGATTTTGAAAATTAGAAAGTTAAAAAAAGAAATAATATAAAATAGTGTGAAAAAGAGAGAATTAGAGTGTTGGTTTGACTATAGTATTTCTATAATTGACTTTAGAAGAAAGGATTGTGAAAGGAGCGATTCTTGTTTTTTATTAGATTCATTGTACGTGATATTATGAAGGTAGGGATAAGGGGATAAAAAGTGAGTAATGGACAAACAGCCGAAAAAGTAACGAGCTTGTTTTATTACTTTTTCGGCTATGAAATATGAACCGAGCTTTCTAATGTTAAAATAATTTGTTTTGTGCAGGTTTTATAAATTGTTCTGGATTTTCAACTAATCCACATACAGCGCATTGTACACGGTATGTAGGACCTTGGTAAGACATATGAAACACATTTAATGTTTCGTTTGTATATTCTTCTTCGATTTGTCCTGTTTGTGGGTTGAGTTTTACCGGTTTGACTTGTTGTTCAAGAATATTAAAGCGAGTACGGTTTGTTTTACAATTTGGACATAACATTGGTTCCATTTGTGCACACCTCCATCTTTAGCATGTGCGGAATGGAAAAATTTATTCAAAAGGGCGCACTACATAAAAAGGGCTAAACAATTTTCTCAATATCGATCATGTGATAAAAGGTTCAAAAATCTGAAAATATAAAATATAATAAAACATGAATTGGTTATGTCCAATCTCCTGTTTATGCCAATATGTTTGAGACCGAGTAATCGGTCTTATTTTTTATGCTATCATTTGTTGAAAACAAGGTGTTTAAAAATAATTTGTCGAATGTTAGAGAAGATGGTTATACGTTAAAAAGTATGAAGAACGTTTATTACTAAAAGAGGAACATAGCACATATGTTGAATAGAATTCAGGAGGAAAAGGAGAGAAAGAATGGGATTTCCAACTTTAGAGACGGAGCGTTTTATACTAAGAGAATTAACGTTATTAGATGCAGAGAATATGTTTCATTATTTTCAAAAAGAATCTGTCATGCGCTATTTTGGTATGGACGCTATTCGAAATATGGAGCAGGTAAAAAGAATGATTCAGATGTTTAGCAAAAAATATAAAGAAGGAAGCCAAGTGCGCTGGGGAATTGAACTGAAAGGGACAAATCGATTCATTGGTACATGTGGATTTCACTTTATTAATCTTAATCATAAGCGAGCCGAAATTGGTTACGAACTCGATGATGCATATTGGGGAAAAGGATATGCAACTGAAGCGGTACAGACAATCGTTACATATGCTTTTCAAACGATGAAACTTATCAGAATTGGAGCTGTTGTCTATAAAGAGAACGAGGCTTCTCATAAATTATTGAAAAAGATTGGATTTCAAAAAGAAGGACTGCTTCGGAAATATATGATTCAAAATAATGTAGAGTATGATACCATCATCTATTCCTTATTAGCAGAAGATTGGGAGAAAAGATCATGTCTTTCAATCAAGTATTAAAAGTGATTGATGAGAATATAGGTAAACGATTTGTTTTAGGAATAGATGGATTAAGTCGCTTAGGGAAAACAACTTTGGTGAAGCAGCTTGAACAAAAGTTAAAACAAAAGGGTGCATCATTTTATATATTTCATATAGATGATCATATTGTAGAACGGAACAAACGCTATCATACTAAATTTGAAGAATGGTAAGAATATTACTATTTACAGTGGGATATAGAATGGTTACGATATCATTTTTTTCAGCAATTAAAGTGGAAAGAACAGTTTCGGTTTCTAGGAGCTAGCCCCAAAACCCCCAGCTAGCTCTCTCACCCAAAAACAAGAATTCCTGTTAGAAATTTGCTAATTAAACACGCACTAAAAATAGAATCTTTATTTATATTCTTATCGTTTCCTACCTTAAGCATGCCGTAATTTATGGACATTCTTAAGATTTTGAAGAGAATTGAAATCCAATGACAAGTAAAGTTTTAGAAACTAATAAAACAAACAAAAGGATTATGTGAGGAGCGAATGCAATCGTAAGAATGAAAGCAACCAAAATAGTACATAAAATATTTGCTGTATGACAAATGACAAAAAATCTTGTTTGTCTTTGTTTGATGCTAATAAGAACATAGTTTAAAAAAGCAAGGAAGATGAGTGTACAACCGGCACTTGCAAACCAAAGGGCCTCGATTGTATATGACTTATAATTTATTGGAGTTACAGCAATATGAACGATTCCAATGATAAAAATAGCGACAATAAATATTAAAATCGCCTTTCTCATTTAAAAATCCCCTTTCTTTTCTTGGATACAGTTATAAATGATATGTGATTAGTTCCCATATCATGCGAAAAAGGAAGTATGTGTCTTTGATTTATTTAACATTAGTGCCCTTTAGGGGTGGCAACACTGATTAGGGAAACACGTATTGCAAACAAAAAGAGCTACTTTTTGTTTGCAATTCTTAAATTTATGTATTTAAGAAATCCTGCTTCCATACTTTACCTTTTTTAATGAATTCACTCAGCAAAAATCAAATGAAATATTTTAATTGAAAATAATTATCAAAATCAATTATAATAGAAGAATATGAAAGTGATTTGGAAATTAAGGGAGTGGGATGTATGTTTATTGAAACAAAGACACTTACAGTAAAAGAAGGTACTTCAGATCTTGTTGTGCAGCGTTTTTCTGGAGAAGGCATGATTGAAAAATTTGAAGGTTTTATTGATTTAAACGTTCTTGTGAAAAAGGTAAGAAGAGGAGACGAAGAAGTCGTTATTATGATTCGCTGGGAATCTGAAGAAGCATGGAAAAATTGGGAGACAAGCGAAGAACATTTGGCTGGTCATCGTGCAAATCGCGGAAAACCAAAGCCAGAACATATTTTAAATGCTGAACATGCTGTTTATTATGTGAAAGCAACGAAATCGGCTTATCAGCAATCATAATGTGGATGAAAAGGGGGCGATTTAGCCCTTTTTTTAATGATTAAAGAATTCTTTTCTTAAATGTAGTTTTGTATTATATTAGAAAATAAGAGTGTACCTATACCAATACTCATTTTGCAGCATATCAATTTTTGAAAGAAAGGAGTCAAAACCCTTATGTTTCAAGGGATAGACTTTATTTTTGAAAATGCATATGAAACAAAACTAACAGTGTGCTGCAAAACTTTCAGTGTATTATATAATAAATGTATTGATTTTAAAGAGAATTATGGTGATTTTTTATAGGGTTTTATCTGAACGTAGTGGGATATAAAGCACGATACCGCGTGCAAAGTCTTCTACACTACGCGCGTGTTTTATCTGAACGTAGTGGGATATAAAGTGATCCGTGCGCTACCATTTCCGCTTGGTCGCACGAGTTTTATCTGAACGTAGTGGGATATAAAGCTTAAGAAAGGAATATTGATTATTGAAAAATGGTTCAGTTTTATCTGAACGTAGTGGGATATAAAGGGAAACGTCTCTGTTTTAGACGACACTAATTTCAGTGGTTTTATCTGAACGTAGTGGGATATAAAGACGGTTTGCAATGCACCACCAACGCCACCAACACGGGTTTTATCTGAACGTAGTGGGATATAAAGGGGATGTTTTTCTTTGCAATCGCTCCGTGAAATCCTGTTTTATCTGAACGTAGTGGGATATAAAGTTGACTGAGCGTTCAAGAAAGTAGCATGTTTGTCCCAGTTTTATCTGAACGTAGTGGGATATAAATCCAATGTATTCAATGGTTTTTGGACATTGTTAGAAAGTTTTATCTGAACGTAGTGGATAAGATAAAAAGCTTCAGATGATAATAGTCCTTCTAGGGCATAGCTATCAACTTTAGAGAAGTGCTTCCCCTAAAAAAGTATCGGGACACTTTTTTGTAATCTTTGAATGCAATCCTGGATTTTGGGTATATTCAAATAGAACTTCCTATGATATATATTTTATGGCGCTATTTGAAGCCGATTCGCTGATTTTTCTATGTTTTGTTTACTGATAGCTTGAAAGAGGTTGCTAAGCACTAAAACAGGGGGGGGAAGTACAAAAAAGTTGCGGTGTATATTTTTTTGATAGATTTGCACCATATAAGCATATTTCAACTTACTCATTTTTTCCTTGTGTCTCTCATAAAGGTCTTTGTAGTTGATAGGTGTAACGCTTGCAAATAAACATAAACGCAAGGAGTATAAATTTATTTTAAATAGAAGTTCTATTTGCTGTCGTAATGAATAAAAAGCATACACTTCTGTGAGAGGATACTGAAAAATGGTGGTTTTGAAAAATAACACGCATTTTATCGAAATGTTAAGGATACAAGGGGGGCTTTTACCTACATAGTAGATGGCGGGCGCCTTTTTATTATTATGAAGTGGACTTTTTCAGTGCCTCCCTTTGTAGCTGGCAGTTTTTCTGTCGAAGTGTTGGTAACTAATAGAGTTACTCTGCTCACAGATTTGGTATTTTTTCATTTTTTTGATGCATCAAGCGTTTATATCGTTCATTCTATTTCAAACGATATAAGATAGTCGAGTTCTATGTTTGTGTTTTAATCGATATATATACCTGATAAATTCCTTAATTGGTGTGTAATTTAATTATTTTGCTCACTTTCTTAAGTTCATGGCTATAACCCTTCTAAGGGGATTTTGCATATTCACAAATTGTTAACCAAAAAGCACTTATATAGAATATATTGGGCGGTATAATAAAATCAAATACAATGAAGGAGGATAGCATATGAGGTTACATATTAAATTACAAACGAATCGGTTTCCGATTTCATATAGAATGATGATGGTGAGTTTTATTAAAGAAGCTTTGAAGTTATCCGATGCTGCATATTTTCAACAGATATACCAAGAAAGTAAAGCGAATCGACCATTCTCTTACGGCGTATATATACATGATTATAAACTTAATGCAACAGAGTTTCATATTAAAGGATATGTTGGTCTTACAATAACTTCTCCAGATGCTCAATTTATGTTGCACTTTTACAATGGGCTTATGAAAATGAACGACTTTCGATATAAAGGCTTTAGTCTAAAACGAATGAAGGTACAAATGGTAAATAGTGCGGATATTAATCAAAATCATGTGTATTTTAAAACACTATCCCCTCTATTAATCCGTGATAAACACGCCAAGCCAATTTTCATAGATGATGATAAGTTTGAAAAAGAATTAAACTATATTTCTGACACAGTTCTGAAAGAATTTCGTGGGTATGGACTAAAACAACCACTTATTTTTACAAGTAAGAATATGAAAAAAGTAGTGGTCAAGGAGAAAATTCATAGTGATCATGATACGCTATTTTTTACGGGCTATCATGGGATTTTTTCCTTACAAGGTGCTGTGGAAGATTTGAAAATACTTTCGGAAATTGGATTAGGCTTTAGATCTAGTCAAGGATTCGGTGCTGTGGAGGTGGTATAATGATATTTGTAACGGAAGAGATTCCTTTAGCGGCAGAGGAATGGACAATAACTCAAGGGTTAGTTGGATATTATCGAATTTTGAAGCATGCGGGTATAAAAGTGAAAACGACTGATGAGGGGATTTTGTTTAACCCTGAACATTTAAGAAACTTTGAACACTATTATTTTGACTACTTTTTGGATCGATTTAGTGTAGCTAAGCGTGATGAACAAAATATTAGGAGAACTTTTTTGAAGTTTAGAGCAGAAAGTGAATCAAAGGGAAGCAAAGAAGCGAAACGGCGGATGCAAGCGGCTAAAAAGAGTCTTGATGAAACGATAAAAAAAACGGCTATTGAAAAAGTTGAAAAGAAATTTGAGGATTCTTCGCATAAAAAAAGATTAGTAGAATATGCTACTTTAATTCGGAATCAAAAGACATATAATCCAGAAATGGATAAATGGATTGAAGAGTATATCCAAGCTTTATCGGAACCGAATATTAATGAAAAATTAACATTAAATTATTTTAAAGCAACTGTTTTAGGTACATATTTTGGACAAGTTAGTTTTTTAAATGTATCACATACATCGAAAGATATTGAAGAACAAAAAGAAATTTTTAGAAAAGATTATATTGAAAGTTTACTTGCTGATTTAGAGTTGCAACAAATGATTGCAAGAGCTGAAGATTCAGATGAAATTATGAAATATCTTGAAATAAGTACACATGAAATGGCAAAAAAATTAAAAACGAAGTTTAAAAAGATGACAATTCAGCAAATAAAAGATTATGTATCTAATGAAATAAATTGTTGTAGTTTTTTTGACTCGCAGTGGGCATTTGAACAGTATTCTGAGTTGCATTTTTCTCCTTTATCTATGAGTGCTTCGAAAGCGCTTAACTTTTACTGGAATGCCAATGGAACATTAACCATTCCAGTAAGCAAATTGGCAAAATTAATTTTATTTTGTGCACCTGCTGGAGCTTCGATTATTGGAGGGAAATCTTTATTTGTTCAGCGAGAAGGACGATTTGAACAAGTTATTTATGCAAATGAAACATATGAAATAGGGCGAAGTAAAGATAAAGCATTTGATGAAATTATTTTTGATTTAATTGCTGAGCAGAAAACGAAGGCACAGCACACTGGAGATAGTTATTTAATTTTAGAATACTCTTCGGAATATAATGCAAAAAAAACAGATTTGCAATACCTACATTTAACCCCAGGATTATGTTCATTCTTTAAAGAAAAAAATTGTACGAAATGGTTTAGTAGATTAAATTACGTACTTAGGAATCAAATTGTTCATGCATTTTTACGCTATCAAGATTCAAAGCATATCATTCATAATGCTTTGCGCAAGAAGTTGCAAGAACAGAAATTAGCAAATGAAATTGTTTATGCCTGTTTATTACGGTGTTACTATTTGTTCTTTGTAAAAGGAGAGGGGAAAATGAATACAGATTTGAAAACTAGTAAGAACAGAATCTGGAGTGCTTTTTATGAGGGGGTAGCAATAAAAAACATAGTAGAAGAAGGGAAAATACGATCTGTTGCTTACCGATTATTAAATGCAATTCGATCGAATGATAAGAAGATGTTTTTAGATACAGTAATGCGGTTATATATGTCTGTAGAAAAACCGTTCCCAAGAGTGTTTATGAATATATTAGACGAATCAAATATTGATTTTGCTTCTATTGGGGATTCGTTTATTGCAGGGCTAATTTCAAAAGAGGAGGAGAAGATAAATGAATAATAAAGCTTTAACATTAACAATCATATTTAAGGCAAGCTCTTTAAATTATGGGGAAGGCACAGCGAATATTTCTGAGTTAAAAAAGTTCCATCGTGGGAATGGAGAGGTTTATTCTTTCGCCTCTCGTCAAGCGATTCGTTATGATATTGTACGCTTAGGTAATCAATTGTTTAACTGGAACTTAAATGTTGTTGATAAAAGCAAAGGTGTTGTTCAATTTAAAGATGATTGTACAATTGCTGATTCTGTTGAAATGGATTTATTTGGATATATGAAAACAAAAGCGAAAGCAGGGGCAGATAAGCGTTCAGCTGTAGTACGATTAAGTCATGCGGTCTCATTAGAACCATATCGTAGTGATTTAGAATTTTTAAATAACATGGGATTAGCTTCACGTATTCAGGAGAATCCCAACTTAGCTACATTAGAACAGCATGAAAGTTTATATACTTACACATTAACAGTGGATTTATCAAAAGTTGGGGTAGATGGAGAAATCGAATTACCAGTAGACGAAAAAGTAAATCGAGTTAAACAATTAATTGAGCTTACGAAGTATTTAAATCGTGAAATTCGTGGGCGGCAAGAAAATTTATCTCCATTATTTGTGATTGGCGGTGTGTATCCAATTGCAAATCCGTTTTTCTTAGGCCGAATTTCTTTGCAAAACTTTGATTCGAATTTATTGAATGTGAAGTCATTAGCATCGGTATTAGGACAAACAGTATTAGGTCATGATGTACGTACTTGTACAAAAATTGGTTTAGTTGATGGAGTATTTGCAAATGAAGAGGAGATTTCTCAACTTACAGACACTGTATCCGTAGAAGAGTTTTATCAGCATGTAATGAATGAAGTAGAACAATTTTATAAGGTGTTAGTATGAAGGTAATTCGATTAAAACTTTTTCAAGAAACAGCTTGCTATACAAAGCCATTTGCAAACAAGGTAGCGGAAACATATCCACTACCTCCGTATTCCACGGTTAAAGGAATGATCCATCAACTATTACAAGCAAATGAACTGTTACCTTTACGTTTTTCAATACAAGGAAACTATGAAACAAAGCTAATAGATTATAGAAAAAGTTATATGGTGAAAAAGAAATCCGTTTCTATGCCTATTATTTTTGATGGGCTAGCAATGGAGGTACCAGAACAAGAACATATGACTTCCATGCCTTTATATACACATATGCTTTTTAATGTGGAGCTTGTTATTCATATTGCTGGGGAAGAAGCGTTACTAGAACGTATTTACCAACACTTTATTGAATTGAACCAGCACTTGTCTCTTGGTCGTCATGAGGATTTAGTACGAGTAGATGAAGTAACATTTGTAGAATTAGAAGAGTGTGATGAGTGGTATTCGAAATATGCCATATATGTTCCGAAATATTATTATAAAACGGATTTTCCTGCGGGCATTCCATATCGTTTAAATTGGACATATAAGATTGTGAATGGAATAAGAGAATGGAATAAGATTCCTTCTCTTTATGTGAATGGAAATAATCCTCATTTTGAAGATGGGAAATTATTTCATACAGATGGAGAGCATATCGTTCTTTGGAATGAATAAAAAGGGTTCGTATTCTTTTTGAAGAATACGAACTTATTTTTGAGGTGATGATGATGTTTTTAGCGAAATCTAATCCGAAAGAAACATTACGCGAACATACAGATGAATTACGCTCACGCTATAAAAAGTTAAAAGAATCATATGGTCATTATTTTGATGAACGTATTTGGGAGTTACTTCTTTATGCTGTTGATTATCATGATGCTGGTAAAGCTCATGAGCCATTTCAATTAAACATAAGGCGTGCTCTTGGAGAAGGAGTAAAGTTGCAAAGGAATTTAGAAGTTCCACACAACTATTTATCTCCTTTCTTATTGCCAGAATCGATTTTTTCATTACCGAAAAAAGACTATCAAGCCCTTATTCAAGCAATTGCATATCATCATGAACGGGATATCGAACCTAATGATACATTAATTAGACAAGCTCTTTGGCAGGACCTTTGGCCGAAAATGGATGAAATTAATAAACATTTAAATATTAATGGCGCAAATTTAGAAAAGAAATTTAATCGTATTTTAGCTCAACTACATAGGCGAATTAAGTATAGTGATAATAAAGAAAATTATGTAGATTATGTTATTCTGAAAGGTTTGCTTCATCGTATTGATCATGCAGCTTCTGCTCATGTAGATATTGAAATTGATGCAAAACAAGATTTTAAGAAACTTGTGGATGCTGGATTTCAAAAAATTGCAGAGAAAAAGAGAGTGCCAGTTGAAGAAGTATATCGCGATTTACAAAAACATGCACATAAACATCGTAAAGAAAATTTAATCATTGTAGCACAAACGGGTATGGGGAAAACGGAAGCTGCTCTTCTTTGGGCTAGTGACAGCAAAACATTCTTCACACTACCGTTAAGGGTTAGTATTAATGCACTATTTCATAGAGTGTATGAAAAAATGAACTATAAAAATGTTGGTTTGTTGCATTCATCATCAATGGATTATTTAACAGAGAATCTTGAAGAAGACTGGGAAGTAATTGCAGAACAATCTAAGCATTTTTCAAGTAAATTGCTGTTTACTACGATTGATCAAATATTGAAATTCCCGTTTCTTTATCGTGGTTACGAAAAAGAACTTGCAACAATGGCATATTCTTCGGTTGTCATTGATGAAATTCAAGCATATGATCCGAAAATTGCAGCTGTATTGGTTCGTGCGTTAGAAATGATTTATCTAGTAGGTGGGAAATTTCTACTCATGACAGCGACACTTCCTAGCATCTATTTAGAAACCTTGAATGAGAGCGACATTATCTCTAGCGATGGATTTCGAGTAGATACATTTATAGATGATTGCGTTATACGACATTGTATTGAGGTTGTAGAAAAGCCAATAGTAGATGATTTTGAGAAAATTGTAGATTTAGGGAAGCAAAAAAAAATATTGGTTATCGCTAATACAGTAAAACGTGCAATGGAGTTGTATAACAAAATCAAGGAATATAGTGACAATGTTCATGTCTTTCATTCTATGTATATTCAAAAACATAGAACTCTAATTGAAAAAGAATTACTTCTCTTTGATGAAAATAAAGAAGCAACTGGAATTTGGATCACAACACAGCTTGTCGAAGCATCTATCGATATTGATTTTGATGTTTTATTTACTGAAGCTGCAACATTAGATAGCTTATGTCAGCGATTTGGACGTTGTTATCGAAGAAGACAATATATGATGCATCAAGAGCCAAATGTGTTTATATATGCAGTTGATATGAGTGGTGTGAAATATGTATATGATGAAGAAATTCTAATGAAATCATTAGATATTTTACGACCCTTTAATCGAAAAATATTACTTGAATCTCAAAAGATTGAACTTGTGTCTCAATTGTATAGCAGGGAAAATTTAAAAGGAACGGAATTTCTTAAAACATTCGACGATGCTCTAGAGCAATTGCAAACATTTGAGGATTATACATTATCTTCGAAGGATGCTCAAAAGTTACTTCGCGATATTCAGGCTGAACTTGTAATTCCTAGAAATATTTATGATGAAAACGAGCATTTATTTGAACAGCTTAAAATAGTGAATAAAGAAGAACGAGCAAGATTGTATCGTGAAATTGCAAAGTTAACAGTTAGTTTGCGGAAAAATAGAGTCAGAGGGAAAACATCTAGAATACCTCATGAACGTATACAAAGTAACGGAAAAAAATATAACTTGCTACCATGGATTAAAATTTTAGAACTACAGTACGATTTTGATGAGAAAAGTAAAACAGGTACAGGTGTATTACTAGATCAGGAACTAGATAATTTTATTTGATTTTATAAGTTTATTGAACCGGAGTGGGATGTTACATAACAAATTTAAAATGAGGTGGTAAGGTGAAAGGGACTTACATTCATTACTATTTTGTTTGTCATCGTAAACTTTGGTTATTTGTGCATCAAATTCAATTAGAAAAAGAAAGTGAGCGGGTGATAGAAGGGAAAATTCTTCACGACTCTACATATCAACGTATGGAACACCGTGAATTGGATATTGACGGTGTAGGTAAGATCGACGAAATTGAAGGGGAATATATTCGCGAAATTAAGTTAACCAGCAAAATGCAAGAAGCGGATCGTTGGCAATTACTTTATTATTTAGCAGAATTGAAGAAACGAGGAGTTACAAAGAAAGGGTTATTAAGTTATAAGAAAGAAAAAAGGACAGAAGAAGTTCATTTAACAGAAGCTAATCAACAAGAATTAGAAAATATTCAAAAACGTATTCAAGCCATTATATTGAGTGATAAACCTCCAAAACTGGAAAAGAAAAAGTATTGCTCATCGTGTGCATATTATGATTTTTGTTTTTCTGGGGAGGGAGAAGGATGCTGAGAGATTTCTATATTTTTTCAAACGGAAGAATGAAAAGGAAAGACAATACATTTTATTTTATTAATGAGGAGGAAAAGAAGAGATCACTACCGATTGCACAAATTGATAATTTATATGTATTTGGACAGGTGGATTTCAATACGAAATTATTAAATTTTTTAAATCAACATCAAATTCATGTGCATTTTTTCAACTATTATGGTTTTTATAGCGGTAGTTTTACACCACGCGAAAGTAATTTATCAGGCTTTACATTGGTGCAGCAAAGTGCTCACTATTTAGATACAGACAAACGATTAATACTTGCCAAAGCCTTTGTCTCTTCAGCTGTATTTCATATGCTTAGAACTTTAAGAGGATATAAACAAATAACCGCTGAAATGCTAGGAGAAATCATACGATTAACTCCACAAATATCACAAGCTAGCACAATCCAGCAGCTCATGGGTGTTGAAGGACTTATTCGACAACAGTATTATTCTATGTTTAATTATATTTTACACCTGAATTTTCGTTTTATAAGCGTTCTAAGAAACCACCTCAAGATGAGATCAATGCATTGATTTCATTTGGGAATAGTTTATGCTATACAACAGTTTTATCAGAAATTTACAAAACGCAATTAAATCCAACAATTAGTTACTTACATGAACCATCATCAAAGCGTTATTCGTTAAGTCTTGACATTGCAGAAATTTTTAAGCCGCTTATTGTGGATCCACTAATCTTTACACTTGTTAATAAGAAAATGATTAGCTTAAAGCATTTTGAGAGTCTTGATGAGATGGTATTATTAAATGAACAAGGACGAAAAAAGTTTTTGCAGGCATGGGAAGGAAAACTGGGACAGACGGTGATGCATCGTCGTTTGAAACGAAAAGTGTCTTACAAATATTTTATACGTTTAGAGTGTTATAAACTCATTAAACATATGATTGGTGATGAATTGTATAAACCTTTAAAAGCGTGGTGGTAAAAAAATGTTTGTTATAATTACTTATGATATTGGAGAAAAAAGAGTAGGAAAAGCGTGCAAGAAATTAAAACAGTATTTAACTTGGACGCAAAACTCTGTTTTTGAAGGAGAATTATCTAGGACACAACTCTTAAAATGCTTAGCTGAATTAGATCAGATTATAATATCGAGTGAGGATTCTATTTACTTATATGAAGTAAATAATCCACGTAATATAAAGAAAAAGGTATTTGGTATTGAGAAAAGTTACGAAGAGCTATTTCTCTAAACACGATTTTATAATATATTAGGAGTAGTTTTTTTCTTATTAGTGAGAAGTTTGCAGTGCATCGTTTTTTAGCGAGTAAACTGCCAACCTCTTGTCTGTTAAAGGATGGAGCGTATTTTTGAAAATACTTTTGAAACACGACTCAACATCCGCTGCAAGATTTGGAAGTCTTAATGTAATGTGTTCCTTGATTTAAAAGGGATTATAGTGTTTTTTTATAGGGGTTTTATCTGAACGTAGTGGGATATAAAGTCAATGACCGCTTAACGTTCGCTGTAGCTTTAAGGGTTTTATCTGAACGTAGTGGGATATAAAGACATTAAATACACGCAGCACTGTACGTGGTAAATACGTTTTATCTGAACGTAGTGGGATATAAAGAAATTCATGATGTGGAAAGCTGCGAGACCAAAAAAGGTTTTATCTGAACGTAGTGGGATATAAAGAAAGATAATAAAGCGGCCCTTGTATATGATTTAAAAGTTTTATCTGAACGTAGTGGAATAGAAAGGCAGTTTTCTTATGGTTAAATAACCCATGGAAACAAAATTAGTCGCCATTTATGCTTATCTGAGCGGTATAGAACCTTTTAAAATAGTGGCTAGTTTTTTAGAAAAGAAAGAAGTTATCGTGAACGAAACTAGCTCCTTACCCGTAATTTCGTAGGTTAATTTGGTTACACTGAATAACTATAAAAAACAAACCAAATCAGAGCTACATTACGAAAGGAGCTAGTTTATTATGAAGGATACCACAAAATACGTAGGTTTAGACGTTTCAAAGGAAAAAATTGCTGTTGCTATCGCGGATGAAGGAAGAGAAGAACCTAGATATTTAGGAATGATCCCTCATACACCTGAATCTCTAAGAAAGCTGATAAAAAAATTAGGTGCCGTTGAACACCTAAAAGCATGCTATGAGGCTGATCCAACTGGCTATGGGATTTACCGCTTACTTTTCAGCTTAGGAGTAGATTGCGCAGTGATAGCTCCCTAAAAACCTGGAAATCGTGTAAAGACCTTAAAAAACTTGACATGGAGCCTCTGCGGGCATGATTCATACGCCGAGCTGCCAAATTCCTAAAGGAAGTTGGCGCTTACCCGTAAGGTTATCATGCGCGCCTTTCCGTATAAAGTTTTCTAGAGGGAACACCAAATTTTGTACCCTCTACTTTGAGTTGCTTAAAATATTGTTTTAACCCGAAATATGGGGAAGGACTTGAAAGTTTCGTTCATATCAGTGAAACTGATAGAAGGAGATAGAGTAGCTCTCCTTGCAGAAATCGTAGAAAAAATTCCAAAAGAATTTGCGATATGTATTTTTCATACGCATGTCGCAAAGCAAATGTCTGAAAGTGTAAAAAATGGATTAATAGAATAAATAAAAGAAATTGGCGTTAAGCATAATTTCATTTTGTTTACATAATAAAATTATGTTAGATTATTTTTTCGGTTTTCATGGCATGTTTTGTCTAAATAAATCGGTTACAATAAAAAGGGTGATAGATTGAGAAGGTTTTGGGTAGGGAGCATAAAATCATTTCAAAAAATATTTTAAAGGGAATGAATGTTCTTATATACTAAATATAACTATGTGACTAGAAAAGGAGAGAAGATGATGATTCATAAAGTTGGTCAAATTATGTTATATGTAAAGGATCAAGATGAAGCTGTACAATTTTGGACGGAAAAGATGGGCTTTCATCTAATTGCTGAAGAAGATAACGGTAAGGGATTTAGATGGATCGAAATTGCGCCAACGAAGGAAGCTGAAACAAGTATTGTGTTACATAATAAAGAATTTATTGCGAAAATGCAGCCAGAATTAAACTTGAATACACCTTCTATGCTGTTTTTTACAGAAAATATTGAGCAGTTACATAAACAACTTGTTGATAAAAAGGTGGCGGTTGGCGAAATTGTAAATATGCCTACGGGCAAGGCTTTTAATTTTGCTGACGATGAAGGGAATTATTTTGCCATTATGGAAAAGTCTTAATATGAAATAACAGTAAGAGGTGTTAAAGGTTGTTTTGATCCTGTTTTACAGGGTCTTTTTTGTAGGATGACAATCCGAAACGTTCTTTGTATAATGATGAATCGAGCAGGGATGAAAGCGCTCTAAAAGAGATGGATGTCAAACGTAATATCAAGCATGTTGTAGTGAAACTTCATGTAGAGTATTGCTGTTTATTACTACATAGTATTTCGATTGAAAGGACTTACTTGGTGTTAATAATATGCAGATTTCAATGTTAATGAATCGTAAAATAGAGGCATTTAGGGGAGGAAATGGTATGTGGGAAAAAATGATAAAAGGAAAAACAATAAGAAAGTGGACTGAGGAGAATCCGATTTTACAGCAGTTAATCGAAACAAGTGAAGTGTTTTGGGAAAATCCCAATTATAGTTCCTATGAAAAAGCGAGACAGGATTTTGTTTTAACGACGGAAGATGTGAAAGAAGCAGAGGCACGTTTGCTTCGTTTTGCGCCGTATATTGCGAAAGTGTTTCCAGAAACAAAAGAGATGGATGGAATTATCGAATCTCCTCTTGTTGAAACGATGCATATGAAGCAATATTTAGAGGATGCCTTTGCGCAGGAAATGCCAGGTAGGTTTTTATTAAAATGTGATAACAATTTACCGATTTCCGGATCGATAAAAGCGCGCGGCGGTATTTATGAAGTGTTGCAGCATGCAGAGAAGTTGGCGATAGAGCACAATTTGCTTTGTGAAGAAGATCATTATGCAAAGTTAGATAGCGATAGGTTTCGAGAATTCTTTTCTCAATATTCCATTGCGGTTGGATCAACAGGTAATTTAGGACTAAGTATCGGTATTATGAGTGCGAAGTTAGGTTTTCAAGTAACAGTACATATGTCAGCTGATGCAAAGGAATGGAAAAAAGAACTGCTTCGTAATAAAGGGGTAACGGTTGTCGAATATGAATCTGATTATAGTAAAGCAGTAGAAGAGGGGAGAAAACAAGCAGAGCAAGATCCTCATTGTTATTTTATTGATGATGAGAACTCGAAACATTTATTTTTAGGTTATGCAGTTGCGGCTTCCAGGGTAAAGCAGCAGCTTGAAGATAAGAATATTAGAGTAGATAAAGACCATCCTTTATTTGTCTATTTGCCATGTGGTGTTGGCGGAGGACCTGGAGGAGTCGCTTTTGGCTTGAAATTACTATTTGGTGATGCTGTACATTGTTTCTTTGCAGAACCAACACATTCACCATGCATGTTGCTCGGTTTAGTGACAGGGCTTCATGATGAAATTGCAGTTCAAGATTTTGAGATTGATAATGTAACAGAAGCAGATGGTCTTGCGGTTGGAAGGGCATCTGGTTTTGTTGGAAAGATTATGGAGCCGCTTCTTAGTGGTTGCTATACAGTTGAAGATCAACAACTTTATGAATTATTAAAGGCAATGGTAGACACGGAGAATATACGCTTAGAACCGTCTGCATTAGCAGCAGTCTATGGTCCAGTGCAATTGTATCGACAAGAAAATTATGTGAAGAAACATAAATTAGAAGGTAAGATGAATCGTTCGACACATATGATGTGGGCAACAGGCGGTGGAATGGTACCGAAATCCGTGTTCGATGAGTATTATCAAAATCAGTAAATCGTGTACAAAAAGGACGTCATTTTAAATGATGACGTCTTTTTGTTTATTTTTTCTTGTTTTTGTCTAATGGATTTTGTTCTTCCGCAAATTCTGTTTCGTATGAGAAGCGGCGGTTAAGATGGATGTTATCACTGTTATGCCGTTCGTAAGCATGGGAAAAGCGCTGAACAATGACTTCACATAAAGTAAAGACTAAAGCAGAAAGAATGCTTCCCCATGCAATTTGCATGTAATGATCTAACAAAATGTTTCCAAAAATCCATACACTTAAATAAGTTAACAGGAAATCCGTCATAATAGCTGCGGATCGACCAATGCGTTCTAAGATTATTTTATCTACAAATACGTATGAAACAATCGTTACAAATAAACTAAAGGAAATAATTTGAACGAGTGTGGCCGGAAAAAACAAAGCAAGTCCGATTGCAAAAGCAATGATACAAGATATAAATTTTATGAGCACTAAAGCAATATCACTCAACGTGTACACCTCCCGTTTCTACATAGTTTTTCTCTAACGCAATAACTTCATACATGCTATAGCGATATTGAGGCGAGAGATTTGCATTTTTTCATGCCAGTAATTTGACTAAATATTGAGAAATATCATAAGAAAAATGTTATAGTAAACTGAGGAGTTATGACATTTTTAGGTAAGGAGGGAATCCGAATGTGGATTACTTCAGAAGTAGAAATTCCAGAGGAGTTATTTGATCATCTTGAACAAGGGAAGCTCGTATTGTTTGTCGGAGCGGGAGTTTCTATGAAAGGAAAATCAAACTTACCAAATTTTGATGATTTAGTTGATGAAATTGCGAAGGCTTTATACGTTGAAAAACGTGAAATAACAGAACCGCACGATTACTATCTTGGTAAAATTGCAAAGACGAAAGATGTTCATCAAATTGCGAAAGATCTCGTAAACGTGGAAGGATCGAAACCGAATCCGCTACATTATGCGATTCCAAGACTTTTTCCGAAAGATACGGATGTGCGAATTGTAACAACGAACTTCGACCAGCATTTTACTACTGCTATGCGAGAGAGTGACCGGGATTTTAATATTTACTATGCGCCTGCTTTGCCGACGGGAAGAGCGTTTAAAGGATTAGCATATATACACGGAAATGTGGAGCAAGAAAAAGAAAATTTAATTTTAACAGATGGTGATTTTGGAAGGGCTTATTTGACAGAAGGATGGGCGCGTCGTTTTTTAGTTGATTTATTCTCGAATTACACAGTTTTGTTTATTGGATATAGCCATAATGATCCGGTTATGAAATATTTAGCGACAGGTTTACCGCCTAGTACAAGGCGCTATGCTTTTGTTGCACACGGGGATAATACGTATCATTGGGAACATTTGGGAGTAAAGCCGATTGTCTATCCGAATAAAGCAAATAACCATCAAGCACTTGTTAGAGCAGTAAAACGATGGGCGGAATTAATGGGAGATAATTATATTACAAAAAGAATGCGTATTCGCGATATTGTAACAGTTCCACCATCTGTTGAACAAGAACAATTATCTTATATTAAACAAGCGATTAAAAAAATTGAAATGCTTAGATACTTTGTGGAATTTGCACGTGATTATGGGTGGGTGGAATGGCTAGAAGCAGAGGGAAAGCTGCAAAATTTATTTCGCATGACTTCCCATTACGATGAAGTGGATGAATTACTTGCTGCGTGGCTTGTTGAACAATTTCTTGTTAGCCATCAAAAAGAACTATTTCAACTCATTTTTAAAAATCATTCTAAAATATCACCGCTACTTTGGAAGAGCATTTGCACCTATTTAAAAGAAACAAAAAAACCGGTGGATCCAATATTATTTGCAAAATGGACGCTACTTTTATTAGAGACAGCTGAGAATAATAGTCAGTCGATAGAAAAGATTTCCTATCTATTGCAGAAATGTTCGTTTCCAGAGCATAAAGAAATTAGCGTTTTATTATTAACGTTTATTTTAGACGGGAAAATTAAGTTGAAACGAGTAAAGCGATGGGAAGATGATATGCAGGATTCTGTTGAGTTAGAGGAATCAAGCTGCCTACCAGTATCGGTGTTTTCACATGTACAACGCATTTGGGAAGAAAAAATGAAACCACATATTTCCTATTTTGCAGGTCCTATTTTAGTTATGGGACTGGAAAAGTTACAAATGTTATCGCTAAGACAAACAGCTTTACAAAAAAGAGATGGTGTTCTTTATCATACAATGGAATTTTCAGAACACGATTTACAACCAAAAGATTTTACTTTTCTAATCCGAATTATGAAAGAATGTCTCGCCTATTTATGTGAGCATAATAAAGAGAAAGCAGCATATTATATCGCACAAATGATCGACACAGATAGTATATTACAAAAGAAAATTGCGATTGAAGCAATGAGTGAAAATACATTTGTAACAGCTGATGAAAAATTAATGTGGTTGCGAAAACAACAACTTATTTTTGATTTTACATATAAGCATGAAGTGTTTCAATTTCTAAAAAAACACTATCAAAATGCATTAGAAAAAACGAAGAAGGAAGTCATTCAAGAAGTGATGAAACATCTTGAAAATGAAAGGTTCTTTGATGCGTGCCTTGTGTTAGATTTACTGTACACATGTGATGCAAACAGTACGAGTACTGCCAGAGCCTATCGCATAATGAAACGGACGCATCCGCATTTTACTTCGAATCAATACGGTGAGAAAAAAGAAGAAGTAAGAGCGCCAAACATTATATGTGACGTAACAGCTGACGGGTTATTAAAATTGAAAGGTCATGAAATCAAGAAACAAATTTTGTTATTTTCAAATGATGATTCATTTGAACAACGTCATTTTTTAGAGATGTTATCAAAGGCTTGTAAGTTGAATGTAGATTGGAGTATTGCACTTGCCTACCAGCTTATAGGAGAGCAGAGAGTAAGTGATGAGATATGGTTTGTTTGCATTAGGGAATGGAGGAATAATCGAAAGTTGACAAATGAGCAGATTCAAAAGATTATTCCACTATTGCAACAGTTTGTACGAAATCCCGCATTTTATTGGTTGATTAGTAGCTTCTTATATGAGATTAGTAATCGACTAGAAGACTTTCAAGAAAATCAGATTCGGGCAGTGAAGCGATTTGCATTTTCTTTATTCCCGCATATCATGAAAGGAGAGAGCAGTTTTAAAGTAGGAGAGCTTGATTTTTATAATGAATCAATCCAGCATCCAGTCGGAAAAATGACGTCAGTTTTATTGAAATTATTAGCATACGACCATTTATACGATCGCAATATACATGAATATTTATTTTTATTTGAAGAGCAAATTAAGGTTGCTTCTGAGAGAACGCATTTTATGTTAGCGCGTTTAACGGCTGATGTTACATTTTTGTTTCACATTGAAAAACAATGGTGCAGAAAGTATGTGCTTCCTTATCTTAAATTAAATAGAGAACATAAAGCAGTGAAATATGCATGGGCAGGGCTATGCTATACACAAATTAATTTGCCGTTATTTACAGAGATAAAAAAATATATTAAATATGCAGTTGAGCACTTAGAGTTATTGCATCCACATACAAAACAAGTCTTTTTAAAATGGTTAAGCTTTGTATGTATTAAGTGTGTGTTGTACTGGGGGCAGAGAACAGACTGGGTTTATATGATATTTATAGAAGAAAAAGAGCATGACAAAATAAAGTTTCTGAAACACTTGTGCTATTATGTAAAAACATTGAGCGCGCGAGAGAAACAAAAATTTTGGGATTCGTGGTTAGCTACATTTTTAAAAGAACGCCCGAAAATGAGTTTGATCACTGGACGAGAATACGTAATGTTATTGCGTTTTGTTTTCTATATGGATGAAGTAGCAGAAAAAGGGGTGTACACCATTTTGAACTGCTTTCCAATTCCGATCGAACATTGTTCAGAGGCGGAAATGAAACAATTACTGTTGACGATTTTAACGAGAAAAGAAAAGGTCATAGCTCATGTACAAGCATATGCGAAACTATTTTTTATTTTGTTACAAATTGTGCAAGACGCTAGCTCCATTGAAAATGAAATGATACAAATGAAAGAAATGTTAGAGACTTGTCATGTAGATGATGACATATTGACCGCAATTCAAAACGAAATGATTCGAATTGGCATTGTAGTAACAAATTTTCAGCAAGAATCATAAGTGGAAAGTGGAATTTTAAAAAAATAGATAAAAAGTTATTGACAGTATTCAAAAAAGAGTTCTATAATACGAATCATACTTATTTAATTTCGAAAACATTTGAATAAATAACGTGCAATGAAGAGATCACAGTAGTGAGAATCTTCCTGTAACAGAGAGCTGATGGTTGGTGTGAATCAGTACAGGGGTTATCATGAATTACAGTCTTGGAGCACCTTTTTCGGAATAGAGTGATATATCTTTATGAAGAAAAGGCGGTCATTTGATCGTTAACAGTGAAGAGAGGTAGACGAAGTTAGTCTACAACTAGGGTGGTACCGCGATAAATATCGTCCCTACTGATTGGATCAGTAGGGACTTTTTGTATTTTTGTGGCCCAACTTGAAAAAGGAATAGGAAATGCAATGAAAGGAATAATAGTAGTAGTTGTTTCCCTGTAACAGAGAGCTGGTGGGTGGTGTGAACCAGTACAAAAACAAGTGCGAATTACAGTCCTGGAGCATCTTTTTTGTAGTAAAGAGAAACATCTTTATGAAGGGAAAGACGGTCGATTGATCGTTAACAGTGAAGAGAGGTAGACGAAGTTAGTCTGCAACTAGGGTGGTACCGCGATAAATATCGTCCCTACTGAAGAGATCAGTAGGGCTTTTTTGTACACAGAAAAGGCGGTATCGATTTCATATGATAACGATTTAGTTTATGGATTCAGAAAATAAGGAATTTTATTTCTCTTACTATACTTTTACACATTTGAGGAGGATATGAAAATGGCAAATCATGAATTAGAACAATTACGTAAACAGGTGGATGAAATTAATTTACAGCTATTAAAGCTTTTAAATGAAAGAGGTAGAATTGTTCAAAAAATTGGTGCACAAAAGCAACTGCAAGGAACGAAGCGCTTTGATCCCGTTCGCGAGCGCGAAGTACTAGATATGATTGCGGAGCGTAATGAAGGGCCATTTGAGACATCGACGGTTCAACACATTTTCAAAACGATTTTCAAAGCAAGCTTAGAGCTTCAAGAGGACGATAACCGTAAAGCGCTTCTTGTTTCCCGTAAGAAAAAACAAGAAAATACAATTGTGGATGTAAAAGGTGAGCGATTAGGTAGTGGAACACAATCATTCATTATGGGACCTTGTGCGGTAGAAAGTTTAGAGCAAGTTCGTCAAGTTGCGCAAGCGATAAAAGAGCAAGGATTAAAATTAATGCGCGGGGGAGCGTTCAAACCGAGAACATCACCATATGATTTCCAAGGTTTAGGGGTAGAAGGATTACAAATTTTACGACAAGTGGCTGATGAGTTTGATTTAGCGATTATTAGTGAAATTTTAAATCCGAACGATGTGGAAATGGCTCTTGATTACGTTGATGTCATTCAAGTTGGGGCACGAAATATGCAAAACTTTGACTTATTAAGAGCTGTAGGAAAAGTGAATAAACCTGTATTGCTAAAAAGAGGTTTAGCAGCGACAATTGATGAGTTCATGCATGCAGCTGAATACATTATTGCACAAGGTAATGATCAAATTATTTTATGTGAACGCGGCATTCGCACATACGAAAAAGCAACTCGTAATACGTTAGATATTTCAGCAGTACCAATTTTGAAAAAAGAAACACATTTGCCAGTTGTTGTGGATGTAACACATTCAACAGGACGCAGAGATTTATTATTACCGACTGCAAAAGCAGCGTTAGCAATTGGAGCAGATGCAGTAATGGCAGAAGTACATCCAGACCCAGCTGTTGCATTATCTGACTCAGCACAGCAAATGGATATTCCAGAATTTCATAGATTCATGGAAGAGTTAAAAGAATTCAAAAATAAATTATCGTAAGTTCATATAGAATATGCGAAGAAAGGGAAACAGTAGTGTTTATCTCCCTATTTATAGAGAGCTGATGGATGGTGAAAATCAGTACAAAGATAAACATGAATTACAACCCTGGAGCATCTTTTTCGTAGTATGGAGTGAAAGGTGAGATGGGGTACCATTACTTATGGATCGCGAGTAAAAGTGAAAAAACGAAGATGCACGTATAAAGCATCTTCGTTTTTTTTATTTTTATATAGGATTATAGAGGCACTAGTTCGAATGAAAGAAGGAGGATAGGAGGCGAAAAGTATGTAAAAAGAAAAATTTTAGTTGACAATATACAAAGATGATTGGATATACCTTTAACATGTTAAATATGGTATAGTAAGTGGAGTATGTAATAAAAGTATCGAAATTGGAGGAACCAAATGATTACAGTAAGTAACGTTAGTTTGCGTTTTGCGGATCGCAAATTGTTTGAAGATGTTAACATAAAATTCACGCCGGGTAATTGCTACGGCTTAATTGGAGCAAATGGTGCTGGTAAATCAACATTTCTAAAGATTTTATCTGGAGAAATTGAGCCGACAACAGGGGATGTACATATTACGCCAGGTGAGCGTTTAGCAGTATTAAAACAGAACCACTTCGAATATGAAGAGTTTCCAGTACTAGAAACAGTTATTATGGGTCACACTCGTTTATACGAAGTGATGCAAGAGAAAAATGCGATTTATATGAAAGAAGATTTCAGTGATGAAGATGGTATGCGCGCTGCAGAGCTTGAAGGTGAGTTTGCTGAACTTAACGGCTGGGAAGCGGAATCAGAAGCTGCTATTCTTTTAAAAGGGCTTGGAATTGGTGAAGAGCTTCATGATAAGAAGATGTCTGAATTAACAGGTGCAGAGAAAGTAAAAGTATTACTGGCGCAAGCGTTATTCGGTCAACCAGATGTTCTATTATTAGATGAGCCTACCAACCACTTAGATTTAAAAGCAATTCAATGGTTAGAAAACTTTTTAATGAACTTTGAAAATACCGTTATCGTTGTATCCCATGATCGTCATTTCTTAAATAAAGTATGTACGCACATGGCTGACCTTGATTTCGGTAAAATTCAACTGTACGTTGGTAACTATGACTTCTGGTATGAATCAAGTCAATTAGCGTTAAAATTAACGCAAGATGCAAATAAGAAAAAAGAAGAGAAAATAAAAGAGTTACAAAACTTTATTGCACGCTTTAGTTCAAATGCATCAAAAGCAAAGCAAGCAACTTCTCGTAAAAAATTATTAGATAAAATTACATTAGATGATATTAAACCATCATCACGCCGTTACCCATTCGTTGGTTTCACGCCAGAACGCGAAGTAGGAAATGACTTATTAACGGTTGAAGGTCTTTCAAAAACAATTGATGGAGAAAAAGTGTTAGATAATGTGTACTTCACTTTAAATAAAGGTGATAAAGTTGCATTTATCGGACGTAACGATATTGCGATGACAACATTATTTAAAATTCTTATGGGTGAAATGGAGCCAGATAGCGGTTCGTTCAAATGGGGTGTGACAACATCTCAATCGTACTTCCCAAGAGATAATTCTGCATACTTTGAAAACAGCGAATATAATCTAGTTGAATGGCTGCGCCAATTCTCACCACAAGATGAATCTGAAAGCTTCTTACGTGGCTTCTTAGGACGTATGTTATTCTCTGGTGAAGAAGTGAAGAAGAATGTTTCTGTATTATCTGGGGGAGAAAAAGTACGTTGTATGTTATCAAAAATGATGCTAAGCGGTGCGAACGTATTGGTACTTGATGATCCAACGAACCATTTAGATCTTGAATCTATTACAGCATTAAACAACGGTTTAATCGCATTTAAAGGTACAATTTTATTTACATCTCATGACCATCAATTTGTACAAACAATTGCAAATCGTATTATTGAAGTCACACCAAATGGTGTAATCGATAAAGAAACGACTTACGATGAGTACTTAGAAAATGAAGAGCTACAAAAGCAAGTAAGCGCAATGTACCAAAATAAATAAACGGATGAAATCCCCCCTTAACTAAGAAAGTATATAGGGGGGATTTTTTATTCCGCCATTTTAAGATAGTAACAGCCAGAATATAATCAGTGGAGGGCGAATCCTCCATTGATTAAAGTTTCACTTAATCGGAAATGAAGTATGGATAGACTTTCTCTACCTATATAAATAAACCATTACCAATCCAATTGGTAATTTTGGAAATAAAAATGTTTGCGAATGGAACCGCAAAGGTTTATAGTGATGTATGTTTTCGTTACTGGATGAAGTGGAAATATTACAAATTTATTTTGTTAAATGGAAAGTAAGGTCAAAATGTTTAGTAGGAAATAGTTGAATAAATAAAAGATTCAAATTATAATTACTAATATTCTTCATATGGTTAAATAAATGAACGACATGAAGAAAATAGATAAAAAATAGAGATAGACTTATAAAAAATAAGCCTTGGATAATTAAAAGAGGTGGAGAGATGAAACAATTATTACAAAAGAGCAAACGAGTGCTAAGTAATCACTTTGGGTTCTTTATTTTTGCGGTTGTTTTATTCTGGTTGAAAACATATGCAGCATATGTGACGGAATTCAACTTAGGAATATCGAACACAATTCAAAAGTTTTTGCTTTTCTTTAACCCGTTAAGCTCAGCCATTTTGTTTCTAGGACTTGCATTATTTGCAAAAGGGAAACGATCTTATATTTTGTTGATTGTTATTAATTTGCTACTGTCAATTCTTTTGTATGCAAATGTTGTATACTATCGTTTCTTCAGCGATTTTATTACGTTTCCAACATTGACTCAAACGAATAACTTTGGGGAAATAGGCGGCAGTGTTTTAGCATTGCTACAACCGTATGATCCTCTATATTTCTTAGACACAATCGTTTTACTTGTACTTGTTTTAACAAAAGTTGCGAATCCAAAGCCAATTCGTGTTGCAAAGTATAAATTGTCACTTGTATTTATTTCAGCAATTTTAATTTTCAGCATTAATTTAGGACTGGCAGAATCTGATCGCCCGCAATTGTTAACAAGAACATTTGACCGCAACTACATTGTGAAATATTTAGGTGCTTACAATTATACCATTTATGATGGTATTCAAAGTATGAAAGCATCAACAGAACGAGCTATGGCAGATGGTGACAGTATGACAGAGGTCAGAAATTACATCGCTTCAAACTATGCAAGCCCAAGCGCAGAGTATTTTGGAAAAGGAAAAGGGATGAATGTTATCTATATTCATCTGGAATCGTTCCAAAACTTTTTAATTGATTACAAGTTAAATGGGCAAGAGGTCACACCATTTATTAACTCATTTACAAAAGATGCAAATACGTTGTATTTTGACAACTTCTTCCATCAAACGGGGCAAGGGAAAACATCGGATGCGGAATTTATGCTAGAGAATTCCATGTTTGGATTACCGCAAGGTTCTGTATTTACAACAAAATCGCATAATACGTATCAAGCAGCACCCGCTATTTTGGGGCAACAAGGATATACTTCAGCGGTGTTCCACGGTAACTACAAAACATTCTGGAACCGTGATGACATTTATAAATCATTTGGATTTAATAAATTCTTTGATGCATCATACTATGATATGAACGAGAAAGACGTTGTTAACTATGGTTTAAAAGATAAACCGTTCTTTAATGAGTCAATTCCATTATTAGAAACAGTCAAGCAACCGTTCTATACGAAGTTTATTACGCTATCAAACCATTTCCCTTATCCAATTGATAAGGAAGAAGCAACAATTGAGCCAGCAACAACAGGCGATTCATCTGTAGATACGTATTTTCAAACAGCGCGTTATCTAGATGAAGCAGTCAAAGGGTTTGTTGATTACTTGAAACAATCTGGTTTATATGACAATTCCATTATCGTAATGTATGGGGATCATTATGGTATTTCAGATAACCATAATAGAGCGATGTCACAGATTATGGGTAAGGAAATTCATTCCTTTGAAAACGCACAATTACAACGCGTACCTCTCATTGTTCGTGTGCCAGGGATAAAAGGTGGCGTTCAACATCAGTATGGCGGAGAAATCGATGTTCTCCCAACGCTATTACATTTATTAGGTATCGATACAAAGGATTATATCCAATTTGGTACAGATTTATTATCACCAGAGCACAAACAAGTCGTAGCATTCCGTAACGGTAATTACGTAAGTCCGACTGTTACTGCACTTAACGGAAGATATTATGATACAACAACTGGAGAACCAGTAGAGGTTACAGAAGAAATAAAACAAAATGAACAAATGGTTCAGCAAACACTTAAACTTTCTGACCAAGTGGTAAATGGTGATTTATTACGATTCTATACACCAGAAGGGTTCACACCTGTAGATCGTTCGAAGTACAATTATAACCATCGTGATAAAAATAAAACGAAGGTGAAAACAACGCAAGATACGAAAACAGAATAAAGTATAAATAAGAAATCCTACTCATATGAAATAAAGCATGATGAGTAGGATTTTTTATTTTAATTATGAGTCAATTAGAAAAGGAAATATGTGATTTTATATATAATAAGTATAGAGGTGCTGATTAAAGGGAGAAGAGGGATGGTATATGATGGGAATATATGTAATCTTAACAATTGGAAAAACATAACCAAGAGTTAATAGAGGTTCCAAAACATGTATCAGGGGCAGATATAGAGTTTTCAATATTTGATGAAAAAGATGCGGAAATTGTTATAAGGAAAATTCGTGCGTGTATTTGTTGCAGTGCGACATAAGGAGAGGGGAGGCTTTTGAATTCAAAGCTCTTAAGCCCCTTCATAGCAATCTATTTGGAAGGGAGAAATTATAATTTCACATACCGTATTGTGAAATTATCATAAACAAATATAAGAAAATCAGTAAGACATAAAATGAAGAAGATGAAAAAACAGTACAATTATTGCACCGTACATAAACGATAATTTGGACTTAATTTTGCAAGAAATAAGAGATACTATATTAGTAGAAGGTGATGTCAATTATCTAATTTTGCAAAGTTAGTATCTATACTTGCAAGGTGAAGAAAGAACAAGTATAGAAAGGGTGTACATCATATGATATTAGATTATCGTAGTGCTGCAATTTTGCAACAAATGATGCAAGCGGATAGCTATACTTCTGTTGATCAATTGACAGAAGTACTACAAGTGTCGAAAAGAACAATTTATTATGATATGAAAAAAGTAGATGACTGGTTAATTACCGAACATCTAGAACCGATTCAATATGTTCGTCCGTTAGGATATTGTTTAGATAAGAAAACAAAACAAAAAGTAGCTCAAAAGTTACAAGGATTGCTAACAGTTCAATATGAGTATTCTCCACAAGAACGAAAGGCGTGGCTTGCGTTATATTTATTAACGGAAGAAAAAAGAATTTTGCTGGAAGATTTAATAAAACTCATTCAAGTAAGCCGAAATACAACACTAGCTGATTTGAAAAAATTGAAAGCAGAGTTAGGAAAGTTCAAGTTATCTCTACAGTTTCACCGTAAGCAAGGGTATTACATTAAAGGAAGGGAGCAAGGGAAGCGAAATGTATTAATAGCATATCTTTCACAGTTAATTGCAAAGCATGGCTGGGAATATGTAGTTTCTCATATGAGGAACATTGTGAATCATGGAGAAGGAGAAAAGAAGCAAACAGCACAAGACAAACTTCATGTAATAAAAGGTATTTTATCGAAGTGTGAGGAATTTTTGGGCGTTCAATATACAGACGAGGTGCTTGAGAATTTAAGCGTTTACATGTATTTGTTTTGTAGCCGTATTGTGAAAGGGCGATATATTGAAATGGAGGAAACTGAGAAAGCTGTTCTCCGCGAAACAAAGCATTTTCAAGCAGCTACCTATATTGGAACACAGTTTGAAAAATTGTTATATATAAAGTTTCCAAAGGATGAGATTTATTATATTACAACGCACTTATTGGGAGCAAAAGTGAACGCGCAGCAAAAAGAATATGAAAAGAATGATGTTCACGGCATTTGGCATATTGTCGATTGCATGATACAAGATTTTCAGCATTATGCTTGTGTCATATTCCGAGATTTTACAGGTCTTGCTTCTGACTTATATTTACATATGAAGCCAGCTTTCTATCGTGTGAAATATGGAATTGAAATTAAAAATCCATTATTGCAGATAATTCGAAACAGTTATGCGGAAGTATATCATTTAACAAAAAAAGTGGTTCATCATTTTGAACAATATGTAGGGAAAGAAATTTCAGAAGATGAAATTGCGTTTATTACGATGCATTTTAGCGCTTGGATGAGGAAAGAAGGAATCGTTCCCAGTCCGAGGAAAACAGCTTTACTTGTATGTCCAAATGGTATTGGTACGTCACGTATGTTGCAATATCAGCTAGAACAATTATTCTCAAATATAGATATTTTACAAGCAATCTCAAAGAGAGAATATGAATCTAATACATTTGATGTAGATTGTATTATTACAACTACTGAATTAGAGAAGGGATTGATACCTATTTTTATGGTAAATCCCATTTTGACAGATGCTGAAAAGGCATCCTTATTTCGAAAAGTGAATGCTACTTTATTTCGTGAGGATCAAAATGATTCAGCTGATATTATTATGCAGATGATTCACAAATATGCAGATGTGAGAGATGAACATGCTTTAAAAAGGGAACTGAGAGAATTTATAAGTGGACCAGTGCATTTCGGAAGAGAGGAGAAATACAAGCCGATGTTAAACGAGTTATTAACAAAAGAATATATTCAGCTTCAAGATCATGTTGATTCTTGGGAAGGTGCAATTCGAATTGCAGCAAAGCCGCTGTTACAAACGGAATATATTTCTGAAGAATATGTGCAAGAAATGATTGCAAATGTAAAAAAATTAGGTCCTTATATTGTCATTGCACCTAAAATAGCAATTCCTCATGCACGACCTGAATCAGGTGTGAAAAAATTAGGAATGAGCTTATTGCAATTAAAAGAAAGTGTTTCATTTTCTGAAAAACAAGAGCATGCGGCTAATTTAATTATTGTATTAGCTGCTATTGATAATGAAACGCATTTGAAGGCGTTGGCCCAATTAAGTGATATGTTATCACAACCTGAAAATGTCGATCTGTTAATTCGTTCAAATTCAAAAGAACAAATGCTAGAAATGATAGCGAAGTATTCAAATTAGGAGGAAGTTAAAATGAAAAAAATCTTAGTTGTATGCGGAAATGGATTAGGAAGTAGTTTTATTGTTGAAATGAATGTGAAGAAAATACTAGATGAACTTGGTTTACAAGCGGAAGTTTCGCATACAGATTTAGCATCGAGCAAATCTGAGCAAGCGGATTTATATTTAGGATCAAAAGATATTATTTGCAATTTAGAAGATGGTGTTCGTACTGTTGCTGGATTGACAAATATTTTAGATCAAAATGAAATTAAAGAAGCATTGCAAAAACACCTCATGTAACACAGTTGAATAAAGAGAAACTTTAATCAGTGGGATGATTTGATGTCCTACTGATTCTGAGCTGAAGGGGAGCGGTGCCATGTTTGATTTGATTATGAAAGACATTTTAGGACAACCAGCTATTTTAGTTGGATTATTTGCCATGTGTGGTTTATTGTTACAAAAGAAAAACTTTGCAGATACCGTATCTGGTACGCTTAAAACGATTATGGGATTTATCGTATTAGGTGGCGGAGCTACAATATTAACAGGTTCTTTAGATATTTTTGGTAAAATGTTTGACAAGGCATTCCATATTAAAGGGATTATTCCAAATAATGAAGCAATCGTTGCAATCGCACAGCAAACGTTAGGGAAAGAAACAGCATTTATTATGGTATTTGGGATGATTGTAAATTTATTGATTGCGCGATTTACGAAACTGAAATATGTATTTTTAACAGGGCACCATACACTTTTTATGGCCTGTTTAATTTCAGCTGTATTTTCTACAGCGGGGCTAAAAGGTTTTTCACTTGTATTGATCGGATCCATTCTTTTAGGAGTACTGATGGTCATTTTTCCAGCACTATTACAGCCATATGTTAGAAAAATTACAGGTATGGATGATATTGCAATTGGACATTTTGGTTCTGTTGGTTATTTAGCGGCTGGTTTTGTTGGTAGCAAGTTTGGAAATAAAGAAAAATCTACAGAGCTAATTCAAGTACCGAAATCTTTAGGCTTTTTACGTGATACATCTGTTTCTATGTCACTAACAATGGCTGTTCTTTTCTTCATTGTTGCACCATTTGCTGGAAAGCAATTTATTGAAGCAGAGTTAAGTAATGGCCAAAACTTTTTAGTTTATTCTTTTATGCAAGCCATTACATTTGCAGCGGGAGTATATATTATTTTAGCAGGTGTTCGTATGTTAATTGCAGAAATTGTACCTGCATTTAAAGGAATTGCAGATAAGCTTGTGCCGAATGCAAAGCCAGCACTTGACTGTCCGACTATTTTCCCATTCGCACCAAACGCAGTTATTATTGGATTTTTAACAAGCTTCATTGCTGGATTACTATCTATGTTCATTTTACCTGTTATTGGTTTAAGTGTTATCGTACCAGGACTGATTCCTCATTTCTTTACAGGAGCAACAGCTGCTGTATTTGGAAATGCAACGGGAGGAAGAAGGGGAGCAATTTTAGGTTCATTTGTGAACGGATTATTAATTTCGTTCCTTCCAGCATTATTGTTGCCAGTATTAGGCGGATTAGGATTTGAAAATGCAACATTTGGTGACTCTGATTTCGCTGTTATTGGTATTTTGATTAGCGAAATTACAAAATTATTTTAACTGAGGCAGAAAGAAAAGAGACTTGATTTTCTAATAAAGAAAATCAAGTCTTTTTCAATTAGATACGATGATCATGCCAGAAGTTTAATGGGAAGTGTTCGTCCTCTTTATAGCTTTCTAACTCGTATCCTTTTTCTTTTAAGCCTTTAATAATAGCAGGCACTGCTTTTACGGATTGTGGATGAATGTCATGCATAAGAATAACTTCCGTTGGCTTGTTTGCACCAGCAAGCACGTTTTGAACAATTTGAGCAGATGCTGCATCGACTGGCATTTTATTATATTTCCAGTCTAAAGAATCAATTGTCCAGTCCCACACTTTTAAGCCGTTTTCGACTACTTTATTGCGAAGAGCTTCATTTAATCCAGGCATAGATCCGTAAGATGGGCGTGTTAAAACTGGTGATTTTCCGATAACGCCGGCAATTAAGCCCTGATCCTCTTTCATTTCATCAACGTAACGACCTTCTGTGTAAAGTTTTTTGTAGTTATGCGTCATACTGTGCATACCAACATAATGACCTTCTGCGTGTTCACGTTTAACTAAATCAGGGAATGCTTTGACATTTGAACCGATTAGGAAAAATGTAGCTTTTGCATCTTCTTTTTTCAACATATCTAAAAGTTCAGCAGTGTATTTTCCAGGACCATCGTCAAATGTTAAGTAAGCGACTTTTCGAACTTGCCCGTTATATTGCTTCGGTGCTTCTTTCGGAGCAAGAGCTGTCTGAATTTCACTTACAAGTTGAACAGATTTTGCATCATCTTCTGTACTTGCATGAACAGCATTCCCTAATCCTAAAACCATTTCGGATAAAAAAATAGCCCCGATGCAAAGTAGCAGTACCCTTTTTACTAAAGTTGTCATTGGAATTCCATTGTGCATAATTTTCCTTCTCTCTATAAAAATTCTACTCTACTATATTAGCAATTTTAGGTAGGGAAATGCAAAGAAAGTTTATAAAAATTGTATAAGATTCTTTCATTTCGTTATTGTTATATGGTTAAGTGATAAGGGCTGAATAAAAAAGATAAGATCATCACTTTAAAAATTTCACATATCGTATTGTAAAAATAAAAATAGGAAATTTAGAAATAGCGTCGAATGTTTGTATGTATATAGAGAAAAAAGGAGAGAGAGAGATGAAAGCGATTGAGGCTGCACAAAACATAATCGAAGTTCGATTTCCAAATTGTGATGTTGCTTTATTAGGAGGTAGCGTTGCAAGAGGAGAAGAAACAATAACATCAGATCTCGACATCGTTGTATTAGATAGAAAGCTGCCGTCTTGTTATCGAGAATCATTCTTTTGCAACGGTTGGCCAGTTGAGGTGTTTGTACATAATTTTGAAACCTATAAACAATATTTTAAAAGTGATTGTGAGAGGGGAAGACCAACGCTTCCTCAACTTGTTTTAGAAGGGATTATGTTAAAGGGAGAAAAGGAAATCGTGTCACATGTAAAGAAGGAAGCGCAGCAATTATTAGAGAAAGGTCCTGAAACTTGGACAGAAGAAATAATTAGAAGAAAGCGCTATTTCCTTACAGACGCATTAGATGATTTTATTGGTGCAACAAAAAGGGAGGAGGAATTGTTTATTGCAAATCTCCTAGCAGATTTATTACATGAATTTGTACTGAGAGTAAATAGACAATGGGTTGGAAATTCAAAATGGTTTTTTCGTGTGTTAAGAAAATATGATGAAACATTTGCTGAAGCGTTTGTAGCGGCGTTTGATTATTTTTATAGAACTGGAGAAAAGAGAGAGCTTATTTATTTTATTGAACAAACATTAGAGCGTTATGGAGGGAGATTGTTTGAAGGATTTTCGATTGGGAAAGATAGATAATCATAATATTATTATGTAAATTAATTGTTCGTTACTTAGTTTGATGAAGGGGTGAAAAGATATGATTCGTATTTTAACAAAAGAAGACGCGTTACAATATTGGGACTTACGTTTACAAGCATTACAAATGAGTCCAGGTGCATTTGTAACCACTTACGAAGAAGCGCTACAAAAAGAAAAACCTCTTGAAGAGATTAAGCGAAATTTAAGTTCAAATACTAGTTACACATTTGGTGCTTTTCAGAACGATAATCAACTGGTAGGGGTAGTAACGTTATTGCTAGAGCAAAAAGCGGTATATAAGCACAAGGGCCATCTTGTTGCGATGTATGTTGATCATCGAAGTAGAGGAAGAGGAATTGCGAAAGCATTAATTGAAGCATTAATAGAAAAGGCAAAAGGAATAGACATAGAGCAAATCCATTTAGGAGTCGTTTCCGATAACAACGCAGCAAAGAAACTGTATCAATCTATCGGCTTTAGAACGTATGGAATAGAAAAAAATGCGCTAAAAATGAACGGTATGTACCATGATGACGAATATATGGTGTTATTTTTGTGAAAGAAAAAGATGATAAGGAAAGATTTGTATTTTTTCAGATTTTTCTTCGAATTGATTATGCTTCATTATATAGTAGAAGAAAAGTATAAGGGATTTTAGGATGAAAGCAATTGCAGCAGGGATATTGGCATCGTTTTTTCTTTGCCTTTACGTTTATTTTAAACCCGGCAATGGATTTACAGGGAGGAAGCTGGATTTGGAGTGCTTCTTTACGTTACTACTTTATGGTTCCATTACTATTTAGGAGTAATGTATAAAGGAAACTTAAAAGACCCTTTCAATGATCGATAGTAGCTCATTGAAAGGGGAATACTACTATCTTTTGAAAAAAGATACAGAGAGAAGTGGAAGCAATTCATTTCTTCATTTTAGTCAGTAAAGTTCCCGTACACATATAGTGAAGAAAGGTGATGTACAGCATGTTAGAACGAATTGAAAACATAGGACAAAACATGGTACATATATTGAAGCTTGCAGTTGGTCCCTCGGAGCTCAGTTTACAAAAAGCAATTCATTTTTATACAAAAAAACAGCAGGCCATATTATATAAATATGGAGAGTGTGCTTGTGTTGGAATGGAACTGATAGGTGAAAACAAAGCAAGATTATGTCATATTGCTGTTTCAAAAGCGAATCGTCATCAAGGACTTGCTTCTTATATGATAAAGGAAATCATTCGAATACATCAATTAGTCTACTTAGAAGCCGAAACAGACTATGAAGCAGTTGAGTTTTATAGAAAATGTGGATGGATTATTACAAGCTTAGGAGAAAAATATCCAGGTGTGGAAAGATTTCAGTGTTATTGGGAATGAATATTTCTTACATCTGAGCTGCTTGAGTAAAATAGGTATTTCGTTTTTATCCACAATAGGCGAGAATACTCCCACCTCAAGGAATGTGAAGGGCGTAGCCCAATGAGTAGGTGGGAGATGAATCGCCTTCGGATAGGGCGTGGTTTGTGCCACGTTAACGATCCGACACACGTAAACCTTTGCGGATAAGTTCATAAACTGCACCCGCAAAACTTGAGATATAGTTTTCCTTTTGATACTTTTCGATTTCTGCTACTAAATCAGCAGGGAACTTAATTAATTTTGAAATACGTTTCATGTTTTTCACTACCCTTTCAGTATATACTCGACATATTCTATATATTAAATATATAATTAGTGTATACCGAGAAGGAGGTAGAAATCAATGTTGGTCAAAAAGGCATATAAATTCCGTATCTACCCGAATAAAGAACAAGAAATACTGATTGCGAAAACAATCGGATGTTCTCGGTTTGTATTCAATCACTTTTTAGAGAAGTGGAATAACGTATACAAAGAGACAGGCAAAGGATTAACATATAATTCTTGTTCAGATAAACTCACACAGTTGAAAAAGGAATTAGTATGGCTAAAAGAAGTTGATAGCATTGCCCTTCAATCATCACTGAAAAACCTTGCTGATTCGTATACTCGATTCTTCAAGAAACAAAACAAAGCACCACGTTTCAAGTCTAAAAAGAATAAAGTGCAATCCTACACAACAAAGCATGTGAATGGAAATATTGCCATTGTAGACAACAAAATCAAGTTACCTAAACTTGGATTTGTTAGGTTTGCGAAAAGTCGTGAAGTAGAAGGACGAATTCTTCATGCTACAATGAGAAGAAATCCAAGTGGTAAGTATTTTGTATCCATTCTTGCTGAAACAAACGTTCAAGGACTTCCTAAAACTGGGTCGTCTGTTGGTGTGGATGTGGGTCTGAAAGATTTTGCGATTCTTTCAACGGGAGAAGTATTTAGCAATCCTAAATGGTTTCGCAAACTGGAAGAAAAATTAGCGAAAGCACAGCGTGTTCTTTCCAGACGACAGGAATTGGCATTAAAACGAAAATGTAAACTGGATGAAGCAAAAAACTATCAAAAGCAAAAACATAAAGTAGCTCGCATCCATGAGAACATCACGAATGCAAGAACAGACTATTTGCAAAAAATCTCTACTTATATTGTCAAAAACCACGACATCATTGGTATGGAAGATTTGCAAGTGTCAAATATGTTGAAGAATCATAAGTTAGCTAAAGTCATTAGTGAAGTGAGTTGGTCGCAATTCAGAACGATGTTAGCGTACAAGGCAAGATGGTACGGTAAACAAGTAGTTACTGTATCTAAAACATTTGCAAGTTCTCAATTGTGTTCAGTTTGTGGCTACCAAAATAAAGACGTTAAGAATCTTAAACTTAGAGAATGGACTTGCCCTAAATGTAATAGTCATCACGATAGAGATATTAACGCAGGACAAAATCTTAAAAATGAAGCAATAAGACTTCTAACCGTAGGGACTACGGGGATATCCTAATCAATAACTAACCGATAGGTTGGTGTTCTTAGGAATCTCCCACTTCAAACAGACCGTAAGGTCGTTAAGTGGTGAGTAGTTCAACATTGTTTCATTATAACGAGGAATGAGTGTAAAAATACATCCCCCCCTGAATCATGGGCTTTTTTAAGTGTCCACGATTCGGGGTACAGTTTAAATGAATTGATAGGCAATCTTTTTTGGCATATATATCTAAAATTTTGATTTCCACATTTACCTAATTTGTTATACTGAAAGGAATAACAAAAGAAAAGGAGACATTGCCTTTGATGAAATTTTTAGTTTTAGCAATTCTTACATTATTTTTAATTCCATGGACAAGAAAAACACTTCGTACAGTGGATCAAAAAAATGCTGAGACAATTATAAAAAAGAAGGCTGCACCTATTTTAGTCATTCCAATTTTTCTTTGGATTGGCATTGCAATCTATGAATATTTTTGGCTAATCGATAACCGTGTAGACTCGATTCTTACGCATTACACGGTTGTTATTGCTGTGCTCATTGGAGTTGTTCTCGTGTTGCAAGGTAGAAGAGGAAGATTAGAAGTTCAGGTGAAAGTAAGTGTAATGCTTGTTTTACTTTTAGCTTACGGCTATTTTGCTTATGTACATGATATCGTAATCTCACAAAATAAATATGATTCTGTTATAAAGGTCGAAAAAGATATTTCAGAGCCTTTCACAGAAAATGATCAACCGTTTACCGTTCCACCGAAAACAGCGGAAAATAAGATGAAGAAGGTATTTGGTGATATTCCAAAGGTAGCCTACTTTGAATTAGGAGAACTTACTCCACAAATGGTAGATGGGAAAGCTTTATATGTGGCTCCAATTGAGGTTTCGGGATTTTTTAAGGCACGCAAGGCAGGAACGATTCCTGGTTATGTGACGATGTCAGGTACAAATCCTGATGCGGAAGCGAAATTACATCTTGGGTATAAAATGAAATATGTACCAAGTATGTTTTTTGGTAATCATTTAGAACGTGTTGTTCGAAAGGCAGAGCCAAATCTTATTTTTAAAGGGAAACCGAAGTTTGAAATAGATGATAAAGGAAAACCGTATTATACAATGACATACGGTGAATTTATTTCTGGGCGATCTGGCTTTAAAGTAAAAGGCGTTGTCGTTGTGGATGCACAAACAGGTGATGTAAAGCGATATGATAAAGGGAAAGCGCCTAAATTTATTGATGGTGTGTTAAATCATGAAACGGCATCACTATTAAACACGTACTTTGGTAAGTTTGTACATGGTTTTTGGAATACGAAATTTTCTCAAAGTGATGTGAAGATTCCAACTGAATGGGGAACAAAAGAAGGGGTAACACCAATCTTTGGGAAGGACGGGACATTATATTACTTTACTGATTTTACTTCTCCAAAAGAAGGTGTCGATTCTGCTTTAGGTTATTCATTAGTAGATGCACGTACAGGGAAGCTGTATTACTATAATGGAAAAGAAGTAAAAGGAATTATGGATGGCTCAGCTGCGACAGAGGTAGTAGATAATTCTTTTAAGAGAGAGAAATGGCACGGAACGATGCCGGTTATTTATAATGTGTATGGGAAACCTTCTTGGATTGTACCTGTTATTGATGATGGCGGTTTAGTGCGAGCACATACGGTGATTTATGCTTCCAATGCAAAAATATTTGCGACAGGTTCCACTCAAAAAGAAGCGCTGGACAAATATAAGAGTGTGCTAACGGGAAGTGGAGGTTCATTCCGCCCGACTTCTAGCGGAAAAGAAGCACAAAAAGAAGGGATTGTACAGCGTGTTTATAAGGAGAAATCAGGAGAAAATACGCTTGTCTTCATCTTATTAGAAAATGAGAACAAAGTATTTATGGTTTCTGCAAAAGACTTCCCGTATGCGATGTTTACCGAAGTGGGAGATTCCATTAAAATGGCGTATTTGGACACAGGGGAAACGATGTCTTCGGTATCTAAATTCACAAATGAAAATTTAAAAAAGTAAAGCGATAGATTTTCTATCGCTTTTTTTATGTTATAAAAAGGAAAGTAGCATATACTTGACGTATCTGTATTGGTGTAACTATAATTGTTACGTTTATTTAAGATATATCAATTTAACCTTATATTTATAGTAGAAAGGATGAATCTTACAAGTGAATGAAATGAATCACGGTGTATATAAGCCTGTAAAAACAAACAGGTTTTGGATGATTATTGTTTTAGGGACACTCACAGCAATTGGCCCATTATCTATTGATATGTACTTGCCTTCATTGCCAAAATTAATGGGGGATTTGCAAACGAGTGCCTCCCTTGCTCAGCTTACACTAACAGCATGTTTGCTCGGACTTTCAGTAGGACAATTATTTGTTGGTTCTATTAGTGATATTTATGGACGGCGCAAACCTTTGATTATTGCCCTTATTATTTATGTAGCATCTTCTTTACTTTGTGCGGTTGCTCCATCTATTTGGATTCTAGTGCTATTACGGTTTCTGCAAGGAGCTTCAGGTTCAGCGGGTATTGTCATATCCCGTGCGATGGTACGTGATATGTATACAGGCCCTGAGATGACAAAGTTCTTTTCGTTACTTATGTTAGTAAACGGGGCAGCGCCTATTTTGGCGCCTATTATTGGTGGACAATTGTTGCAATTTACTTCATGGCACGGTGTATTTATTGTTCTTGGCGCAATCAGTATTTGTATGTTAATATCAGTTATTTTTGTACTGCGTGAAACATTGCCATTAGAAGAAAGGATAACAGGAGGCGTAGCAGGGACGCTGTCGGTCTATGGGAAGTTATTGAAAGACCGCTTATTTATGGGGTATGCCGTATCACAAGGGTTCGTTTCAGCGGCGATGTTTGCTTATATTTCTGGATCGCCGTTTGTATTACAAAATATATATGGGGCATCGCCACAAGCATTTAGCTTATTTTTTGCGATTAACGGAATCGGTATTATTATTGCCAGTCAAATTACGGGCCGCTTGGCAGGAAAGGTAAGTGAAAAAGCGTTGTTTGTAGTAGGTATTGGAATTGCGGCTGTTGGAGGTACTTCCTTACTACTTACGATTGTATTTGGAATTGGATTAATCGGTGTATTATGTTCTTTATTTCTTGTTGTATCGAGTGTTGGTGTTGTATCAACAACAGGTTTTTCACTTGCGATGAGAAATCAAAAACAAGCGGCTGGAACGGCTGCTGCATTACTTGGTCTGCTACAATTTATCTCCGGGGCACTTGTTGCACCTTTAGTAGGTATCGGGGGAAGTAATACAGCGCTTCCTATGGGTGTTGTTATTGCGTTATGTGAAGCAGGTGCCGTTTTATATTATTTACTCATGGCAAGGCCTAGTGAAAGAAAACTTGTATTGCCGGAAAAACAAGATATAGACGCATAAAAAAGAGGTGGTTCAAACATAAATTGAATCACCTCTTTTCATATTATAACTATGGTGAGATTGGTTGCATAAAGTGACGATACTGTGACAAAAATGATGGTATGCACACAGAAAATGACGGTCAAAAGTGCAAAGTGTGAAGTGTTCTCGTTATAATAACAAGTGGAGATATGATGTAAGTTTCTATAGAAAGATTGTCAGGTAGATAAAAGGAGAGTAAAAGATGAAGAAAATATGGGGCGCAGCCTTGCTTGGGAGCATGCTGCTTTTAGCAGGGTGCGGTGGAAATCAACATACAAAGGAAACAAAAGAAAATGTGCAACAATCAGCAGATGAGAAAGAAGCTATGAAGGTATATCAAGATGTACATAAAAAGTATGATGAGAAAATGAATAAGGAATTAAATCAATCTGTACAATTATGGGGGCAAGCGAAGGAAAAAGGCGGGAAATCGATAGCTAACAAGCAGTTTAAAGAAGATGTTCAGAAAGTAACAAAGAGCATGTTAGAAGATATTGAGCATATTCGCACAGAAATTCGCGTACCAAAGTCAAAAGAACAAGAGCATAAGTTATATGAAGGTTTCTTAAATGAAACAGAACAAGCGATGAAAAAGTTAGATCAATTAGCAAAAGAAGAAGATTCATCATTAATTCGTGATATAGAAGTTCATTTTTCAACAGCTTCTACATACTATAAACGTTTCCAAAAAGAAGCACAAAACTAACCTTGCAATATGCAAGGTTAGTTTTGTATATGGCAGATTCTTTCTTGTCGAAATGTCGATAGAATGGAAAGCTAGATATTTCCTGTTAAGTAAAAATATAAAAACTGATTTTTCTAAAAATACCCATTTGGATTGACTTTTTGTTTTTTCAGAATTATAATTCGAAATATACAATTCAAAGTAAAGAATAATATAGTCATTTACTTATCCAGAGAGGTAGAGGGACTGGCCCTATGAAACCTCAGCAGCGGGTTCTGAAAGAAGAATACCGTGCTAATTCCAGCAAGCAACCAAAGCTTGAAAGATAAGTGATAGGCATAGGATAGATTAAAAAGCCTTGATCTTATTTTTTAAGATCAAGGCTTTTTATATTGCGGATAAGGAGAGGAATTGGCAAAAAACCGCGAATAAAACAAAGTAAATTTATATGTTTAGGGGGTTATTTTCGTGTATGTTGTAAAGAAACTATCAGTTATGGTGTTTACACTATGGGTTATTGTTACAGCTACTTTTTTAATCATGCATATTATACCTGGTGATCCGTTTTCATCAGATGCAAAGATTTTTCCTGAGGAAGTTGTCCAAAATATGAGGGCTAAATATCATCTTGATGAACCTTTATGGAATCAATATGTAGCGTATTTGGATGGGATTATTCATTTTGACTTTGGAGAATCTGTTCAGTCAACGGGTCAAGGAGTGGCAGAAATCATAACAACTGGCTTTGGACCATCTGCTGTTATTGGATTACAAGCATTTGTTATTTCGTTGTTAGTTGGAATTGCAGCTGGAACGTTTGCGGCTTTATATCATGGGAAAATCATTGACTATAGTGTGAGTCTACTAGCGATTTTAGGGATCTCAATCCCAAGTTTCATCTTAGCACCGTTATTTATTCAGGTGTTTGCAATTCAACTTGAGCTGCTTCCGGTTGCCTCTTGGGGAACATTTGCTCATACTGTATTACCTTCCTTTGCGTTAGCGCTTGGGCCAATTGCTGTTATTACAAGATTTGTTCGTTCGAATATGATTGAAGTTTTACAAAGTGAGTATATTAAACTAGCACGTGCAAAAGGAATACCACTTCGAACAATTATTATAAGACATGCGCTTCGAAATGCGATTGTTCCGGTTCTTACTTTTGTCGGACCACTTATGGCTGGTTTGTTAACAGGAACCTTCGTGATTGAGAAAATATTTTCCATTCCAGGGTTAGGAAAATATTTTGTAGATAGTATTTTTAACCGAGATTATCCAGTTATCATGGGAACCACTATTTTCTATAGTGCACTGCTCATTATATGTATTTTCGTTACGGATATCATTCATCGCATGATTGATCCGCGCATTCGTTCTATTACGTGAGGAGGGAAATTAAAATGGGGGCTTACGAAATCGATGATCAGCTATTGACGGCTGAAGATAAGAAAGCATTAACTGCTAATAAAGAACAGCAAATGATTAGTCGGAAAAAGGAAGTATTTCAAAAACTCATATCAAACCCAATAGCAATTATAGGGGGAGTCACTTTACTTTTAATCGTTATTTTTTCTCTTATCGGAGAAAGTTTAACGCCATATAGTGCAAATGAGCAAATAAAAGAAGCAACAAACCTCCAACCAAGTAGTGAGCATTGGTTCGGTACAGATGATTTAGGAAGAGATATTTGGGCACGAACATGGGCTGGTGGAAAAATTTCATTAGCAGTCGGATTGATCGCAGCAGCTCTTGATATCGGATTAGGTGTACTGATTGGTGGCTTTAGTGGATATGTGAGAGGGCGTAATCGTCTCGGTACGTTAATTGATGAGTGGATTGTAAGAGGAATCGAAGTGATGTATGGTATACCGTATTTATTAATTGTTATTTTACTATTAATTGTTATGAAGCCAGGACTGTTTACAATTATTCTTGCTCTTGCATTAACAGGTTGGATTGGAATGGCACGACTTGTACGAGCGCAAGTGCTTTCATTAAAACAAAAAGAATTTGTCATTGCTGCTGAGAGATTAGGAACATCTCATATGAAAATTATTTATAAACACCTAATTCCGAATTTAACAGGGATTATTATTGTGAATTTATCTTTTACGATTCCAGCTGCCATTTTCTCAGAATCATTTTTAAGTTTTATCGGATTGGGTGTACAATCGCCAGCAGCAAGTTGGGGAACGATGACAAACGATGCACTAGGAACATTATTAAGTGGGGAATGGTGGCAGCTGTTTTTCCCAGCGATAATGATTGCATTAATTATGTTTGCTTTTAATGCGATTGGAGATGGTTTGCAGGATGCAATTGATCCAAAAATTGTGAAACAAAATCGAAAGGGGAAAAAACATGGGGCAGCTCTTATCTTTAGAAAACGTAACGTTAGCCGTTGAAAAAGAGGATCGTAAACAACCGATTGTAAAACATGTTTCTTTTTCCATTCATGAAGGTGAAATAGTTGCACTTGTGGGAGAAAGTGGTTCGGGAAAAAGTGTAACAGCACAATCGATTATTGGCTTAAACCAAGAGTCAATTCGCACTGAGGAAGGGAAAATTTCTTTTCAAAATAGCGAATTAACAAACTTGCAAGAAGCTGAATGGAATCACATACGGGGAAAAGATATTTCTTTTATATTTCAGGACCCGCTTTCATCATTAAATCCAACAATGAAAGTAGGAAAACAGATTACAGAAGTAATCTTGCAGCATGAAAAGAAATCAAAGAAAGAAGCAAAAGCAATTGCGATTCAGTTATTAAATGATTTAGGCATACATGAAGCAGAACAGCGTTTCGAGCAATACCCCTATCAACTAAGTGGCGGTATGAGGCAGCGCATTTGTTTAGCAATTGCATTTGCTTGTCACCCAAAACTCGTCATTGCAGATGAGCCAACAACAGCGCTGGATGTAACAATTCAAAAACAAATTATGGAGTTATTAAAAGAGAGAAAAGAAAAACAACATACAAGTATTCTATTAATTACACATGACCTTGCGCTTGTACGTGAAGTAGCAGATCGAGTTGTTGTTATGTATGGCGGCCGTGTTGTAGAAAAAGGAATGATTCAAGAAGTCATTGAGTCACCGAAGCATCCGTATACAAAAAGTTTATTACAAGCTATTCCGAATATGGACGATTCAGAAAAGGTATTGCGGGCGATTGATGGAACAACACCATCGCTTGAAATATTAAATAGTTTTGGATGCCCGTTTGTGAACCGATGCCCAGTTGCGATGAAAGAATGTATTCATCGTTTCCCAGAGAAAACAGTATTTTCGCCGGAACATAGTTCATTCTGCTGGAAACATATTATTGAGCAGCGTAAAGGGAAAGCGAAAGAGAAGGTGAGTGCTTCATGACGACAGAGTTCATTACAGTAAAACAGGTTACGAAAATATATGGGAGTAAGGAGAAGGGGCTTGCTGCGCTGAAAGATATATCACTATCCATTTCAAAGGGAACTACACTTGGCATTATTGGAGAAAGTGGTTCAGGAAAAACAACGCTTGGTAAGTTAATAGCTGGTATTGAAAAACCTTCATCAGGAGAGATTGCTTATAACGGTCAAATTGTCCATGCGCTTAATCGGAAAGAAAAGCGAGATTTTTTACAAAAAGTACAATTTATTTTTCAAGATTCCACCGCAGCTTTAAATCCGCGGTGGAAGATTCGAGATAGTGTTGCAGAAGGATATATCTCGTTTGGGTTAGGCGATAAGAAGGAGAAGGATAAAGTTGCTGGTGATGCGTTAGAACGCGTCGGATTAGATAGAAGGTATATCGAGCGCTATCCGCATGAATTTAGCGGTGGGCAACGTCAACGGATCGCTATTGCTAGGGCGCTTATATGTGAGCCTGAAGTACTAATACTAGATGAACCGATTTCAGCATTGGATGTTTCCTTGCAAATTCAAATTGTTCATTTCTTGCAGCAAATTCAAAGAGAACAAGGTTATACATATTTATTTATTGCTCACGATTTACCGATGGTTCATTATTTATGTGAAAAAGTAGCTGTTATGTACAAAGGAGAACTTGTTGAATTTGGAGATACGGATGAAGTATTCCGTAATCCACAACATTTTTATACAAAAACATTGTTAGAATCGACACCAAAAATTTCAGGCTAAAGGAGAATGTAGAATGAAGAAGATTTTACTTTTTGCCATTATGACAGTTTTAGCGATTGCTTCTGTCGGCTGCGGTAAGAAAGAAGCGTCAAAGGCAAGTGCAGATAAGGGGGATCGCTTAGTCACAAATATTAGTAGTGACCCATATACACTTGATTCAGCAATTGCGACAGATAGTACGTCAGGTTATGTAATTGAACATTTATTTAGTGGTCTATATACAAAGGATGCGAATGGAAAATATCAAAATGAGTTGGCAGAGAAAGAAGAAGTAAATGTAGATGGAACAGAATATACAATTCATTTAAAGAAAGATATGAAATGGTCAGATGGTTCACCTATTACGGCTAATGATTTTGAATTTGCATGGAAGCGTATATTAAATCCTAAAACAGGCTCTATGAATGCAACAGAAATGTATTTTATTAAGGGTGCAGAAGCGTATAATACTGGAAAAGGTGAAGAAGGACAAGTAGGTATTCAAGCGGTAGATTCGCAAACTTTAAAAGTAACGCTTGAACATCCAGTTGCATCTATCAAACAACAATTAGCGAATTCTTTATTTATTCCACTTTCAAAAAAATCTATCGATGATAAAAATAAGTTAAAAACAAGTCCAAAAGAATTACTTACAAACGGACCGTTCAAATTAAAAGAGTGGAAGCATAACCAAGCAATTATTTTAGAGAAGAACAAAGAGTTTCATGATAAAAAAGTAACATTAAAAGAATTGGAGTTTCGCATTATTCCAGATACTAATACGGCATATCAATTGTATAAATCGAAAGAACTAGACTTATTAAGCGGCTTGCCACAAGAGATGGTTGAAAAAGAAAAAAGAAATAAAGAATATAAACGTATGGCAGGATTTTCATCTTATATTTATTCATTTAATGTTGAAAAAGAACCGTTTACCAATGCGAAAATACGAAAAGCATTTGCGTTAGCACTTGATCGTAAATTTATTGTTGAAAAATTGTATAAAGGGAATGCACAAGAAGCATATGCTTTTGTTCCAGAAGGAGCGAAAACACAGAGTGGCCGTGATTTCCGTAAAGAAAAAGGGGATTATTTAAAATTTGACCCAGTAGAAGCGAAAAAATTATTAGAAGAAGGCATGAAAGAACAAGGATGGACAGAGCTTCCTCAAGTAACATTGAAGTATACAACAGATACACAACATAAAAAAGTAGCAGAAGCAATGCAAGAAATGTTCAAGAAAAATCTTGGTGTGGATGTAAAACTAGAAAATAAAGAGTGGAAAAGTTACATTGATACGTATAAACAAAGTGACTTTCAATTAGCTTATATGGGATGGGGCGGAGCTGTAGATCCAATTAAAAAACTTGAATTATATGCAGGTGATGGACCGAATAACTATGCAAAATGGCATAATAAAGAATTTGATACTTTAATAAAAGAAGCGGAAGTTGAAAGAGATGAAGAAAAGCGCTTTGATTTGTTGCATAAAGCAGAAGATATTATGTTTGCTGAAACGCCATTAATCCCAATCTTATTCCCATCATCATCCTATTTACAAAAAGAATCAGTGTCTGGGGTTCAGTATGATGTTGAAGGTAAACCAGATTTACGTTATGTAAAAATCAAGAAATAATACAAAATAAAGAAGTAGGCATTTGCCTACTTCTTTATTTTGCTTCCTTCTTATATTCTTTCTTCGTTCCATCAGAGAAGACAACTTCTAATTCGAATTTTTGATAATCTTTATCGAGTTGGAAGACGTCGACTACTTGATCAATCACTTCTTGATCTGGTGTGTTTTTATCAAATGTTAGCTTTTTAAGAAGTGGGCTTAACTTTGCAATTGCTTCATCGCTAGTTAAGTTTACATTAGCTTTATGGTCTTCAATTTTTGCTTCCATTTTTTGATCAGCAGATTTATGTTTATAGTCAGCTTCATAATCTTTGTTTGTATCTTGGTAGTCAACATCTAGATCGAATTCGTTAAAGTTAAGCTTTAAATCAGCAGATGTTTCATTCTTTGCTTCTTCCGTTGTTTTCTTGTTAGAAGTTGTACCTTCCTTTGCTGGTGCGTTACACCCTGTTAATGCAGGTATTAACATAAGAGCTAATAAAGCTGAAAGTAAAATTCTCATGGTATCTTCCTCCTTAGTATAGCTTCCTTCTATACAATTTTTCCCTAAATGTCCTTAATTATGTATCAATTAGAAAGATATTTTCTATGTAATAGGTAGCAGACTTCGCAAATTAAATCAAAAAATGAATTGGATGTATATGGTAAATTGGAAGTGTAAGGAGGCATGGATATGTATGATGAATATAGTAGTTTAGTCAAAAAGGCAATTGTGTATATAGAAAATCATTTAGAAGAAGAATTGACAACTGCAAAAGTCGCTTCGTATAGTGCGACATCTATGTATCACTTTCATCGCATTTTTCAAAGCAATTTAGGAATAAGTGTAACAGAGTATATTCGAAAAAGAAGACTTACATATGCTGCTCAAGCTTTAGTAACGACAAATAGACCGATTCTTGATATTGCACTGCAATATGGTTTTTCTTCACAAGAGGCGTTTACTAGAGCGTTTAAAAGAATGTATCATTTGCCACCGAAAAATACCGTAACTATTTTCAATCATTTTATATAGAAAGAGGGGAATTTTCAATGCAAAAAGGTTTACCGAAAGGATGGGTATTAAGTGGAAGTCACCCTACAGAATATGAAATGGGCTTAGATTATAAAACAGTTCACCAAGGAAAAGTATCAGCTTATATTCAAGCGAAAGAGGGTGTGACCCATGGCGGATTTACGACGCTAATGCAAATGTTTAAAGCGGATCAGTATAAAGGAAAGCGCTTGCGGTTAACAGCGTTTATCAAAAGTGAAAATGTGAAAGATTGGGCAGGGCTATGGATGCGTGTAGATGGGAAAGATACAGAACCACTAGCTATGGATAATATGCAAAATCGTCCTATAAGACATACTACAAGTTGGCAACCCTACTCAGTTGTACTCGATGTAAAAGAAGAAGCGATTGGGATTGCATTTGGCATTTTGTTGTCAGGGGAAGGATGTATATGGGCAGATAGTTTTCGGTTAGATGAAGTAGATGAAAAGGTACCGGCGACAGATCTGACAGAAAGTTTCTATGAAACCCTCTCCAATGAGCCAATGAATTTACAATTTGAAGAGATAGAAGACTAGCAGAGGTGAAAATGAATATATGTGGAAGCTGTTATTCTATTCAATAGCAGAATTGTTCAAAGTAGAAACGCCTATGTATTTTTTTATATGGTTTTTCGTTCTTTTCATTACGATGGTTATATGTGAAGTGATGGATACAAAAGGGAAGAAATATTCATTTTCATATGCCCTCTTCAAAGCCACGATTGAATTGTTCCTGTCACTTATTATTTGTCTCGGTATTAGTCTTTTATTATTCTGCATGGTGCACTTCATTTTTCCTAATCAAGTGACACCTTATGATGTGAAGTATGGAAGATGGCTAGCATTTATTATATTAACTTTAGTTTTCATACTTGGATGGATTGTAAAAGTAACAAAGAAAAAAACGAGAATATGGTTGAAGCCAATAGGGATTCTTGCACAATTTTTCTTTTTTAGTATTAGTATATGGATAGCAAATGCTATATTCTAACCAACGTTACATATAAGTGTGTTCGTTATGATTCTGTTTAGTTTCGTATTAACTGTATTTCAGTTCGTTGGTTGCTTATACGAATATCGATCTTACTAATTTACAGGAAATGAATTGACAATAATTAGAAAAAAGTGTACTATGGATTGCAAGTGATCACTTGCATAAGGAAGAGAGGATTGTATGGCGCGCTCAAAGACAGCAGAAAAAATTATTCAAGCAGCAATTGAATTAGTGAAAGAAAGAGGATATAAAGCAGCGACAACGAGAGAAATTGCGATGCGTGCTGGTGTCAATGAAGTGACAATCTTTCGTAATTTTAAAAATAAGAAAGGGGTCATTGAAGCAGCCGTTGCTGAATTTTCATATGTGCCGCATTTAAAACATTTTTTACAAACAAGAATTGTATGGGAGTTAGAGACAGACTTAAAGAATTTAGCAAGGCATTATCATCAATTTTTGAATGAAGTGAAAGATATCATCGCGATCGGTATTCGTGAAACAGGTGCGTTTCCGGAGTTAGATGATGAAATCGCCAAAATACCAAAGGGTTTAAAGGAAGAATTAATGATTTATTTTACAGAAATGCAGAAAAAGGGAAAAATCATTGATACGAATATTGAAGCACAAGTCATGAATTTTATATGGATTAACTTTGGATATTTTCTCTCTAAAATGCGTTTTGAAAATCGATTGATGGAGATGAATGATGAAGATTTTATTGAAAATAATATAACTTTATATGCTAGGGCATTAAGACCCTAGTATTTATTTAAAATAAAATGCAAGTATGTACTTGCTTGCTAGAAGGGGTTGGGAAAATGAATACGTTGAAACAATTTTTAAGAGTACCAGGTACGTATATAGGGATTGGAGTAGCTTTAGCATTCCAGCTCATTTTCTTTTGTGTTTGGCTAACAGCTTATGATGGAGTCAATGAAAGAGCAGATAAACTGCAAATTGCGATTGTAAACCAAGATACGAGTATGGGAAGTAAAATAGGAGACGGTTTACAGAAAAGTTTACCTTTTCAAGTGACAAAAGAGAAGTCTATGGAAAAGGCAAAAGAAGAAATGGATCAGTATGCATACAATATGATTATTGAAATTCCAGCCTCTTTTTCAAAGGATATAAGCGAAAAAGGTAAGACAGATTTAAACGTTCATATTAACCAAGCCAGCTCGATGATGGCAAAGCAGATGATGGAAAGCATAGCAAAACAAGTTCATAGCAATGTAAATAAAGAAATTACAAACAATAAACAACAAGCTATTGCAGGAAAGTTACAAGCTGTGGGGCCAGAGAGCATTGAAATGTTAAAGGGGCTAACAAAAGAATCAGTTGGACTTAAAGTGCACAAAGTAAATGATGCAAAAGGGTTTTCCGTAAACATGGTGCCGCTTATGATTGTGTTAGCTTCATTCGTTGGAGCGATGATTATGAGTATGGAATTATCGAAAGTGGCAAAACAAGTAGGAAGAGATTGGAGAAATTTTCTTTCAAGCCAAGTGATTAACGGTGTAGTATCTATTCTACTTGCATGTATGACCATTGGCTTAATGAAAACTTTTCACATCGGAATCCAAGAAACGATTGGGAATGTATGGATATTTCAAACCATTGTCTTTTTTGCTTTTCTATCATTAACGCAAATGTTTCTTACTCTATTCGGAAATGCAGGTATGATTTTTAATATTATATCACTCTCGTTGCAACTTGTAAGTTCTGGTGTAATGGTCCCGCAGGCTATGTTATCCAAAACATATCAAATAATCGGAGAATTATTTCCCGCAACTTATGCTGTGAAGGGTTATTTTGCAATAATATTTGGTGGTGGGAATTTAAGTGTAAATATTATTTCTCTATTATTTATAATTTTGATTACACAAATTGTAGCACTAAGTGTAGTAGGGATATCATTTATAGTAAAGAGAGAAAGGGCTGTAGGAAAAGACATGTAATAAAAAAGGTATCCGACAAATGGATACCTTTCTATTCTTCATGGACAATTTTTCGTTTCTTCAGTAGATGTAACAGCTAAACTGCCATTAAAAATCAAAATGATCAGGATCCGGACCAACGCGATGATTTTCATTTAAAGACTGGATTGTTTTCATATCTTCATGGCTTAATTCGAAATCAAAAATATTTGCGTTTTCGATGATGCGGTGTTCTTTAATTGATTTTGGGATAGTTACCACTTCATTTTGAAGATCCCAACGCAAAATAATTTGTGCTGTTGATTTATTGTATTTTTTTGCAATCCCTTGCAATGTTGGATGATCAAGAAGTTGTCCTTGCATTAACGGTGACCATGCTTCTAGTTGGATATGGTTTTCTTTACAAAAAGTATGTAATTCTTCTTGTGTTAAGCGAGGGTGATATTCAACTTGGTTCACCATCGGTTTAATTTCTGCAACTTCGAATATATCTTGTAAGTGATGGATGTGGAAATTACTTACCCCAATTGCACGAACGCGGCCATCTTTATAAAGTTTTTCTAATGCTTTCCACGTTTCGGTATATTTTCCTTGTACAGGCCAGTGAACTAAATATAAGTCTAAATACTCTAAACCTAATTTTTGTAAGGAAGTTTCGAATGCCTGTAATGTCGATTCATATCCTTGATCATTATTCCATACTTTTGATGTAATAAATAGCTCTTCACGCGGAACGCCGGACTCACGAATTGCTTGTCCCACACCTTCTTCGTTCTTATAGATAGCAGCTGTATCAATGCTACGGTACCCGTTTTTGATAGCAGCTTTCACAGAATCAATTACTTCTGTGCCCTCTTCCACTTTAAATACCCCTAAACCAAACCAAGGCATTTTTACCCCGTTATGTAATGTAGTGTAATCTTGTAAACTGGTAATTTTCATATTATTTCCCCCTTACCTTTTTATTTGTAGCTTCAATTGCTTGCTGAATAATTTTGGAAAAATGATGTTCATAGAGCACTTTTAAGCCTTCCGCAGTTGAACCGCCAGGTGTAGTCACTTGTTCCCGAAGAAGTGCTGGATTTTGTACTTGCCCAAGCATTGTGGCTGCGCCAGCAATCATTTGAATAACAAGGTGATGTGCTGTTGTTTCATCAATACCATAATTTTTGGTAGCTTCAATTAGGCTTTCTGCAAAGTGGTAAAGAAATGCTGGTGCGCTACCAGTAATAGCGGTTAGCTGATGAATTTCTTCTTCTGTGCAAAGCTGTGATGTACCAATTCCTTTTAAAAGAAGTTGTAATGTCTCTTTATGATTTTCATTTACGAAGTGTCCCGTCGTATACAAGCTGATAGACTGTCCAATGCTAGCAGCCGTATTTGGCATAATCCAAGCAACTGGTGTGCCGTGAGGTAATCTTTTCTCTAAGTAAGATGGGCCAATTCCAGCAGCAATCGTCACGACAAGTTGATGCGTAAGAAGAGGTGCTAGTTCTGTCAATAGTTGTTCATGTGCAGCTGGTGGCATTGCCAGAATGATCGTGTCTACAAACTTGACGCATTCTTTCCAATCAGTTGTTGTTGAAATAGGATATTGTTCTTGTAATTGCTGGAGTTTTTTTGTATTGTGTCGATTCGATACAATAATTTCTTCGATGTATGGTTTGCTTGTTTTAAGCAAACCAGAAAAGATTGCTTCGGCCATACGTCCAGCACCAATAAATAAAATTCGCTGTTTCTTTGGCATCTCCTCTAATCCTTTCTTATAAAGTAAGTTATAAAAACAATAACATTGATAAGAGAGCGTGTAAAAAGAAAAGGTCTATTAGATGGATATAAAAATGATAGAAAAGTTTTGAGAGGGAAAGAGCATTCATGGTTTATACGGAAAAATAGATGTCAAAACACCCTAAAAGGTTACTATACTTTTAGGGTGTGATAATCAATTGTGAGTTTATGCTTTTGTCATACCGAGTAAAACAGCACCACCAATAATGAAAATACTGCCTAATGCGATAAATATCATTTGACGTTTTGTTTTCTTCTCACCTAAGAAGACAATTGCACCAAATGTAGAGATAACAATACCTGTTTGTGATAATGGGAAACTTGTTGCGACTCCAACTTTTGGTAATGAAAGAAGTAAGAATAAGTTTCCTGTTCCCCAAAGTATACCAGATATTGTATTGCGAATTGCATATTTATTAAATGGTTTATGCTTAGATGTCAGTATGATTGCTCCAACAAACATACCAACCGCTTGTGGTAAAATAGCTGACCAGCCATCAATGTTATACCAGCGAATAATAATTACATATACAAGATAGCCGAAAGTAGAAATAATTAAAGTCAAAAGTCCTTTTTTTAATTGTCCTGGTGGCTGTGCATTTTCTTTATCATCTAATGAAGTGAAGACAACACCAATTACAATTAAAAGAATTGAAATCGTTCCCAGAATAATCGTAGTAGTAGTAGTCCACTCATGAAAAGCGATTACCCCAAAGATAGAAGTTGCAATAAGTTGCATCCCGGTTGAAATGGTTACTGTTGTCGAAACACCTAGTCTTTCAACAGTTTTTAACTGGTTTGCTTGTCCTAAAGCCCAGAATACACCAGAGATAAAACCGACAATTAAGATTGTCATCGTTAAAGCCGGCTGAGTAAATACATACATAATAATTGCAAAGAATAGAGCACCCATTGTCATACCAAGCGTTTGACTATAGGCACCGCCACCAGCTTTTACACTTACTAATAAGATATTCCCCCATGCAATTGCAGGAAGAAGAGCTAATAAAATGTCCATCACAAGACTCCCTTCGTTTTTACTATATCAATATAATTGAAAGCCACTCTAAAAATTGGTAATTCTCCATTAGTAGAGTAGAAGATTACTGATCATTAAAATATAATGAAGAAGGTACACTATAAATGCGTTTTCATTTCTTTATTTTTTCAAACACCTCCATATAATAACAGGAAAGTCATCATTTTAGAAAGTGAATTCAAATAAAATGTATATTTTTATAAATAGGAAAATTTCGTTATTATTTTACGATAAAAAAAAGATCCCAAATCGGGATCTTCTTTTGAGGGGAATAGGGAAATAAATTTGTTAACCCTTTTTTAACAACAAGATGTGGGGGGACAATCCACTTCTTGAGGGGGTATCTTATGTATTCATTATATGAGATGTGGTTGGGAGCAACTATCGAATTAGCTTACAGAAAGATTACATTTTTGTAAGATACGCCTTTCCTCGTTTTACAAAATAATTTATTTTTCGGGAAATAAAAAGGCAGCTTTTTGTCGAAAGCTGCTTTAAAAAGTAATTCGCTTATTAATGAATTGCATGCACAATAAGAAAATGAGCGACATACTAACTGTTATGATAACAAGTGTCCAAGCAAGGGGCATATTACTTGCATCAATTGCCATATAAATGGCTGTTGGAATTGTTTGTGTTTTACCAGGAATATTTCCTGCGAACATGAGTGTTGCACCAAATTCTCCTAGTGCTCGTACGAAACTTAAAATCATTCCGCTAAGTAATGCAGGGAATGCAAGTGGTAGTGTGACGTGTAAAAACACTTGATATTCACTTGCTCCGAGGTCACGGGCCCCGTCTTCAATTTGTTCATTTGCAATAGAGAAACCTGTTTTGGCCGATTGGTACATAAGCGGAAATGAAACAACTGTTGAGGCAATGACTGCTGCCCATGATGTAAACATAATTGATTGTTGAAATAATGTTTCAATCCATTTTCCAATCGGGCTATGATTTCCAAAAATAATAATGAGAAAGAATCCAATCACAGTTGGTGGAAGCACCATCGGCAATAGAAAAATGGTTTCTAAAAACACTTTATAACGCGAAGAGGAGCGTGCTAATATCCGACCAATAATTGTACCGAAAATCATAGAAATAATGGTAGCAAGTGCAGCGACTCGTAAAGAAAGAAAAACAGGTAGCCAAAGTGTATCAAATGTCATAGTAGTTAAGGTAGGATTGTAAATCCATACTTGTTAAAGATTGTTTGTGCATCTTTGGATTGTAAATATTCATAGAATAAAGTCGCCTCTTTTTTATGCTTAGATTCTTTTATAATTCCAACAGGATAACGAATCGGTTCATGAGAGTTAGCTGGTGCTGCAGTAGCTATTTTTACTTTATCTGAAATGAGGGCATCTGTTTTATATACAATACCAGCATCTACATTTCCTGTCTCTACATATGTTAATACTTGACGAACGTCTTTTGTAGGTACAATTTTGTCTTGAAGGTCAATCCATAAGTTTTCGTGTGTAAGAAGAGCTTTTGCGTACTTTCCAGCTGGCACGGATTCAGGTGTACCAATTGCTAGTTTTTTCACTTTCTCTTCTTTTAATTCTTGGAATGTTTGAATAGAGCTTTCTTTTGGGACAACTAACACAAGCTCATTTCCTAGAAGATCTTTTCCTTCTTTTTTATTGATAAATCCTTTTTTTACAAGCGTTTGAAATTTATCTTCTGCCGCAGAGAAAAATAAATCAGCAGGAGCACCTTGTTCAATTTGTTGCTGAAGTGCACCAGAACCACCAAAGTTAAATGATAGCTTTATGTTAGGTTCTTTCTGCTTATATTGTTTTTCAATTTCTTTAAAAGCATCTTGTAAACTAGCGGCAGCTGATATTGTCAATTCAATCGTTTGTTCTTCTTTTGCATTTGTTTTCTCTTTCTTGTTTCCGTTTGTACAAGCGCTACTGAAAATAAGGAAAAAAGAAAGTGTGAGCAATCCAATATACCGCAATATAAATTTGTTCATAACGTATAATCTCCTTTCCTTCTTATCATATTAATTATAACTAAGTATATTTAATTATGAATGGTTATAATTAAATATAATGTGAAATACGTCACTGTTTGAAAAAATAGGAGAAAGTTTCACTTCTTTGCTACAATAGAGTAAGAAAGTGAGGAATCGCCTATGAACCATCATTCCTACACAACGGAAGAAGTAGCGAAACAATTAAAAGTATCAAAGTTAACCGTATACGACTTAATAAAAAAAGGAGAACTCCCTTCTTATAGAGTCGGTAGACAAATGCGTATTGATGCGGGGGATCTAGAACAATATATTAGACAGATGAAGACAGGAAAGTTACAAACATCCTCTGTAAAAGTAGAGAACAAAGGTGCAGAGCACTGTATAATTAGTGGTCAAGAACTAACGTTAGATATGCTAGCAAAGCATATAGAAAATCGAATGCCGAATTCTAATATACTTCGAGCGTATCAAGGTAGTTTAGCAAGTTTAATCAAAATGTATCATGGGGAACAAAGCGTTGTTAGTCTACACTTATTTGATGGAGATACAAAAGAATATAATATTCCATATGTAAAACGAATTTTAGTTGGACAGCCTTGTGTTGTCATCAATTTATTAGCAAGAAATGTTGGGTTTTATGTTCAAAAAGGAAACCCAAATGAAATACAGAATTGGAGCGACTTAGTTAAACCATCTATACAATTTGTAAACCGTGAAAAAGGGTCAGGAATTCGTGTATTAGTAGATGAGCAAATTCGCATTCAGAACTTAAGGAAGGAATATGTTCAAGGGTATGAATGGGAAGAATCAAACCACCTTGGTGTTGCTTCGCAAATTGCTAGCGGGAAAGCTGATGTTGGTGTAGGAGCAGAAAAAGTAGCGCAAATTGTAAATGTAGACTTTATTCCACTTATGAAAGAACAATATGACTTAGTCATTTTGAAAAATAAGAAGAATGAACAATTGATTGAAGTGGTAAAAGATATTTTGCAATCTATAGAATTTCAAAATGAATTGCTAGCAATCGGTGGTTACGATATAAGTAAAACGGGTCAAATTATATATGAAACAAACTAAAAAAGCTGTGTGCCTATAGGGTACACAGCTTTTTTCGATATATGCTAGGTGAGGCATTGCAGGGGGATAAGTATATGTCTCTTTCCTTCTTTATTGAGGTAGATTTGCTTTTCTTAAATTAATACCTAATTTTATTACCAACTATTAAAAGTTAGTGTTATAATGGTTTTAAAAGTGGAATTCAATTTGGAAAGTGAGAAAGGAACGAACGAAATGTATAAACCAATCGCATGTTTGTTGAAATATATATTTAAGACTGTTGGAAAAGTAGAAGTACAAGGAAAAGAGAAATTACCGAAAGAAGGACCGTATGTTGTAGCATGTACGCATACAAGTTTTATGGATGTGTTAATGCTAGCAACAGGAATGTATCCGACGGAAATCCATTACATGGCCAAAAAGGAGTTATTTGAAAAAAAGTTTTTGAACTGGTTTTTTAAGAATGTAAATGCTTTTCCTGTAGATCGAGCAAATCCAGGGCCAAGTACATTGAAAATCCCATCGCGTTTATTAAAAGAAGGAAAAGTTGTTGGGATTTTTCCAAGTGGAACAAGATCTACAGAAGATGTCTCTTTAAAGGCTGGTGCTGTAACAATTGCGATGCGTTCTCGTGTGCCGTTAGTACCGGCAGCATATATTGGACCGACAAGTGTGAAAGAATTGATAAAAGGTAAGAGAGCACAGCTTATTTTTGGAGATCCAATTCAAATAGAGGCGGAAGAAGCGATGGATCGGAAAGCGATGATGCAAAAGATGACAGATCAATTAAATACGAAGTTTGAAGAATTAAAGGAAACTTTAATAAAGAAATAGGAAAAAATAATTGGATATAGAGAGACCATTAAAAAAGTCTACTTCATAATAAAACAGGAGTCCATCATCTACTATATAGGTGTCGGACTCCTGTTTATTTTCAACATTTTTATAAAATGCACGTTGTTTTTTAGGGAGAACTCTCTTTTTCAGTGCCTTTGATGTGGACGTTATTTTTATACGAAATGGAAAAATTTTTATTTGTATATGAGGGACATATTTAGTAAGAGGAAGTACAGTGATTAATGTGGATTGTGAGGGAGAATTTGAATAATTAACCAAGCGTTTGTTTAAACATAATTTTGTAAATAGCGTATAACAAAATGTGTGGTAAAAACCACTTCTATACCTCTAGGAGATGGTGATACAATGTCAAATGGGGAGGGAGGTACGAACTATGGTTACTCAAAGAATACAAGAAATTACACTCATTACAATTGGTTCATTATTATTTGCAATCGGTATTAACTATTTTGCAATTCCAAATCGTTTGTCAGAGGGTGGAATTATTGGGTTAACAGTTGTTACGTATTATTTATTTGGATGGTCACCAGGGGTTGTGAACTTTACTTTAAATGCAATTTTATTAGCGATTGGATATAAATTTTTTGATAAAAAAACGATGATTTATACAATTATTGGAATTGTAGAGACGTCTTTATTTTTATATGTTACCGAGCATATTGGACATCGAGTAAATAGCGACACATTACTAGCCGCTTTATTTGCTGGGGTGTTTGTTGGAGTTGGATTAGGATGTATGTTCCGGGCAGGAGGTACATCAGGGGGATCAGCAATTTTAGCACAATTGGCAAATCAATATTTAGGATGGAGTGTTGGGAAAGGTGTTCTTATTATTGATATTGTTGTGATTACTGGGTCTGTCTTTATCATCGGTCAAGAAAAGGCGATGTATACACTTGTCGCAGTCTTCATCGGAGCGAAAGTAATTGACTTCATTGTAGAAGGAATTAATACGAAAACGGCAGTGACGATTATATCGGATCAGCCAGATTTAATACGTGAGACAATTACAAAACATATGACACGTGGTGTGACCGTTCTAGAAGGACGAGGTGGATATACAGGAAAGAATAAAGAAGTGTTGTATGTTGTGATTAATAAGCAAGAGCTTGTTAAGTTAAAACAAGTGATTCGTGATGTAGATAAAGAAGCATTCGTCGTGATTCATGATGTACGGGATGTACTTGGCGGTGGCTTTAAAGCAAGTTAAAAAGATGAACGAGTCGATTCGTTCATCTTTTTATTATTTTAATATTTGAGGCAAGTGAGCTAATAATTTCTGTTTTATTTTCTTTGCAAGTGATGGACTTTTGCCAAAGGTGGAAATGCTTATCATATAGTCATTCCTTCGAATGATGGCTGGTGTATGGAAGGAGGATTTTGTTCCATCACTTACAACATTGACCCATTGAAAATCATGAGCAGCTCGTTTGACCATCATATTGATTTCATGATGATTCGTGGCTGCATAAATAAGGTGTGCCCTTTGAATATCATCTTCTGTAAACTCTTTTTTCTTCCATTCAATATAAGATAGTTCTTTCATTTCATTGCAAATATGAGGACTTACAATTGTGACGAAGGCACCGGTATTTTGTAAACTAGCCGCCTTTCGATAAGCAATTGTTCCCCCTCCAATAATGACAACATTCTTACCTGTAAGGTTGCACATAATTGGGTATGTTTGAAACATGTACATGTTCCTCCATTCGTTCTAACAAAGTAAATTTCATATAAGAATCAAATTGAAGACAGTTACAAGTGCTCACATTATCATATATTTTTGCATACTTTTTTATCTTTTGAAGCAGTAATCCGGTAAAGAGAAGATAAGGCATAATATAGATATGCTTTGCAGTAGGTGCTGTTTTAGCTAGCATATCTATAAAAGAAGGTGTCCCTTTTGTTAAAAAGGTGCACGTTACCGGTATTTTTAATTTTTGTTCCACAGCTAAACCGATTTGTTTTAATTCATAGATAGGCTGAGCATCACTACTGCCTCGGCCGACTAGTAGAATTTCACTTTCTTGTATGGGCTGCATTTCATGTATTCGTTTTATTACAAGTTTAATCATGAATGGATGGATACTAAAAGGTGGTGCAACTGAAAATGAAATGTGCGGATAGAGCTGTTCTATTGTTTTTATTTCAAAAGGGACATCGCGTTTATAATGAGCAGCTGCGAATAGTAAAACAGGGACAACTACAATTTCAGTGGCCCCTTCAGTAATCGCTTCATAAATAGCCTCTTGAACGGTTGGAGTTGCAAGTTCCAGAAATCCCACCTTTTGTATTTTCTCGTTTCGTTCCTGCATAACAGAACGAATAAAATGTTTGAATTGCTCATTGCCCTCTTGCAGACGACTACCATGACCAATATATACAATTGCTTTCATGATGCAGTCACTTCTGTTTGGTCCACTATTCTTTGTACTTGATGATCGATACAATGGAGCCCAACCTTGTTGGCGTATTGTAAAGTGGCTTCGTCCATATATGAAAATGGTAATTTCGAAATATCGTTAAAACGAAGGCGATTGATTTCTGCTAAAAATGTATCAATTGTAGCGCGGCCTTCAAAGAAAATACTATCCCATGTAAACTCAGTGAGCATACGTGCATGAATTTCATCGAAACGATTATCGATTGTATATTCATGTGTCATTAAGAACAAACCAGCACCTATTTTGTTCTTGATGACGTCAATTCGTTTTATATTCCGCCCTAAATAAACGGTTGTTTCTGTAGAAAATGTAGCAGGTGTGCCCAGTAATCCGTACTTCATAAACATTTGCCCTGTCTTTGCATTCATATATTGAAGTTTCGCTTGTAAGGAACGAATATCTTTTCCATGTTTTGTGCAAGATTGCAAGAAGATTTCCATGCTTTCTGGTGAACAGAAAACAAGGCGTTCCGCTTCGAATATTTCACCGAGTTCATTTGCTGTTAAAGAATGTTCTTGCTTTTTGAAGGTAGGTATTTGGTATATTTCTGCTCCAGCTTCTCGCAGTATTTCTGCATATTTACTTACTTTATTTGTTGCAGAGACAAATAAAATTTTTCTTCCATGAAGAGGTTTCCGTTCTTGCCAAGCAAGTTGTTTCCGTAATGATACGACTTCCCCGACAATGGTCATGGAAGGGTTCGAAATGTTTTCTTTTTTTACATCTTCCGCAATTGTAGAGAGCGTACCTGTTACTACTCGCTGCTTTCCAGTTGTGCCCCATTCAATGACTGCTACAGGTGTATCGTTTCTTTTACCAGCTTGTAATAAATTTTTACAAATTATTGGTAAGTTTTTAATCCCCATATAAAAGGCAATTGTATCGCTATTTAAAAGATTGCTGTAATCAACTTGATCGCAAATTGTCCCTTTTGTGTGTCCAGTTAGCAAAGTTACACTATTACTGTAATCGCGATGGGTGAGAGGGATACCGGCGTACGAACCAGCGGCACTGCTGGAGGTAATCCCTGGGACGATTTCGTATGAAATGTTTGCTGTAGCTAAAGCAGCTGCTTCTTCACCAACACGACCAAAGATGGAAGGATCGCCGCCTTTTAAACGAACGACGATTTTTCCTTCCTTTGCTGCCTGTACTAAACAAGTATTAATCATGCCTTGACGCATAATATGATTTGTTGGCATTTTTCCGCAGTATATGAGTTCGCATGTTGGCTTTGTATAGCGAAGTAAACTTGGGTTTAATAAGTGGTCATATAACACAATATCTGCCTTTTTTAAGTAGTTTACTGCTTTTTTTGTAATCAGCCCTTCATCACCAGGTCCAGCACCAATTAAATATACGTATCCGTTCATCTCTTCACCTCATCTTGTTTGACTTAAAAGAAAGCTAAATCTTTTACAAATTATAGATATATATAAATGTCATCTTGAATGACTTCTACTTTATGTGTTTGAATACAACCATCATCAGGCTTTTGAACTTCGCCTGTAAGTAATGAAATTTTCCAATCGTGCAACGGACAAAAGACAAATTCACCAGAAACAATTCCTTCCGCTAATGGTCCGTTTTTATGCGGGCATCGATTTTCTACAGCGCGAATATCCCCGTTTGCAAGGCGAAATAACGCAATAGATTTGTCACCGATTCGTACTTCTTTACCAATTTGCATGGGGAGGTCTTTGGCACGCATAATTTTTATTTTCTGTTTTGTGTGTAACATATAAATCGCTCCTTATTGTACAGTTTCTACTTTATACATAGCTTGTAATGACTTTGTTTTTAGAGCTTGTCCCCAGGCTTCTTCATATGTGCTGCGGGCAGTTTGGAAACGTTCATTTAGCGCAGTGACCATGTCTTCCTTTTGCAGTATTTCTTTTACATGTTCTAAGCCCATTCGTTCTACCCAAGGAGCTGTTCGCTCGCCATAAATCCCTGTTTCACGATAATACTGTACATAAGCGGTTGCGATGCGTAATACGTCTTCTTCCGTAGGAACAGTCATAATAAAATCGGCTTCACGAACTTCTGTACCACCATTACCACCGATATAAAGCTGGAAGCCGTTTTCAACACAGACAACTCCAAAGTCTTTTGTTAATGCCTCAGCGCAATTACGTGGACAACCTGTAACACCCATTTTCATTTTGTGAGGTGTATCTACCATCTCTAATGACTGTTCAAGCAACATACCAAGTCCTAAGGAATCTTTTGTACCAAAGCGACAGAAACGAGAACCAACACATGATTTAACATTACGAAGGGATTTTGCATAAGCATAACCGGATGTCATATCAAGATCCGCCCAAACATTTGGTAAATCCTCTTTTTTTACACCATATAAACCAATGCGGCTTGCACCTGTTATTTTTATGAGCGGTACATCATATTTCTTTGCCACCTCTGCAATTCTCATTAAATCATCTGCGTTAGTCACACCGCCGTACATGCGAGGAATAACAGAAAATGTGCCATCATGCTGGATGTTGCCATTCATTCTTTCGTTCACGAAGCGTGAAGCTTTATCATCAGCATATTCTTCTGGATTGGTCATACGTAAATAATAATTCAGTGCAGGACGACATTTAGAGCAGCCATCTTCCTGTACGAAACCAAGGACGTTTCGCACTTCTTTTGGCGATTTTAACGCTTTCTCATGAATAGCTGCGACAACTTCATCACGTGATAAAGAGGTACAACCGCACATACCAATTGATTGAGCAGAAGGATCAAAATGATCGCCCAGTGTATGGGATAAAATTTGCTCAACGATTGGGCGGCATTTCCCACATGAACCAGCTGCTTTTGTGCATCCTTTTACTTCTTCAAAAGTAGTTAACCCTTGCTCCAAAATGGCTTGAACAATGGTTCCTTTTGTAACACCATTACATCCACAAACGGTATCATCAGCACTCATACTTGCAACATCAAGCCCGCTCTCTTCACCAGCTTTATGAAGAAGGGAAACGGCTGTATATTCTTGTATGTCTTCTTCTTTTTGTAACATGCGGAATAGACGTGTGCCGTCTGCAGTATCACCGTATAAGACAATCCCGACAACTTTATTGTCGCGAAGGAAGACTTTCTTATAAGAACGTGTACATTCATTAAAGATAGAAATGGCTCTTGTTTGATCGTCTTCATAGATTTGTCCAGCAGAGAACAAGTCACATCCGGCTACTTTAAGCTGCGTACCAACGATGCTCCCTTTATATTTATCTGTCTGTGTATTTGTTATATGTCTTGCTAATACAACTCCTTGTTCATATAAAGGAGCTACAAGTCCGTAAGCAATTCCGTTATGTTCGGCACATTCGCCAACAGCATAAATTGCGCTGTCTTCTGTTTGCATATAATCGTTAACAACAATTCCGCGATTAACAAGTAACCCAGCGTCTTTTGCTAATTGAGTATTAGGACGTATCCCAACGGCCATTACAACTAAATCGCATGGTACAACATTGCCATCTTCAAACTGAATACCTTCTACATGGTCTGTGCCTAAAATTTTTACGGTTTTCTTTTGCATAAGAAACTTCATGCCTTGCGCTTCTAAGTCCTCACGTAATAATGAAGCTGCTTTCGCATCAAGTTGTTGCTCCATTAAATGTGGCATTAAATGAACTACATGTACATCCATTCCTAGGTCAATGAGACCTCTAGCAGCTTCAAGGCCAAGTAGTCCTCCACCTATCACAACAGCTTTTTTGTATTGTTTAGCAGCATTTATCATAAATTGTGTATCTTCAATGGTGCGGAAACCCGTTACTCCCGGCAGATTCGAACCTTCAATCGGCAGAATGAAGGCACTAGAACCTGTTGCAATAATAAGTTTGTCATATGTAACAATACGCTGTTTTTCAGTAACAACCATTTGTTTTTCCCGATTAATCGTAATTACCTTTTCATTTGGATAAAGTGTAATGTTATTTTCTTTATACCAACTATATTCATTTATGATGATATCTTTTGTAGTAGTTTTTCCTTGTAAGACGTGAGATAGCATAATGCGATTGTAGTTTGGGTGAGGTTCATCACCAAAAATAGTAATATCATAAAGATCTGGTTGTTGTTTTAAAATTTCTTCGATACATCGTATTCCAGCCATACCATTTCCGATCAGGATTAAGCGTTTTTTCATATTCATTTCCCCTCTTAAATGTGAAATGTTTAACAATTTTTTATACCTATAGTATAGATTTTCTGGAAAATAGAGGATGTGACATTAATCACAGTTTTTACAGGTTCACAAATTGTTAAAAATCATATAAAATCCGAATTGGATTCTTACAAAAATGTAAGAGAAATGTAATAAGGTGTGATGGCGGGATCTAGTCTATCTTTTTAAAATAAATATATAGAAAAACTGCGCATATTGTGTGGAGGAGGAGTCAACCTTGCGGTGGGAAGTATTAAAGAAAAAAATTATTATCACTATAATTGCACTGGCGGCTTTGTTAATACTCTTATCGCCAACAAGACTGGGACCAGTAATTGATAAATATAATCCATTTTATAAGACGAAAGAATACTATACTGTTGTGAATGATATTGGTCAACATATCGGTGATGGATGGTATGAATATGAGTTTATTGCTTACGATGAAAAGGGAAGAGAGAAAACGATTATTAAAAAGGTTAACCATATGTTAAAACGAAATGAACCGTTGAAGATCTTTGCAAAAGGAAGTTACGGTGAGTCAATTGTAGAAATTGAACCACAAGATATCCCTGTGCAAGCTAGAACGAAGTTGATGGCGGTGAACTAAAGACAGCCTGCCCGAAGTTGGATAGGTTGTTTTTAGTTTAGAATAATGATGTATCAGGACACCTTAATTAGTGATAGAACCTTACTATTCTAAAATAGTGGAATAAGAATTAATTTAGCTTCTGAAAAAATATATCAATACAACAATATACTGGCAATGAAATAGGAACTTTACTATAATAGCAACGTTGCACTTTTAGGAGGTGGAAGGTTGGGAGCATATTTATTACCTATTCAAACAGCATTTATCACATTTCCGATCGCTGGTTTTCTATTATTAATTCCTTTTCTAATTTGGCAGTATCGGAAACATGGTTATATTCATTACTTTCGCATGTTTATTTTATATTCCTTACTATTATATTGTATGGCGGCATATTATTTAGTCATTTTACCGTTTCCAAGTACATTTGATACGTGTAGTATGCAGCGCCCAGGAACGCAACATTATAATTTAGTACCATTTACATTTGTGAGCGATTTTCTAAAAGAAACAAACGTGATTTGGAATCAACCAGCTACGTATCTCGCTGCATTAAAAGAGCGCAGTTTCCTACAAGCGGCATTTAACGCCATTTTATTATTACCACTAGGAGTGTATTTGCGTTATTATTTCCGACGGAATTTTATGCAAACGTTGTGTATTGTCTTTTTAACTTCTCTATTTTTTGAAATTACGCAAATCACAGGGTTTTATGGTATGTATAATTGTCCATATCGTTTATTTGATGTAGATGATCTCATCTTAAATACAACGAGCGGAGTTATTGGTTTTTGGATTGCACCGCTATTTGTATACTTTTTGCCAGATATGCACCGCTTAGATGAAAAAATTGACTTGCAAAATAAGCCTGTTCGGATGACGCGCCGTGTATTAGCTCTTTGGCTAGATTGGCTTATTCTTGGAATGGTATCAGGGCTATTAATTGGACAACAAGTTCAATTGACATCTGTCTTCCATTCTACTTCGGGATTAGATGAATTATTAAATGGCTTTTTTGTTGTATTTTGTTATTTTATCGTCATCCAATATTTCACGAATGGGAAAACATTCGGGAAATGGTTATTGCACATGCGTGTGAAGGGAAAGGGCGAGAGAATTACATGGCTAGAGTTATTGAAACGCTATGGTCTTTTATATTTCGGAATTGGCGGGATCAATTATCTGTTATTTGCAGTTGCGGTGTCGAATGAAAATAACCCAATCATTTATCTCATTATAGCGATGCTTTTCTTCGTATTTAATGGTTTGTTTTTCTTACATGTTTTACTTCACATGTTTAAACGTGATAAGCGATTATTCTATGAGAAAATAAGCGGGACATATAATGTGATTACCTTTACAAAGAAAAATAGTAACAATAATCATGGGTGACAATATTGTAAGGTGGATGTAAGTTAATTCGATAGTTGTATGTGAGAAACCTTATTATAATAAGAATAGAAAGTATCGCAATATTACTTTCTGTCTGAAGTAATGAAGAATATTGAAAAACCAACTAACCTGTAAAATAGCTCTTATCCTAATAGGGATGGAGTTATTTTTTTGAACCTTACAATATTGTAAGGTTCACGTAAGTTAATTCGATAGCTTGTTTTTTATATTTTTTGCATAATAGAAATAGATTAGGGAGATGATTCAGAAGGGAGACAAATGAGATGTGTAAAGAAGAAGTAGTGAAGGTTCCGCTGAAAGAGTGCTGTAGCTACTTTATGGTTGCTATAGTATGTATTGGATTGTTTGATATAATAACAAATTTAATTGTTAAATAATATAGATATGGAATAAAATGCTAAACATAGAAATAAAGATTTATATGTTTGGTAATAAATTAATATATATAAAACAAGAAAGATGCTCTTTCTTGTTTTTTTATATCCTTTCCTTAAAATCACGTATTAGAATAAGTGTAAGAGGTGATAGGAGTGAAATGGATAGATAGTCATATTTGGATCAATATGAAAGTAAAGAGCAAATGAATATATTAAGCGATGTGAAAAAAAGTGTTGCAATTGATGGATGAATGGGGGTATCAATGAACTATCATTCTTGTTATGAAATATGATCTTTAGCAAAACAGTACCCGTTTGTATATCCAACGATTGGTTTCCACCCAGAACAGCCGATTCAGAAAGAAGAATATGAACCAATTATTGCTATCGGTGAGGTTTGTTTTCCATATTATGTAGGACAAAAGCAGCCGAAACTTGCATTAGAAACGTATATAGAGGTATTAGAGCGATTTATAATTTTGGCTAAGGAATATCATTTGCCAATTATATTACATGCAGTCTATGAATATGCAGACATTGTTTGCGATCTACTTGAAAAGCATGGAATTTCATATGCTCATTTTCATTGGTTTAAGGGAAGTAAAGAAACGATGGAAAGAGTGATTCGAAATGGTTACTATATTTCTATTACACCAAATACTTTGTATAAGGAAAAAATTAGAAGTATCGTCTCGTTTTATCCGTTAAAATATATGGTGATAGGGACAGACGGACCTTGGGAATTTCAAGTGAGTCAAATCACACATCCGAATATGATTAAAGACGTATGAAAGGAAATTCGTGTAATCAAAAATGTTCCGATAGACGAGGTGGCGAGGTGAATATATTGGAATACAGTTCAGTTTTACTTAAGTAAGGCAGAATAGAAAAGGTAAAGTACGAATGAATTTTTTTAAATCAGTCTAAAGCACGATGCTGCGGTATATATTTGTTTGCTATGATAAAGGTTGTAGAGATTGCTAGAACCATATAGATAGAAGGATGAAAAGGAGTAAAATTCAGCAAAGAAAGAGGTAAAAGCAGTGAAAAAATTCTTTGTAGGATTTCTAGTTGTTCTTGGAATGTATTTATATTTTCAAGGTGAAACTGAAGGAATGGAAAGATTGACAAAACAGACAAGTTATAGCGATTCAGAAGAAGCAAAGCGAATGAAACAAATTATTATAGAAGAAGCAAAGAAGGTAAACCTCCCAGAATGGATTCCTCTTACAATTGCTGAACATGAAAGTCGTTTGAACCCAAGAAGTGTTGGAGATAATGGTACTTCATTTGGGTTGTTTCAATTACATCGCGGTGGTGGACTGGCTCCAGAGCATGTAACAGATGAACAACTAAAAGATCCTCGTACAAATGCTCAAATTGCGATGCCTCATCTACTGAAAGGTTATAAAAGAGGAGTACAAAAAGGGTTAACCGATTTTGCTTTATTAAAATATATAGCGAACACATCTGGATGGCCAGGAAACTTAGGGACAGAGTGGACGGATCAAAATATGAAGTATAATGAAGGTTTGCAAGAAGTATACTACCGAAATAAAGGAATCGTAAAAGAGTAGGGGCATGTAGCCTCTATTCTTTTTATTTATATTTGTTTTTCGTATAGTCCAATCGTATCATTTGCGTTTCAATTGCGGTTTTATTTCTTCTAAATTAGTAGAATCCCTTTATGAAAAGAAAACATAAAAGACAAGATACCTATATGTATTGGATATCTTGTCTTTTATGTTCTCGATAGTTTTTTCTTTTGATTGCCTGTTGCACATAAGGAAATGTTTATAACGATGGCTTTCTGCATATCCCTTTTCCCCTTTTATTGTTGATTTAATTCTTGGCTAACAGCTTTTGCATCAATTAAAGCATGAAGAATCATTTTAACCATGTTCATCATCTTTACTCCTCCTTTTATCATTGATTTAATTCTTTTACAACTGCTTGTCCGTTCACTAACACCTCAAGGATTGCTTTTACGATTTCTTTCATCATGATTATTTCCTCCTTTTGTGATCTCTTGTTTCTATCTTTATTGTATAGGGAGGCATCATTTCGCACTATCGCTTTCCATTACGTGAACATAACAGTTTTGTAAGGTTAGATGTGATATTGTGAAATGTTTAGTCTATCTTCATTATTTTCAGAAAAATGATTATTCAAACATTAAAGTGAGGAGAATAAGATACATTATGAAAAATATAAGAGAGGTGACTTGTTTTTCATCTATCTGTTTGTAATAAAATGGTATAATTTTTTTGTTATAGGTGAAATCCACATTTTAAAATGCGAGGAGAATTGTATGTTAAAGTATGCACGTATCATTACGATTATTATGATCTGTTTAGTATATATCAACAATGTTTCACGTGGAACGATAGGTTTGCAAGTATTTATTGGTATGGCATGTTTTATTTATATTTTGAATCATGTATTGCTCTTTCAGCCACAAAAAGGAAAAAAACGTGATTTTTATATATTTCTAACCAATGGAATTGTTACAGCAATGCTTGGATTTTTATTTCCTGAAACATCTTTATACTTGATTATATTTGGGATTGAAGCAGTAGGAATATTTATTCACACATGGCGGAAAGAAGTTGTATATTTTTTTGTGAGTTTTTTCTTTATATGTTGGTTTTCTATTTTGTTATATACATATCAATATACAGGGAAGGTAGAATTGGATACAAACGCCATTAACTTTATGTTTGTACTCTTTAGTGCTTTAGTAGGGAGTTTAATAAGAAAACTGACCGTAGCACATCAAACGGTTGATGAACAGTATGAAAAATTAATATCATCTCATACGGCTTTAAAAGAAGCACATGAACAACTACGGCTTTATGCTAAAGAAGTAGAAGAATTAACTGCTGTTCGGGAACGAAACGATATTGCTAGAGAAATTCATGATACAGTAGGTCATAATATGACAGCTTTACTTGTACAACTGCAACTTGCCGAAGCTTTATGGAAACAAAAGTCAAATGTGACAGAAGATGTTTTGCGTACATGCCATGAATTAGCTAAGAAATCTCTTCAAGAGGTAAGAGCTTCGGTACGTGCACTAAAGGAAGAAAAGAATTTAGGGAATATAGTAGAGAGTATGCGAGAAATGTTAAGGGAGTTTTCAAAAGCGGCGACAGTGCAAGTAACCTTTCAATTAAAAGGAGATCCGATTGTTATTCCGTTATCATTACAGCCAACTCTACTACGTATTATGCAAGAATCTTTAACAAATGCGAAACGTCACGGAAAAGCTAGTGTATGTGAAGTTGAATTATTTTGTGACAGTGAAACAGTAATGTTATCGATTTCTGATAATGGCATCGGCATGAATGAAGTGAGCCCTGGTTTTGGATTAATGAACATGAAAGAACGCATAGAGGAACATGGAGGAGTAATTCGGTTTGAAAGTGAGATAGAGAAGGGATTTCGGCTAAAAGCTGAGTTCCCGTTAAAAGAAAAAACATGGGTAATAGGAGGAACGAAATGATTCGTATTATGATTGTGGACGATCAGCCATTGATTCGTGACGGTTTAGCAATGTTATTAAACTTGCGCCCAGAACTTGAGGTGGTAGGGACAGCAAGTGATGGGGATGAAGTTGTTGAGAAAATAGAAAAACTGCAACCTGAAATTATTTTGATGGATATTCGAATGCCTCGAGTAAATGGGGTGGAAGGAACAAGATTGGTAAGGGGAAAATTTCCAGAAGTCAAAGTACTTATGTTAACGACGTTTAATGATAGTGAACTTATTTTTGAGGCGTTAGAACAAGGTGCAAGTGGTTATTTATTGAAGGATATGGAGACAGATGCGATTGTTCAAGCAATATTAACAGTCCATGGCGGAGGTGCTGTTCTTCCGCAAGATATAACAGCGCAAATTGTAAAGGAATTAAAAAGAACAAAAGTTGTAGACACATCAGAACAAAGTGTTCCAAATCAAATAGAACAATTAACAGAACGTGAAATAGATGTATTAAGGGAAATCGGCCTTGGACTTAATAATAAAGAGATTGCTGAAAAGTTGTTTATTACAGAGGGTACTGTAAAAAATCATGTTTCCAACTTAATTGGTAAGTTAGAGCTTAGAGATCGGACGCAAGCAGCTATATATGCAGTGAGATATGGTATTACTACATACACATGACTTTTAGCATAGAGAAATCGAAAAAAGTAGCCAATGATGCTGCTTTTTTATTTTACATTTCTATCTGAGGAAGGATGGAAGAGAGGGGGCATTTTTTTACAATGGAACTGTAGATGAATGCAAGGAGGATGAAACGTCATGTTAGCTGTGGAACATATTGTGAAATCTTTCGGAAAGAGAGAGGTTGTACAGAATATATCTTTTGAAGTGCATAAAGGGGAAATATTTGGTTTACTTGGGCCAAATGGCGCTGGAAAGTCAACGACGATAGCGATGATTTGCGGGCTCATTCCTTATGATAGTGGTGATATTAAAGTTGGAGGAAAGTCTGTACAAGAGTATCCATTAGATATAAAAAGGAAAATCGGAATTGTTCCACAAGATATTGCTTTATATCCTACGCTTTCTGCGAAAGAGAATTTAATTTTTTGGGGAAAGATGTATGGATTAAGTAGAGCTGTTGCTAAGAAACGATCAGATGAAGTGCTTGCATATGTAGGATTACAAGATCGAGCGAAAGATAAAGTTGAAACATTTTCAGGAGGAATGAAACGCCGAATTAATATTGGAGCAGCGCTCATGCATGAACCAGAGTTATTAATTATGGATGAACCGACAGTAGGAATCGATCCACAATCGCGAAATCATATTTTAGAAACAGTAAAGAAATTAAATGAAAAAGGTATGACTGTTATTTATACAAGTCACTACATGGAAGAAGTAGAGCATTTATGTGAACGAGTTGCCATTGTTGATCATGGAAAAGTGATTGCAGTAGGAACAAAAACAGAGCTATGTAATCGTTTGACAGATGGCTTTATGGTGAAAGTACAATTGAATCATTTCACTCAGAAGTTATTGAGAGAATTAAGGGCAATTCCTACTGTAGAACGGGTTGTTATCCATGAGGAGACAAATACTTTTGATATTGGATTGCAGAATGGAGAGGCTGTTGGTACTGTTGTTTCGGTAGCGGTAGAAAATCGAGCGCAAATTTTAAAACTTGAAGTGCAAGAACCAAATTTAGAAGCCCTTTTTTTACAATTAACAGGGCGGTCACTTCGCGATTAGGGGGAGAATGTTATGAAAAGCCTCATTGTAGCATGGAAAGATGTAAAGATTCGTATCATCGATCGGCGCGGAGTTATGATGATGTTACTAATGCCATTATTGCTCACGGCTATTTTAGGATCGGCACTAAGTAACATATTTGATAACGGAGGACTACCTAAAACAGTAATCGGCTATTATCAAGAAGGCCCGGATGAGTTTGGTGAGATGCTTCGAAAAGACATATTGCAATCAAAAGAGATAGAGAAGGATATAAAAGTAGAAATGGTAACATCACAAAGTGAGCTAGAGGACTTATTAAAAAAACAAAAAATTGATGTTGGGGTAATCATACCAAGCGGCTGGAGTGAACAGATAGAAGAAGGAACTTTAAAAGAAGCAAAACTAATGACGAATCCAGCAAAAGGTATACAAGCAAAAATTGCTGAATCGGTTATTCGTTCTTTTACAGAACAGGCACAAACCATCGCAGTTTCTACTCAGGTTGTTATTACAGAGTTAGCAAAGTCGCAACCTAAAAATATAGAACAAATCGCAAAAGAAGTGAGTACGAATTTACAAACAGTAGCTACTTCCGATAGAGATGAAGTCGAAAAAGGAACCATCGGTAAAAAGACAGTCACTGCCATGCAATATTATGCAGCAGCTATGGTAGTCATGTTTTTATTATTTAATATAACAGTTGGTGCGAAATCTATTATAACGGAGCGAAGAACAGAAACGTTGGCAAGGTTATTCAGTACTCCAACAAGTTCATTCTCTATTTTATTAGGAAAATTCTTTGGAACATTGTTATTTTCTCTTATTCAATTTGGAGTATTTGTATTGGCTACTCATTATGTATTTCATGTGAATTGGGGCGAGAATATATTTCAGATGATAACAGTAGGAACTTCCTATGCCATTTGTGTTTCTGGATTATCGATGCTTATTGCAGCATGGATTCATGAAGAGAAGACGGCAGATTTAATGGGGGGGATTGGAGTTCAATTACTTGCTCTATTAGGCGGATCTATGCTGCCGCTTTATGCGTTTCCAGATAGTCTTCAAACCATTGCTCATATTGCTCCAAATAAATGGGCGCTGACAAGTTTTTTAAACATTATGTCGGGTACATCTTGGAGTACATTACTTCCAGTTATCTTAAGTTTGGCTAGTGCAGGATTTGTTTCAGTAATTATTGGAACTGTTCGTCTACGCATGAGATAGGAGGAGAAGAAATGAAAAAAATTTGGGCGCTTTGTTCGTTAGAGTTAAAACAAGTTTTCACGAAACCGCAAAGCTATATACTCATGTTTGGAATGCCAATCATTTTTACATTCATATTCGGAGGTTTGTTAGGGGGAAGTGGAGACGAAAAAGTAAAGATTAGTTTAGTAGATTATGATCAGTCAAAGTTATCTCATTCGTATTATCAAGAACTGAGAGGGAATCATTTCATTACGATTGAAAAAGGAACTGATCAAGAAGCAAAGCAGAGAGTTGAAAATAAGAAGTCTTCGGGTATTGTTATCATTCCAAAGGGATTTCAAGAGAATGTGATAGCTGGAGAGTCGGGAAAAATTAAATTTCAATCAAGCGCTGATTTTACAGGAAGTTCTTCTGTAGAGCAAGTTCTGCAAAGTACGATTAAAAAAATGAAAATTGAGGTAGCAGCAGCAAAAAAACTCGAACAAACAAGGGGAACTTCTTGGAAGGATGTATATGAAAGTATTCATGCAAAAGTAGAACCTGTCTCAATTGAAAAAGATTCTATAGCAGGGAAGAAAAATTTGAATCACATGGCAGGACGTGCAGCAGGGTTTTCTATTTTATTTGTTATGATTGTTATGCTAAGTGCAACAGGGACGATTTTGAAACTAAGGCAAATGGGAGTATGGTCTCGCCTGCTTGAAACTCCTACATCAAAAGCTCAAATACTAGGCGGATATATACTGTCATTCTTCTTAATCGGATGGGTTCAATTTGGTGTCTTGATGATATTAACGAATCGTTTATTTGATGTTCAATGGGGGGATATGCTGGGAATTATTATGCTTGTATCGGGATTACTGTTAGCGGTCATTGGATTGGCGCTGCTAGTAGCGAGTATTGTAAAAACAGCCGATCAACAATCTGCGCTAGGAAATATTGTTGTGATTTCAACATGTATGATAAGCGGTCTATATTGGCCGATTGAAATTGAACCGGAATGGATGCAACAAATTGCCAATTTCGTTCCGCAAACGTGGGCAATGCGCGGATTTACTGAATTAATTGTAAGAGGTGGAACTTTCATTGATATAACGGGGGAGATTTGCATATTACTGTTGTTTGCAGGCGTATTTTTTATCATTGGTTTAACAAGAATACGTTATGAATGACAAAAAGCAGAGTTTACAGCTTTAAGCGCTGAGCTCTGCTTTCTTTTTGTGTATCGTCCTCTCCTAAGGAGATAATAATAGCCATTCCAAGTATGAAAAAGAATGCTAAAAAGAGGACGAACTTTGGAAAGAATGGGAACAAAAGCAATGCTCCCACAATCATGATTGTCAATGCCACATAGTGCAAGACATATTGGAATAGTTTGTCCATATTTTCGCCCCCTTTTTGGTCATTTGTTAGTAGTTTATGCATAGGAAAGAAAAAATAGAATAATTTTTATGATTTTATACATAAGGTTCATTTTCGAAGTGTATAAGAAAGAAAATTAAAAATATTTAAATAGAATGAATTGACAAAAAATAATCAGAGGTGTAATCTAATATAAATAAAACCTATAGGAAATATATGAATTAAATTATTACCCCCTCACGAACACTTATTTTTTAAAAGATAAAACAAATTTTTCCGATGGGTTTTATAGTTTTTTGAGGGCGATTTAAGAAATACTTAAGAAAGTTAAGGTGGGGACAATGGAGAAAAAGTCAAAAAGATGGGCGAGTGTATTTTCGATTTTACTAGGTAGTTCACTTGTATTATCCGCTTGTGGGGGAGGCGAAGAAGAGGTTTCAACGGAACCTGCCAAGCAGCAGGACTTGAAGAATCTCAAAGTTGAAAAAATCGCAGCTACAGATAAGACGAAAGTTCCGGACAAAGCAAAAAACAGAAAGGATACGCTGATTGCTGGTATTTCGAAACCAGGGGGTGTTTTCTTACCATATTTTCAAGAGAACGGTTGGGATGGCAACGTAACATCTGTTATTTTTGCTTCCCTTGTTACAACAGATAAACAAGGGAAACCAGTTCCCGATTTAGCGGAAAAATGGGATGTTTCTTCCGATCAATTAACATACACATTCCACTTGCGTAAAGATGCAAAGTTTAGTGATGGTTCACCGTTAACAGCGGATGATGTAGCATTCACATTAACGCTTTTACATGATCAAGCATATGAAGGTAGCGATTCTATTTTGCAATATGCGATTAAGGGGGGAAAAGATTACAGAGAAGGGAAGGCAAATGCTATTGAAGGTATTCAAATTATTGACCCACAAACAATTACAATTACAACAGAGAAAGTAAATTCTCAAGCTTTACTCGCTTTAGGAGGACCAGTATTATCGAAGGCATATTACGGTAAGGACTATAAACAAAATACAAGTTTAGATTATTTAAAAGAGCTGTATGGTAAACCGCTTGCTGCCGGCCCTTATAAATTTGAAAAATATATTCCTGGGCAAGAAGTTCGTTTCGTAGCGAATGAACATTATTATGCAGGAGAACCAAAAATTAAAAATTTTATTTATAAAATTACGTCAGCAGATACGAAATTTCAACTATTCCAAACAGGTGAGATAGACTATACAGGTGTTGGAACAGGTGATGAAATTTTAGAACAAGTAAAAGGCTTAGGATTTGCCAATATTGAAATTGAGACGGCATCTTCATTCTCTTATATAAAAATAAATAGTAAAAAGCCATATTTAAAAGATAAAAAAGTTCGACAAGCACTTATCTATGGATTAGATCGTAAAAAGTATGTGGATACAGCCTTGAAAGGTTACGGTACGGTAGCAAACGTACCAATTCATCCAACTTCGTGGGCTTATACAGAAGATGGGATTAATAAGTATGAATATGACAAAGAAAAGGCGAAGAAATTATTAGATGAGGCGGGATGGAAAGTCGGTTCGGATGGAATTCGGGAAAAAGACGGTCAAAAATTAAAAGTAACATATTATGGTGGAAGTTCAGCAAAAGAGGGCGATCTATTCATCCCGATTGCGAAAGAGAATTATAAAGAAATAGGAATTGAGTTTAACCCAGAGTTTATGGATTTTAATACGATGCTTTCAAAAGTGAACAAGGGTGACTATGATTTAGCTGCTGTTGCAACTCCAATTACAGTAGATCCAAGCGAACCAGTTAGTGGTTATTCATCTGAAGGTGATGGAAACACGCTAGGATATAAAAATGAAAAAGTTGATGAGTTAATTCAAAAAGGGCTTGAAACAATTGATATCGAGAAAAGAAAACCGATTTATAAAGAACTATATAAAGAATTAAGTGATGATCCACCTGTTATTCTATTAAACTACCGTAAAATGATTACAGCTTACAACGCAAATATAAAAGGAATTGATCCTGAAAAATATGACAGCATTAGTTCTAATTTACCTGTATTATCAATTGAAAAATAAAGATAAGTCCGTATAAATAGAAGACATTTTTTTATTCGAAACGCTGAATGAAAAAATGTTCTTCTATTTTAAGTACATAAGATTGGGGAGACGAAGGGTGAAAACATATATCATTCGTAGGTTGTTACAAATGATCCCTACACTGTTTGGTACATCTATTATTATCTTCTTCTTATTCGCACTTTTACCAGGGGATTATATTGATTCGAATCCGAAGATTACGCCAGAAAGAGCTGCGGAGCTGAGGGAACTATATGGGTTAAACAAACCAATTATGGAACGTTACTTTCATTGGTTGGGTAATGCATTACAAGGGAACTTTGGTTTTTCTTTGCAATATCAAGAATCTGTAACATCGCTATTAAATAAATTTATTTGGAATTCGTTTATGGTAGCGATTGTAGCTTTATTTTTAATTTGGTTAATCGCGCTTATTGTCGGAGTATTTTCAGCCACAAAACAGCACTCCTTATTCGATAAGCTTGTGACAGTCGGAGTTTTTGCTGCAATGTCATTTCCGTCATTCTTTATTGGCTTATTTCTGATTAAAGTCTTTGCTGTAGATTTTCATTTGTTACCGATAGGTGGAATGATTGATGTTGGTAGTAATTCAACCGGTTTTGCTTATGTTTTAGAAGTTGCTGGACATATGATCCTACCAGTATTTATTTTGACACTTCTTGGTGTAGGGTCGTTAACTCGTTATTTTAGAACAAGTATGCTTGAGGTTGTAAGACAAGATTATATTCGCACAGCACGAGCAAAAGGGCTCAAGGAGAAGGCTGTTATTTATAAACATGCACTAAAAAATGCCATTTTACCAGCTATTACATTGCTTGCATTTGAACTACCAGGATTATTCTCTGGTGCAATTATTATTGAACAAATTTTTAACTGGCCTGGAATTGGAAGCATTCAATTAGAGGCATTAAATTTTCGAGATTATACAGTATTAATGGGCTTTACAATGTTTCTTTCTGTTTTAACGATTGTTTCAAATTTCTTAGCGGATATTGTATATGCTGTTGTGGATCCACGCATTCGGTTGCAGTAAAGGGGGGAGAGAGATGGAAGTTGTTACAACAACTACAGAGATAAAGAAGAAAAAGAAAAGAAGAAATGAATCGTCGCCATGGCGACAGGCCCATAGGAAAATTAAGAAAAATAAAATGGCGTTAGTCGGGTTTTATGCATTAATTTTTATGTTTTTATTTTGTTTTATTGGACCATTCTTTTCACCATATGCATCTGGAAAAATACAAGTTACTTTAATAAATAAACCACCTAGCTTGTTACATTGGCTTGGTACAGATCAACTTGGAAGAGATGTATTAACAAGGCTTATGCAAGCGGGGCGTATATCACTAACAATTGGCTTGGCATCAATGGTTCTATCGGTAATTTTAGGTGCTTTATTAGGTGCCATTTCTGGTTTTTATCGAGGTATTGTTGACAACGTTATTATGCGCCTTGCCGATATTTTAATGTCAATGCCAGGATTACCTTTACTCATTATAATGGGAGCGATTTTATCAGAGTGGAAAATCCCATCAAACTACCGTCTTTATGTCATTATGATTATTTTAAGTTTGGTGGGTTGGCCAGGACTCGCTCGTCTTGTTAGAGGACAAATTTTGTCGCTTCGGGAACAATCCTTTATGCAAGCAGCTGATGTGTTAGGGTTGAAAGACTATCGTAAGATTGTGTATCACTTAATTCCGAACGTATTACCGTTATTGATAGTTGTATCTACCTTAGGGGTTGCAGGGTCTATTTTAGGGGAGTCAGCACTCAGTTATCTAGGTCTTGGAGTTGTTCCACCTACACCTTCATGGGGGAATATGATTCATGCAGCAAACTCACTAATTGATTTTCAAAAGCGTCCGTGGTTATGGATTCCACCAGGGTTTGCTATTTTTATAACCGTTATATCAATTAACTTACTTGGTGATGCACTTCGTGATGCATTAGATCCAAAGATGAAGCGGTAGGTGAAAAGAATGAGCAGAGCAATAGTAGAATTAAAAGATTTACAAACACACTTTCAAACAGAAGAGGGGATTGTGAAAGCTGTTAATCATGTGAGCTTTTCTGTTCGAGAGGGAGAAATTGTTTGTGTGGTTGGTGAATCAGGATGCGGGAAAAGTGTAACAGCTTTATCTATTATGGGACTTATTGATGAATCCGGTCGTATTGTTGGTGGTGACATTCTTTACGAAGGAAAAAGCCTGTTAGGAATGAAAGAGAAGGAGCTTCGTAGTTTAAGAGGAAATGACATAACGATGATTTTTCAAGAGCCAATGACATCTCTTAACCCCGTATTTACTGTTGGGGAACAAATTGTTGAGACATTACGAGAACATGAACTTCTTAGTAAAAATGAAGCATATAAAAAAGCAATTGAACTCATTCGGAAGGTTGGGATTGCACGTGCAGATGAGATTGTTCATTCCTATCCACATGAATTAAGCGGCGGAATGTTACAGCGAATTATGATTGCGGTTGCTCTTAGTTGTAATCCTAAATTGTTAATTGCTGATGAGCCAACAACAGCTCTTGATGTTACAATTCAAGCGCAAATCTTAGATTTACTAAGACAAGTCAAAGAAGAATTCAAAACATCTATTTTATTCATTACACATGACTTAGGTGTTGTAGCAGAAATGGCGGATTATGTTGTTGTGATGTATGGTGGAAAAGTCATTGAAGAAGCGAAAGTATTAGAGCTATTCCAAAATCCGAAGCATCCATATACAAAAGGTTTATTAAAGTCAAAGCCAGTAATGGGAAAACGAACAGATAAACTGTATTCAATTCCTGGGCAAGTTCCAAACTTAGTTGGATTAGGGGAGTTTTGCTACTTTAGTGGTCGCTGTGAGCATTGTATGGATATATGTAGAAATGCAGCGCCAGACCTTAAGGAACATGAAAATAACCATAAAGTAGCATGCTGGTTATATGAGGAGCGTGCTGAGAGATGAGTGAACCATTATTAGAAGTAAAGAATTTAAAAACGTATTTTCCGGTGAAAGGCGGTGTATTTAGAAGGACAATTGGACATGTAAAGGCAGTAGATGGAGTTAGCTTTGCAATCAATAAAGGTGAAGTATTCGGTCTAGTTGGTGAATCTGGAAGTGGTAAAACGACGATTGGGAAAACCATTCTTCGTCTCGTTCCAAAAACAGAAGGTGAAGTGAAATTTAAAGGGGAAGATATTCACTTGTTATCGAAAGAAAAGCTGCGAAAATATCGCCCCAATATGCAACTTGTATTCCAAGATCCATTTAGTTCATTAAATCCAAGGATGCGAATTGGTGAAGCGCTTAGTGAACCAATGTTAGTTCATGGTTTAGCAACAAAGAAAAATGTTCGGGAAAAAGTGTTGGAAGTATTAGAATTGTGTGGATTAGCCCCATATCATATAGATCGTTATCCGCATGAATTTTCTGGAGGACAACGCCAGCGTATTGTGATTGCAAGGGCGATGGCATTAGATCCAGAATTTATTGTTGCCGATGAACCTGTTGCAGCGTTAGATGTATCGATTCAAGCACAAATTATTAATTTGTTTAGTGAGTTGCGTGAGAAAAAAGGTCTTTCCTACTTATTCATTTCGCATGATTTAAGCGTTGTTGAGCATTTATGTACGAAAATAGGGATTATGTATTTAGGGACAATTGTCGAAACAGCTTCTCGTGATCAATTGTATACGAATCCACTTCATCCGTATACAAAAGCGTTATTATCTGCGGTGCCAATTCCCGATCCAACTGTGAAGCGTGAACGAATCATTTTGCAAGGTGATGTTCCAAACCCAGCTAATCCACCATCAGGCTGTCGTTTCCATACGCGCTGCCCAATTGCAACAAATATTTGTAAGCAAGCTGTACCAGAATTTCGAGAAGTTGAGGAAGGACATCACGTTGCTTGTCATCATATGTAAATAAAAAGGCTCTTTCAAATGGTGAAAGAGCCTTTTTATCACTTGCTGGATGAAGGTTGTTTTAATACATATTGTTTAATTGCGTACGCAACGCCATGTTCATCATTTGTTAATGTCACTACATCACATAGTTTCTTTACATCTTCTTCGGCATTTCTCATTGCGACAGATAGACCTGCTATTTCAAGCATTGGCACATCGTTAAAGTTATCACCGATTGCCACGGTATCTCTAAGCGGAATGTTGAAATGTGCCGCCATTTCTCGTAGTCCATTTCCTTTATGACCGTCTTTATCCATAATTTCCAAGTTTGTTGGTGCTGACGCTGTAACCATAATCTCTTTATCTTTTTGTAAAGTTTGTAGTAGTGCCGAGCGGTGTCCGGCATGGAAAGTTAAAATAAAGAATTTAGATATTTCTAAGTCTGCATTACTTATAACATCTTCGATTTTTTGAAAATCAGTAATTAGATTCGATTTTTTTTGTTTTTCTGTAATTCTTTCCAATTCTTCTATTGTAATGTCAAGTTCATGCTTATTTTCTTCAAATGTACGCATAACTTGTTCATTCCAATTATAAGGAGCATAGACTCCTTGGTTTGTATATAATTTATATGGAAAACCTTCAGATTCTAGTAATTTTGCAAGCTTGTATACTTTATCATTTTGTAAACAGCGAGAATTAATTACATTTCCATCCACATATACAATTGCCCCATTGCTTGCTCCAACTGGAAGTGATAACTTATATTCTTCCAATACTTTTAAAGCATCTTCTTTTGCACGACCAGAGCAAATCATTACAATATGCCCAGCTTCTTGTGCAGCATGAATTGCTTGTAAGTTTTCTTTGGAGATTTCAAGATTAGATGATAAGAGTGTACCATCCATATCTAATGCGATTAATTTCAAAATGACCACCTCTTTGCTTTTATTATACATAGTTATGTTAAGGAAATATATCAACTTTGAGATAAAAAGTAGAAGTCAGGAAGTAATCTATTTTAAGGAGAGATAGGAAAAAATCGCTATCATTCGTTTATCCCGTAACAGACCAATTGGTGAGGGCTCATAATCAGTAGAGATGAAGAAAATCCTATTGATTAAAGTTTCACTTTAGTACGCTTATTTTTATGAGTGTAATACAAATGTTACATTTACATTACAAACAATAAAACGATAGAATCCTTTATATAAAAGGATATTAGTAGATATTTTTATTATCTTGTAAAAAAAACGTCATAAATTTTGCAAATGATGTTGCGGATGAAAGGGAGTTATGTTACATTAATGTTACAAACGTTACACGGAGTGAATTATTGTAACGAAAAGATAAAAACTATGAATCAATCATTTCTTCAAAATGATATAGAGATGCATATAAAAGGAGAGGGAAAATATGAACAAAGAGCAAGTGTTACAAGTAACGAAAATGGATTTTTTAGGATCAGCAAGCGGGGCAGCGGCATTAACAGCATTCATCGTATTTTTAGCTAACGTTTTAGTGTAAGAATTGAAATACATATGCAAAACGAAGGGAGCATGAACAATATGGAAAACAAAGAAGCATTACAAGTAACAAAGATGGATTTCTTAGGATCAGCAGTATTAACAGCACTTATCGTATTTCTTTCAAGTGTTTTAGTATAATAAAATTTTTATACTTTATATATAAATAAAAGGAAGGGAGCATGAGGAATATGGAACAAGTATTACAAGTAACAAAGATGGATTTTTTAGGCACAGCAAGTGGGGCAGCCGTGTTAACAATGTTAATCGTATTCCTTGCAAATGTATTTGTATGATGAATAGAAATAGAAAGAATTTTTCATATTTGATTCGAACAATTATTTTAACAAGATAAAAGCTCTAACATATTAATTATTGATAATATGTTAGAGCTTTTTTTATTTTTGAGTGTTTTGTTGGAAATGAGCTAACTTTTAGATAGAAAAAAGTCGAATTTTATGTGGGAGAAAAAAAGAGGAATTTGACAGAAAAAATAGAAAAATTAAAAAGTCGCAAATTTGTTAGCTTGCTAACTAATTTGCTATTAGTATCTGAAAGAGTTTTCGAATGGTTGTAAGTATGTAATATTCAATTCATTTACAGGGGGATGAGAAAGTTATGAAACAACAATCTATGGATGCGTTGACTGCACAAATGGAGGATTTTTTCCCAGTACGTGATGTAGACCATGTAGAATTTTATGTAGGAAATGCAAAGCAGGCAAGTTATTATCTTGCAAGAGCATTTGGCTTCAAAATCGTAGCTTATTCTGGATTAGAGACAGGAAACCGCGAAAAGGTATCTTATGTTCTTGTACAAAAAAATATGCGCTTTGTTGTGTCTGGAGCATTAAATAGTGATAATCGTATCGCAGAATTTGTAAAACTTCATGGAGATGGGGTAAAAGACGTTGCGCTACTTGTTGACGATGTCGAGAAAGCATACTCAGAAGCTGTGAAACGAGGTGCTGTTGCAATTTCCCCTCCGGAAGAGTTAACAGATGAGAATGGAGCAATAAAAAAAGCAGTAATTGGTACGTATGGGGATACAATTCATACGCTTGTAGAGCGTAAAAACTATAAAGGAACATTTATGCCTGGCTATGAAAAAGCTGAGTTCGAAGTCCCATCAGAAGAAGCAGGTTTAATTGCTGTAGACCATGTTGTCGGTAACGTTGAGAAAATGGAAGAATGGGTTAGCTATTACGAAAATGTTATGGGCTTTAAACAAATGATTCATTTTGATGATGAAGATATTAGTACGGAATATTCTGCGTTGATGTCAAAAGTTATGACAAATGGAAGTCGTATTAAATTCCCGATTAATGAGCCTGCAGAAGGGAAACGAAAGTCGCAAATACAAGAATACTTAGAGTTTTACAATGGTGAGGGTGTACAACACCTTGCATTGTTAACAAATGATATTGTCAAAACAGTTGAAGCGCTTCGTGCCAATGGAGTTGAATTTTTAGACACACCAGATACGTATTATGAAGAATTAACGGCACGTGTCGGAGAAATCGATGAGGAAGTTGAAAAATTAAAAGAGCTTAAGATTTTAGTAGACCGTGATGATGAAGGATACTTACTACAAATTTTTACAAAACCGATTGTAGATCGTCCAACCTTATTTATTGAAATTATTCAGCGTAAAGGATCTCGTGGATTCGGAGAAGGGAACTTTAAGGCGTTATTTGAATCAATTGAAAGAGAGCAAGAACGTCGCGGAAACCTATAAAATGTATATCCACCAGTAAGAAATCGGACTGCTGGTGGATACGTTATTTGATGATAAGCAGGGAGGAGTATTGATGAAATTTGTTACGTTTCGTCTTCCTTCACAAGAGATGCGAGCAGGGTGGCTAGAAGGCGATCAAGTGATTGATATGAATATAGCAAGTGGTGGCGTACTTCCTTCTACAATGCTGGCTTTTTTAGAGAAAGCGAATGAGCACTTAGAGATTGCACGTCGTATTCAAAAGCCGACAAGTGGTATATACCCTTTAGAACATGTGGAACTTTGTGCTGCACTTCCAAATCCGAGCAGTATACGCGATTTCTATGCTTTTGAACAACATGTCAAAACAGCCCGTGGGCGTCGTGGTTTAGATGTCGTTCCTGAATGGTATGATATTGCGGTTTTTTATTTTACGAATCACCGTGCTGTAATCGGTCCAGATCATGTTGTCATTGGACCAAAGAATACCGAAAAGCTTGATTATGAATTAGAAATTGCTTGTGTTATAGGGAAAGAAGGTAGAGATATTCCGCGTGAACAAGCGGAAGAATATATTTTTGGTTATTGTATTATGAATGATTGGAGTGCAAGGGATTTACAGGCAAAAGAGATGAAAGTAGGGCTTGGGCCAGCAAAAGGAAAAGATTTTGCCACTTCATTAGGTGCTTATCTTGTTACAAAAGATGAGCTGGACATATATCGATTACAGGATCGTTATAACTTGGAAATGACCGCCCGTGTAAATGGAAATCTCTTATCCAAAGGGAATTTTCAAGATATTTATTATACGTTTGCAGAAATGATTGAGCGTGCCTCTGAAAATGTTACGTTATACCCTGGAGATGTAATAGGTTCTGGAACAGTAGGGACTGGATGCATTTTAGAATTAGGGACGGAGCAGTGGCTACAAGATGGCGATGTAGTAGAACTTGAAATTACAGGATTAGGTACACTGCGTAATACAATTAAAAAAGAGATGAAAGCAGGTGATGACCATGTATTATCGTCACATGGGAGAACTTCCCCATAAAAGACATGTACAATTTCGTAAAAAAGATGGATCACTTTACCGTGAACAAGTAATGGGAACAAAAGGTTTTTCGGGTACACAATCCATTTTATATCATCACTATATGCCGACAGAAGTAGAGCGCGCTACATTAGCGTATTCTTGTCAATTACAGTATGAAGAAGAGGGGGCGCTTTCGCATCGTCATTTTCGTACGAAGGAGAATCAAAAGAAAGGCGATGTAATAAGTGGTAGAAATTTTATATTAGGAAATGAAGATTTATTAATTGGTGTTGTACATCCGACGGAAAAAATGGACTATTTTTACCGCAATGGTGATGGAGATGAAATGTTATTTATCCATCATGGAACTGGAAAAATCGAAACGATGTTTGGAACGATTCATTATCGCAAAGGAGATTATATAACGATTCCAATCGGGACAATATATCGAATGATTCCAGACGAAGGTGAATCTAAGTTTCTTGTTGTAGAGGCGAATAGTCAAATTACAACACCGCGTCGTTATCGAAATGAGTATGGTCAGTTATTAGAACATAGCCCTTTCTGCGAGAGGGATATTCGCGGTCCAGAGAAACTGGAGACATATGATGAAAAGGGTGAATTTGTCGTTATGACAAAATCACGTGGATTTATGCATAAGCATGTTTTAGGTCATCATCCGTTAGATGTCGTTGGGTGGGACGGATATTTATATCCATGGGTCTTTAATATTGAAGATTTTGAACCGATTACAGGCCGTATTCATCAACCACCACCAGTTCATCAAACGTTTGAAGGGCATAATTTTGTTATTTGTTCTTTTGTACCTCGTTTATATGATTACCATCCTAAGGCTATTCCAGCACCGTATTATCATAGTAACGTGAATAGTGATGAGGTTCTGTATTATGTGGAAGGAAACTTTATGAGTAGGAAGGGGGTAGAAGAGGGGTCTATTACACTCCATCCAAGTGGAATTCCTCATGGACCGCATCCAGGTAAAACAGAAGCGAGTTTAGGGAAAAAGGAAACAATTGAATTAGCGGTTATGATTGATACATTCCGTCCGCTGCGCATTGTAAAACAAGCGCATGAAATAGAAGATGAAAAGTATATGTATAGTTGGATTGAAGAAAATTCGTATACAGTTAAATAGAAGAAAGAGCATGTTCAAAAAATGAACATGCTCTTTCTTTTTGGAATCGACAATGTATAGAATAGCAAAAATAACCAAAAAAAGATATAGGGATATAATGTTTGTTTATTTTTGATTGATTGAGGTGTAATGCTGCAATATGTACGCGCTGCATACGATGTAATAAATGATGAGCGTCGTGTGTTTTTCACAATAACAGGATATGTGTTTTGAAAATTTACATTTTTCTGTAATTGTTATAACATAATAAATGGCTAAATAAAGGGGGAAAAACATGAAGGAAACATGGCGTGAATTGAGAGGGATGGATCGTAATGTATGGATTCGATTTATAGGAGAAACGTTAAATGGAATTGCGATGATGATGTTGATGCCGTTTTTTGCATTGTATTTAAAAGATCGTGTAGATTCCTTATTTCAGGTAGGAATTATTATGGCGCTTTCTCCTATCGCAGCGAGTATCGGTTCTCTTATAGGGGGAAGAATTGCTGATATATATGGAAGAAAGCCCATTATGATTTTTTCGATGGCTAGTAATGCGCTCTTGATGCTCGGCTTTTTATTTATAGAAGGATTTATTCCTTATGCTATATTATCTATTCTTTTGGGATTTAGTAACTCGTTATTTCATCCAGCGGCGTCTGCAATGGTAGCTGATGTTACTGCACCTGAAAAAAGAACAGAGGCATATGGTCTATTGCGGATGGGACATAATATTGGGGCAGCAATTGGACCGATTCTGGGTTCATTGGTCGTTATACTATCAAAAGACCTTGTGTTTATGATTGCAGCATCTACTATGTTGTTTTATGCATTACTTGTCTTCCTATTGATTCGTGAAACAATGCCGAAAGCTCAGATTGCCCAAGCAAAAGGTGAAAGTAAGCAAAGAGGTTCTGTTTGGAGAGTTGTTTTAAAAGATAGAGTTTTAATGGTTTATTTGTTGGCAGGAATTATTATTTCAATGGGATTTTCTCAAACGGAGGGAATGCTCCCGCTTCATTTTGATAATGAAATGAAAGATATATTGGGGAAAAATAATCCGTACCCATATTTAATGGCTTTAAATGGCCTACTAGTTGTTTTATTTCAATTTCAAATTTCTAAATGGGCAACAGATAAGCCGGTTGGGAAGACGATGTTATATGGTGCGTGGCTATTTGGATTTGGTTTGTTTTTTATAGGATGGGTACCAAAATGGTTTGGCAACTTTGGAACCAATGTGACAGTTCTCTTCATCATATTGCTAATTATATATGCTGTATACACATTAGGAGAGATGATTATGTCTCCTGTACAAATGACATTTGTTGCTAATTTAGCACCGGAACATTTACGCGGGACATATATGGGTGCGGCAAGTTTGCAATGGATTACAGGGAATGCGTTTGGGCCTCTTTTAGGAGGTGTGTTACTTGACCGCTTATTAGGGCACTTATTATTTACAATTTTAGCGATAGGCTGCATAGTAGCAGGTCTTGTATACATATCATTAGATCATCTTGTTGAAAAGAAGCAAAAGGAAAATGCAGTAAAGCAATCTTTATAATGAATAGGTGACATACACAAAAGGAATGAATTTTTCATATTTTAGGGCAGTAAGACTCCCGCCTCAAGATTCAGAAAGAAGCAAGGAAGATAGGTGGGAGTAGGGAGGCCCGTAACAGCCCGATTGGTGAAGGATCATAATCAGTGGGGGATGAAGCCCCCCACTGATTAAAGTTTCACATTATATACTTCTAATAGAGAAACCAATACACGGTGCTTTTCTATTATTTGTGGAAGTTTCATTTTATTTCAAATAGAACTACCTATTTTTATAAAAAGTGCTAAAATAGAAAAATGAAAACAATTGGTTAGGGTGATTTCATTGACGAAAATTAAATTAGGTTTATTATATGGTGGGAAATCAGCAGAGCATCAAGTTTCATTACAAACAGCTCTAGCTGCTATTAAAGCATTAAATCAAGAAAAATTCGAGATTCATCCAATTTATATTACAGAGCAAGGCCAATGGATGCGTGGGGAACGCATTGAAGGCGAAGTAACAAGTGTGCAAGCTTTACAAATGAGTGGAGAAGCGAATGCCATTTCTCCGGTATCACTAAGTACAGAAATTATCCCTGCACCTGCTTCTAAGCAAGAGGAAGCAATTGATGTTATTTTCCCATTGCTACACGGGCCAAACGGTGAAGATGGAACGGTACAAGGACTATTAGAATTAATGAATATACCATATGTTGGGAATGGTGTGTTAGCATCAGCTGCTGGTATGGATAAAGTTGTGATGAAAAATATTTTTGCAGAGGCTGGATTAAACCAGGCAAAATATACATCTTTCGTTCGCAGTGTATGGGAGAAAAATCGTGAAGAAGCTTATGAAAAAGTAGAAGAAGCGCTAGGATATCCATGTTTTGTAAAACCAGCAAACCTTGGATCAAGCGTTGGTATTAATAAATGTAAAGATCGTGAAGAATTAGAGAAAGCATTTGAGGAAGCTTTCCAATTTGACCGTAAAATTATTGTAGAAGAAAATATTATCGGTCGTGAAGTGGAAGTGGGCGTTTTAGGAAATGATGATCCGAAATGTTCTGTTGTAGGTGAAATCGTACCTAAGAAAGAATTCTATGATTATAAATCGAAATATATTGATGGTGATACAGCATTAATTATCCCTGCTGAAATTACAGAAGAAGAAACAGCTACAATTCAACGAGATGCAATTCGTGCATTCCAAGCTTTGGATGGTGCGGGTTTAACAAGAGCTGACTTCTTTTTAACAAAAGATGGCGAAGTTTATATTAATGAAGTAAATACAATGCCAGGATTTACACCATTTAGCATGTTCCCGTTATTATGGCAACATACGGGGTTGTCATATCCAGAGTTAATTGAAGAATTAATTCGTTTAGCAATTGAGCGTCATAAGGAAAAACAAAAAATTAAATATACAATCTAACAAAAAAAGGGGGAAGCACTATTCACAAGAATAGTGCTTCCCCTATATAAGGAGTGTTTCATATGATAAAAAGAACGTTAAAGCAAATCGAGAAAATGGTAAATGGAACAGGCTTAGCAGAGAAATATTTTGATATGACTGCGCAAGGTGTTTCAATTGATACACGGAAAATGGAAAAAGGGAATGTATATGTGCCAATTCAAGGTGAACGTTTTGATGGTCATTCATTTGTAGAGAAAGCAATAGAGAGCGGTGCTGTAGCTACACTTTGGAAAAGAGATGTACAAAACCCACCTGCGAATATGCCAGTTATCTTTGTGGAAGATACATTGGAAGCATTGCAAATGTTAGCTAAAAACTATCGTGATCAATTGAATGTAAAAGTTGTTGGGGTAACAGGAAGTAATGGTAAGACATCTACAAAAGATATTGTGACGAGTCTTCTTGCAACTAAATTTAAAGTCCAAAAAACAGAAGGTAATTTTAACAATCATATCGGCCTACCTCTTACGATTTTAAATTTGGAAGAGGATACAGAAATTGCTGTTTTAGAAATGGGAATGTCTAGTAGAGGAGAAATTGAATTTTTATCTAAGTTAGCTCGTCCGAATGCAGCGATTATTACAAACATTGGCGAAGCTCATTTGATGGATTTAGGTTCTCGAGATGCAATTGCAGAAGCGAAGCTTGAGATTGTTACCGGATTACAAGAAGGTGGAGTATTTGTATATAACGGGGATGAGCCTTTATTAACAAATCGCGTACCGAAGATGGATTTAGCGGTAGAGACGATTACATTTGGAGATGCTAGAGCGAATGATTATTATCCAACTTCTGTGACATTACAAGCAACTGGGACGCATTTTACAATGAACCGAGATGAAAATGTATTGTTCTATTTGCCTGTTCTTGGGAAGCATAATGTATATAATGCACTTGCATCGATGGCAATTGCGAAATACTTTGGGGTGACATGGGAAGAAATGAAACAAGGTCTAGTGACGCTCCAAATGACAGGAATGCGTATGGAAGTTGTAAAAACAAATAGCGGATTAACAATTATTAATGATGCGTACAATGCAAGTCCAACTGCAATGGAAGCTGCTTTTCATTTGATGAATGGTTTAGATGGGTTTGCTAAAAAGATTGTTGTTCTGGGTGATATGTTAGAACTTGGAGATCAAGAAGTACAATTTCATTATGAGGTAGGTAAGCTCATTGATCCTGCACGAATTTCTTATGTATTCACATATGGTAGATTAGGAGCTCAAATTGCTGAAGGAGCAAAAATTAATTTCCCAAATGAACGTGTGAAGGCGTATGACAATAAGGAAGAATTAGTGAAAAATCTAAAAGATATTGTAGATATGGAAGATGTCGTGTTGGTGAAAGCATCTCGCGGGATGAAAATGGAAGAAATCATTACAATGTTGAAATAATTGGGGTATATAAATAGGAATGTTCATCACGAAAATAGCAGAAACTTATAATAAGCGCTTACAGTGAAAGTTGAAAAGAGAAAGTGAAGAAAAAAGCCCTATATTATGAAATAAGGTAACAGTTGGGGTTTGCTTTTTACACATACAAAACTTATAATTGATAAAGTGTAATAACGTTTAGAAGTATTTTCGTGACGAATATACGCCCGTTTATATACGTGAGCATTCAGGAAAAGGGCTTTTCCGCAAACACGGAAAAAGCCTTTTTTTAAATGATAAGTACTAGGATAAGAAAAGGAGAAGTAACATTGACAACATTTCGAGAATTAGGATTAAGCGATTCTTTACTGCAATCTGTTGAAAAAATGGGCTTTGAAGAGGCTACACCAATTCAAGCTGAAACAATTCCACATGCATTGCAAGGTAAAGACATTATTGGGCAAGCGCAAACAGGTACAGGAAAAACAGCTGCATTCGGATTACCACTATTAGAAAAAGTGGACACAAATAAAGAAATGGTTCAAGGAATTGTGATCGCGCCAACACGTGAATTAGCAATTCAAGTAGGTGAAGAACTTTATAAAATTGGTCAACATAAGCGCGTTCGTATTTTACCAATCTATGGTGGCCAAGATATTAACCGTCAAATTCGTGCACTAAAAAAACGTCCACACATTATTGTTGGTACGCCAGGACGTATTTTAGATCATATCAATCGTAAAACACTTCGTTTGCAAAATGTAGAAACGGTTGTTCTTGATGAAGCGGATGAAATGCTAAACATGGGCTTTATTGAAGATATTGAAGCGATTTTAACAGATGTGCCAGAAACGCATCAAACGCTATTATTCTCAGCGACAATGCCAGAGCCGATTCGTCGCATTGCGGAGCGTTTCATGACTGAGCCTCAGCACATTAAAGTAAAAGCAAAAGAAGTAACAATGCCAAATATCCAGCAGTTCTATTTAGAAGTACAAGAAAAGAAAAAATTTGACGTATTAACACGTTTATTAGATATTCAATCTCCAGAACTTGCAATCGTATTCGGTCGTACAAAGCGCCGTGTTGATGAATTATCAGAAGCACTAAACTTACGCGGTTATGCAGCGGAAGGGATTCATGGTGATTTAACACAAGCGAAACGCATGTCCGTACTTCGTAAATTCAAAGAAGGTTCTATTGAAGTTCTTGTTGCAACGGATGTAGCAGCACGTGGTCTTGATATTTCAGGTGTAACGCACGTATACAACTTTGACATTCCACAAGATCCAGAATCATACGTTCACCGTATTGGCCGTACGGGACGTGCTGGTAAAACGGGTCTTGCGATGTTATTTGTAACACCGCGTGAAATGGGACAATTGAAAAATATCGAGCGTACAACAAAGCGTAAAATGGATCGCATGAAAGCACCAACGCTGGATGAAGCATTAGAAGGGCAACAACGTCTAATTGCGGAAAAACTACAAAGTGCAATTGAAAATGACAATTTATCATACTACAAGCGTATTGCAGAAGAAATGTTAGAAGAAAATGATTCTGTAGCGGTTGTAGCAGCTGCTTTAAAAATGATGACAAAAGAGCCGGATACAACGCCAATCTCTTTAACATCAGAACCGCCTGTAATTTCACGTGGTTCTAAGAAACGAAGCGGCGGATATCGTGATGGTAACCGCAACCGTAGTCGTGACCGTGATGGCCGTAATCGCGATCGTAATCGCAGCCGTGGTCGTAAAGGTGAAGGTCGCTCTGGCTCTTCAAATGGACGTGGTGAAAGAAAGCATCATAGCCGTAAGCCACAAGCTTAATAAAAAAAGGATGATTTTTGAATCATCCTTTTTTTGTGCATATATGATACTAAAAAGAGAAGATGCAGCATAGTGAGAGCCCTTCCATTCTATAAGTTCTACATTAACGCGTGTTTTGTAAAAAAGGTGCCAAAATACCACCGATTAAGAGACCGGTTAAATGGCTGATAGGATTAGAAGAAGAATGAAAGAAAGTAAAGAGGAGAAGGATAAATAGAATTGAAAAAAATAACATGAGTTCCTTTCCGTTTGCATCGCGATAGTGGCTGTAAAAAATGAAAAGTTGTGCGCCGAGTAGACCAAATATGCTACCGGATGCCCCAGTATGGATATATGTAATGGACATAATGAGGTAAGAGAGAATATTACCGCTAATACCAGCGGTAAAAAAAATAATAGAAAAAGCGATGCTACCTAAGTATTTTTCAATTGAAAGGCCGAGAATAAGTAAACAAATCATATTTGAAAGAAAATGCTGAAAGTCGACGTGAAGAAAAAGGGAAGTTATAAATCGCCACCATTCTCCATTAGATATGTATTCATTGTAGGCGGCTAAAGTAGAGAAGAAAAAATGTCCCAATAGCATCATAAACACTTGTAAGAAGAGTAAAGAGAAGGTGACGGGTTGTGAGCTGATTCGTATATATGGCAATATCCTTGGCATTTTATAATCCCACCTTTTGCATCGGAAAGATTCTCTGTTATTCTTACAATATGAATGAAGAGAGAGAAATAGAAGAAGGGGATTGTTAGAATGATTCTAGGTATTGGGATAGACATTATTGAGTTAAATCGAATTGAAAAGATGATAAATGGAAAACTGAACTTTATAGAAAGGATTTTGACTGAAACAGAACGCGACGTTGCTGCTAAGTTAAAGGGGAAGCGTCTTGTAGAATTTGTAGCTGGAAGATTTGCAGCAAAAGAGGCGTATTCTAAAGCTGTTGGAACGGGTATTGGAAAAGAAGTGAGTTTTTTAGATATTGAAATAAAAAATGATCAAAAAGGGAAACCAGTACTTTTTACAAATACGGAATATATTGTCCATCTATCCATTAGTCATAGTAGAGAATTCGCAGTTGCTCAAGTTGTTTTAGAAAGCCCGTCATGCTAGTCTGCATATTTTGAAGCTTTGTCTCATATATTTGAGGTAGCGATAGGGAAGAAATATCTTCCATTTATTTATGGGGCAAAGGGGCTGAAATGATGAAAAGGCAGCTATTTTTAGTGATTGTCGGTTTATTGACCGTTTTTGTGCTAGCGGGTTGTATGGAGAAGAAACAGGAAGATGTTGTGCGGGATTTAGAAGCGAAAGTGAAAGGGATGAAGAGCTACCAGGCTGAAGCAACATTGTCTATTAAGACGGGAAATGAGCCGCAAGAGTACAAAGTAGAAGTTTGGCACAAAGAGCCTGCTTATTACCGTGTGAATTTGAAAAATGCGAAGAAAGATCAAAGTCAAATTATTTTAAGAAATAATGAAGGTGTGTTTGTGTTAACACCATCTCTTAATAAAAGTTTTCGCTTCCAAAGCGATTGGCCACAAAATAGCAGTCAAGCTTATTTATATGAGTCGCTTGTAAGGGACATCTTAAAGGATAAGAAGAATCTCTCGTTTAAAAAGACCGATAAATACTATGTATTTAAGACAAAAACGAATTATCATCATCAAAACATGTTACCACAGCAGGAAATAAAATTGAATAAGAGTGATTTAGCACCTGTTTCAGTAAAACTAATGGATAACGATCAAAATGTTCTTGTGAAAGTCGACTTCTCAAAGGTGAAATTTGATGCAAAATTTGATAAAGGTGCTTTTGATATGAAACAAAATATGTCAAGAGCACAAATGGATGTACAAACAACTGTGAAAGAAGATAAGTCATTTGCTATTTTATATCCGCGCGATACCCCGCAAGGTGTTGTTTTAAAAGAAGAGAAAGAGTTAAAGACAGACAGTGGCAAGCGTGCGATTCTCACATACACTGGAGAGAAGAAATCTTTTACTTTAATACAAGAAAAGGCAAAAGCTGCGGAGGCTTCGTCGCCAATTCGTGTAAGTGGAGAGTTAGTTGACCTAGGCTTTACAATTGGCGCATTAACAAAGGACTCCTTAACATGGTCTCATAACGGAGTGGAATATATGCTTGTGTCTAAAGGTTTAAAACAAGAAGAGTTGTTAATGGTTGCTCGTTCTGTTACAGAAAAGCAGGTGAAATGACCTTTTTTAGACGTGGTGATATATACACCACGTTTTTTCTTACTTCAAGGAATGGATTTCGTGAAAAGTTGCATATAAAAGAATAAGCTTCGTATATCTTATATAAGGAAGTGTTTTTTTATGGAAGAATTATCGTTTTACCGTGATACGTGGGTTGAAGTAGACTTGGATGCAATTTATAACAATGTTACGCGCATTAAAGAATTAATCCGAGATGATGTAGAGATTTTTGCTGTAGTAAAAGGGAATGCATATGGACATGGCTATGTACCAGTAGCCAAAACAGCATTAGAGGCCGGAGCGACAAGATTAGCAGTTGCGTTTTTAGATGAAGCTTTGATCCTTCGGCGTGCAGGTATTACAGCACCTATTTTAGTATTAGGTCCCTCAGCGCCACGCGATGTAAATGTAGCTGCGGAACATGATGTTACATTAACTGTGTTTCAAAAAGAATGGGTGGAAGAAGCGATAAAACTTTGGAATAGTCCAGTTTCAATGAAATTTCATCTTAACTTTGATAGTGGTATGGGGAGAATTGGGATTCGTGAGCGCGGGGAATTAGAAGGATTTTTAAGAAGTTTAGAAAATGCTCCATTTCTAGAGTTTGAAGGAGTTTATACACATTTTGCAACAGCGGACGAAGTAGAGACATCGTACTTTGATAAACAATACAATACATTTTTAGAGCAACTGAGTTGGTTGGAAAAACTTGGAGTCAGTCCGAGGCTTGTTCATGCAGCGAATAGTGCAGCTACTTTGAGATTCCATGGAATTACATTTAATGCTGTTCGGATCGGAATTGCAATGTATGGGGTAACACCATCTATAGAAATAAGCCCTTTTTTACCAATACAATTAGAAGCGGCCCTTTCTCTTCATTCAACTGTTGCACATATTAAGCAAGTTATGAAAGGAGATGGGGTTAGCTATGGTGTTACGTATCAGACGAGGACGGAGGAGTGGATTGCTACCATACCGATTGGTTATGCGGATGGCTGGCTTAGAAGATTACAAGGATTTAAAGTGCTTGTAAATGGAAAACGAGTTCCGATTGTAGGTAGAGTTACAATGGACCAATTGATGTTGCGTCTTCCTTATAAAGTTTCTCTTGGTACAAAAGTCACACTTATTGGCAAACAAGGGAGTGAATATATTCACGCAGCAGAAGTTGCGGAGTACACAAGTACGATTAATTACGAGATTATAACAACGACTAGTTTTCGTGTACCGCGTATATTCATTCGAAATGGGAAAGTAGTAGAAGTAATCAACTATTTGAATGATATATAAAAGAAGTATTTAAGATTAGCTCGTAGGCATAAAGGTATTATATGATGTTGAAATTAGAAAAGGAAAAATAAAAGAGAATGAATGTTTTGTTTGTGAATTGGAAAACATAAGCAAGGAATAAGGAAGTCTTTGCAACAGGCTCCATACAATGGTATTATTACAATAGGTGTCATATATATTTGAGTGTGTAGTTGACGGTGGAGGTGTATTTTTGTGTCCGAATCAAGTGTAACTACTGAAATCGTGGTTCGGTTGCCAAAGCAAGTGGTGACGGAATTGGACGGGATTGGAAAACAAGAGAATAAGAATCGCCATGAACTAATTTGCCAGGCAACACAACTGTTATTGCGTCAACATAAGACGAAAAAACGCTACCAACATGAATCAATGCGACGTGGGTACATTGAAATGGGAAAAATTAATCTTGGTATTGCATCTGAAGCTTTCTTAGCAGAGTATGAAGCAGCTCATACAGTAGAACGCTTAGTAAGCGGGGGGTAATATTTTGATTGTAAAACGCGGCGACGTGTATTTTGCAGACCTTTCCCCAGTTGTTGGTTCTGAGCAAGGAGGCGTTCGTCCGGTTCTTGTCATTCAAAATGACATCGGAAATCGTTTTAGTCCGACTGTGATTGTAGCAGCGATTACTGCACAGATTCAGAAAGCAAAATTGCCCACGCATGTGGAGATTGATGCGAAGAAGTACGGATTTGAGAGGGATTCTGTGATCTTGCTCGAGCAGATTCGAACAATTGATAAGCAACGCTTAACGGACAAAATCACACATTTAGATGAAGTGATGATGATTCGTGTAGATGAGGCTTTACAAATTAGTTTAGGACTAATAGATTTTTAAATCGGCAGTTTAAGTTGCTCTTTGTAGGGGCAACTTTTTTTATTAGAGGAGGTTTCGATTATATATGGAAATGGTAGATAATCGTCAAGTGTTAATGAAAATGTTAGTAAAAGAATTAGGCTTTACTGAAAAACAAATTCGTCATGTGATTCAATTAACAGAAGAGGGTAACACAGTTCCATTTATTGCTCGTTACCGAAAAGAATGGACAGGTTCTTTAGATGAAGTGCAGATTCGTGCAATCTTAGATAGATGGCAGTATGTCATGCAACTCGAAGAGCGAAAAGAAGAAGTGATTCGTCTAATCGAGGAAAAGGGTAAATTGACAGAAGAGTTGCACCAACAGATTATTGCTGCAACAAAATTACAGGAAGTAGAGGATTTATACCGTCCTTATAAAGAAAAGAGAAGAACAAAAGCAACGATCGCAAAGGAAAAAGGGCTAGAGCCGTTAGCAGAATGGTTATTGCTATTTTCAAAAGAGGAACCGCTATTTAAAGCAAAGTCCTTTATAAATACTGAGAAAAAAGTGGACTCGGCAGAGGACGCATTGCAAGGAGCGCAGGATATTATTGCGGAAATGATTTCAGATGACGCTTCCTATCGCACTTGGATTCGAAATGTTACGTTTAAAAAGGGAATGATTTCTTCTTCTGTGAAAGATGAAGAAAAAGATGAAAAGAACATATATGAGATGTATTACGGTTATGAAGAAGCAATCCAAAAAATTGTACCACATCGTGTGCTAGCTATGAATCGTGGTGAAAAAGAAGAGATATTAAAAGTTTCTATTGTGCCGCCTGTAGAAGAAGTGCTTCGTTTTTTACATAAGAAAGTGATTTGTGATGAATCTTCGAAAAGTGCCATGTATGTACAATTAGCGCTTGAAGATGGATATAAACGTTTAATTCAGCCGTCGATTGAAAGGGAAATTCGTAAGGAATTAACAGAAGTAGCAGAAGAGCAAGCGATTCATATTTTTGCTGAGAATTTGCGTAACTTATTATTGCAGCCGCCTATGAAAGGGAAAGTCGTATTGGCGGTAGATCCTGCATATAGAACAGGCTGTAAATTAGCAGTAGTCGATGATACAGGAAAGGTACTGCATATTGATGTCATTTATCCGCATCCGCCTGTGAAAAAGTACGATGATGCAAAACAGAAAGTTCTTTCTATTATAAATCAGTATAAAGTACAAATGATTGCAATTGGAAATGGAACAGCTTCAAGGGAAACAGAAGAATTTATTGTGGATGCCTTGCAAGATGTTAAACAAGATGTATTTTACATGATTGTCAATGAGGCGGGAGCTAGTGTATATTCAGCTTCTGATTTAGCACGTGAAGAATTTCCGGATTTACAAGTTGAGGAGAGAAGTGCGGTTTCAATTGGTCGTCGTTTACAAGATCCGCTTGCTGAATTGGTAAAGATAGATCCAAAATCAGTTGGAGTGGGGCAATATCAACATGATGTATCGCAAAAGAGATTGAACGAATCATTAACATTTGTAGTAGAAACAGCTGTTAACCAAGTTGGGGTAAATGTAAATACAGCTTCGGTGCCACTATTGCAATATGTATCAGGATTATCCAAAACAGTTGCGAAAAATATTGTTGTAAAACGCGAAGAGAATGGAAAATTTACAAATCGTGCAGAACTTAAGAAAATACCGCGACTAGGTGCGAAAACATATGAACAATGTATCGGTTTCTTACGGATACTAGAAGGAGAAAACCCATTAGACCGAACAAGTATTCATCCTGAACAGTATAAGAATGTTGAATTGCTATTAAACAAAATAGGGTTAACAATTCAAGATGTAGGAACACCAGAACTACAAAAACGTTTAGAAGGAGTAGACGTTTCGAAATTATCTTCAGAAACCAATATCGGTGAACCTACTTTAATGGATATTATAGATGCTTTAATTAGCCCTGAACGCGACTTACGTGATGAATTACCGAAACCGTTGCTTAAAAAAGGTATTTTGAAACTAGAAGATTTAAAGCGCGGTATGGAATTAGAAGGGACTGTTCGAAACGTTGTTGATTTCGGTGCTTTTATAGATATTGGTGTGAAGCAAGATGGATTGGTACATATTTCTAAGTTAAGTAAGCAATTTGTAAAGCATCCATTAGATATTGTGTCGGTTGGACAAATTGTAAAGGTATGGGTAGATGATGTGGATATGAAAAAGGGACGTGTAGCTTTATCCATGTTGCCTATCGAGTAAGAAAGAAAAGAGAGCAGAAAAGATTGCTCTCTTTTCTTTATGGTAGTTTGCGTGATAAAAAAATAAGTATTCGTTAGGAACGTGGAAGTGCAGTCGAATTTTGATTTGTGTTGCTATAATAAAACCAGCATTCATTTAAAAGCTTAATTTGATACCGGTTTTTTTCAAAATATGCACGCTGCATTTGTTTTCGAAGCCATGTGGGCACGCGTATCCCTCCTTGTTTTATCCTACTCAAATAAGTAGTTTCTTTGTGTGAAAAGGCATATAGATGTGTTGTGTTAGAAACGCCCTATAAGAGTTTAGGGAAGAGACTTCTATCATTTATCCCGCCATTTTAGGACAGTAAGACTCTCGCCTCAAGATGCAGAGAGAAGCAAGGAAGATAGGTTGGAAGCCCTACTGCCGGTAACAAACAGCCCGGTTGGTGAAAGTTTATAATCAGTAGAGATGAAGAAACCTACTGATTAAAGTTTCACTTTATAGAAGTTCTGCCTTTTGTATGAGGATGGGTATATGTACTATTTAATATATGTATCAAAAGCAAGAAAAGTGTAAATTTATTTTTCATTTGGGAGGAATACAGGTGAATGACAAAGAAATTCAAAGACTTGTAGAAGAAATATCATTACGATATTTTGAAATGCCATTTTTACATAGAGCGACATTTAATATGCGATTACGGACAACAGGCGGGCGATATGTATTAAAAAGTCATAATATAGAACTGAATTATCATTACTACAAATTATACGGGAGAGAAGAATTGATTGGAATCATTAAGCATGAACTATGCCATTATCATTTGCATATTGAAGGAAAAGGATATCAGCATAGGGATCGTGACTTTCGTCAACTATTAGAAAAAGTGGATGCACCTCGATTTTGTAAGAGAATGCCTGTATCAAATAAAGGAGAGAGAACGTATGTATATGAATGTGTGGAGTGTTCGTTTCAATATGTACGTAGGCGTCAAATGAATATAAGAAAATATGTGTGCGGAAGGTGCAAGGGGAAAGTAAAACAAATTGAAAAACGCCTTGACAGTTAAAAAGCAATCCAGTATATTATAAGCATGTCACGTTTGAACAAAATGTAAAAAAACATCTTGACTTACAACGTGAAATTTTATAAGATACAAATTGTCTTTATTCCGCAGTAGCTCAGTGGTAGAGCTATCGGCTGTTAACCGATCGGTCGTAGGTTCGAGTCCTACCTGCGGAGTTATACAGAGAAGTACCCAAGAGGCTCAAGGGGCTCCCCTGCTAAGGGAGTAGGTCGCTAACGCGGCGCGAGGGTTCGAATCCCTTCTTCTCTGCCATTTATTGGCCCGTTGGTCAAGTGGTTAAGACACCGCCCTTTCACGGCGGTAACACGGGTTCGAATCCCGTACGGGTCACCACTTTTGGAGGATTAGCTCAGCTGGGAGAGCACCTGCCTTACAAGCAGGGGGTCGGCGGTTCGATCCCGTCATCCTCCACCATATCTTGCATAGAAATAGGTAGATTAAGTTCAAATGGTCCCGTGGTGTAGTGGTTAACATGCCTGCCTGTCACGCAGGAGATCGCCGGTTCGACCCCGGTCGGGACCGCCATTTCAACTTCTGCTATCAGCAGTTGTTTTTTATTTGTTTCTATGATATAATATTTTGCATTACAAAAAAAATGATGGGCTATAGCCAAGCGGTAAGGCAACGGACTTTGACTCCGTCATGCGCTGGTTCGAATCCAGCTAGCCCAGCCATTTATGAGCCATTAGCTCAGTTGGTAGAGCATCTGACTTTTAATCAGAGGGTCGAAGGTTCGAGTCCTTCATGGCTCACTCTTTTTTATTTCCGCGGGTGTGGCGGAATTGGCAGACGCACCAGACTTAGGATCTGGCGCCTTTGGCGTGGGGGTTCGACTCCCTTCACCCGCATACGCGGTCGTGGCGGAATGGCAGACGCGCTAGGTTGAGGGCCTAGTGGGGGCAACCCCGTGGAGGTTCAAGTCCTCTCGGCCGCACCAAAGAAAAATAAAAAAGTGCTTGCAATTAAAAATGTGTTATGATAAGATGATTAAGTCGCTAAGAGATGGCGATGAAAAATATTACAAATAAGCGCCCGTAGCTCAATTGGATAGAGCGTTTGACTACGGATCAAGAGGTTAGGGGTTCGACTCCTCTCGGGCGCGCCATTAACGGGAAGTGGCTCAGCTTGGTAGAGCACCT